>NZ_QCZL01000022.1:0-69640 GCF_003634395.1 Yersinia sp. IP36721
TTCAGCCGCCTCAGTCAGCCTCTGGATCACCGGTTCATCACGTCGTGTATTCGGTTGATAACGAAACACCGTCCTGCTCAGCGATAACGTCCTGCATGCCTGGCGTATGCTCATCGTAAACTGCGTGGTCAGATAGTTGACGAGCTCACGCTTTATCGCTGGTTTTAAAGCTTTTTTTCGATGACGTCTTTCAGCGCACGGCATTCCAGACTCAGGTCGGCAAACATCTGCTTCAGACGGCGATAGCAGAATCACAACGGGGGCAATGAAGGTTAACGCAAGCCATGAGAAAACCTCAAAAGATCGCAATGTACATCAAATTCACACAACTGGAGTCATTATCTTTTAGAATAAAGATTCACCGTCTTCTAACGGTAATGTTTTCGGAAAGAAGCACTTTATGTTCTATCGCTGCGGCTAAAAGGAGAGTTAGCCACTTGTTTTGTTCATGATCGAAACCATCAACCCGATGCGTTTGCGGCAATTTTTCGTTGGCCGGTTGCATTTTTACACGACAGCTACTAGGCCATGCTGAAAGCATGAGGACAGTACGGCCTGATAATGTCTAAAGCGTGGGCAAGGTTGACGGAACCGTCTCAGCGTTACTCAGGGGCTTCATAGATATTGACGGTCATAGAACTGAAGATGGAGTAATGTTTATTAAATACCGAGCTCATCCAGTTTTCAAACTCAACTGTGGAGGTGAAGGATAACTCGCCGAAATTTGGATCCATAAAGCGGATATGGTCTTGCTCATCTTTTATACAGGCGACGGCATGTCCTGGTCCATCGTCTGGGGTGAGTAGATAACACATGTTGTAGCACCCCTTTTCGTCATTGCGTGCTAGGCTCATCGCTTGGGCAGCGAATTGGGGGGTAAAGTCTTCGTTGTTCACTATATAAGTACCAACGTGATTGAAGTGATCCTTCAGTTCATACTGGATTCTGGTTTGTGCTTCAGGGGGCGGTAGGGGGTGATAGTCATCGTTAAGATATTGAGATAATACCTGCCATTTGGCAGATGAATCGGCAAGCCAAGCGTAAAAACCCTCCCCCTGTGAATTCTTGACAAGATACTTTGCCGACATGGCCATGCAGACGCCGTTATCGGTCACATTGGTTTTAACACCAAACGCCTCATTGACGCTCTTGGTAATCTCCGATTGATTGTAGCTGGTTTCTATATGACCAAAGATCGTATTCTGATTGGTGACATTGTTTATCATGGCTGAATCTCTACGTCCTTAATGTGCTTTATTTCCCTGAGTTCTCTATAACAAGTGAAGGGGCTCAGGTTGGTTTTACTTAATAATATTAGAATAATGAGAGTTCCACTTTCATATTTCGTCCGGTCTTGTTGCAAGAATCGGTAATGACTCCAATTGTGTGAATTTGATGTACATTGCGATCTTTTGAGGTTTTCTCATGGCTTGCGTTAACCTTCATTGCCCCCGTTGTGATTCTGCTTTGGTTTAATTACGAACTCGCATAAAGTGTTTGGCCTGTAAGACAATCCGCTTTTCACGCTCAATTAGAACGGGAAGTGGATGAATCTGGTGTTATCACCATCCGCACTTATCACCGCGAACACCCCAACTCACCGCCATTTGCCCAGAATAAACGGGACGGCTACAGCGATGGCCAGTCGGTGGATATTCCCCATGGGCGGTGGGTAGATTTGCGGTTGGAGATGGATGAGGTTAAACTTTCGCCCGTTGGATAAAAACTGGTTAAAGCGAACGACTACGTTTATCTAACATAGATACTTATTTTTAAAAGGAATTAAACATATGGATGATGTCGAGCTAAAAAACAAACTAATTAAACTTGGTATGCTACCAATCGATGCCGATACATTAATTAGCATAGCAAAAAAAAACAACACCAGTGTAAGTAGAGTTTTCTTCATGAGTTTACGAGGGTTGTATTTTTCAAATTTATTATTAGTTGTTACTTACTTCTTTTTTACATACAAAACGGACGTTAAAAGTTTAATTTCATTCTCAGTTGCGTATATATCAATAGTTCTTATTCTTTACTTCGTTACCCCATCATTAAAAACTTTATTTTGGAGTTTGAAGGTTCTGATTAACTTAAAGGGAAGGTGAATGAGCAACTATTCAAAAAATACACTAGAAAAAAAGAAGACATTTACTGTGCAGCTATGGATGTTGCCTTTTTATACATAAATGATATACGCCTTCGCAGTGGTTTTATTTACAGTGAAAATGAAATCTAGGTATACATTAGTCATTTTCATCGACTTGTGACCGAGTAATTTTTGTGCAAACTCCTTACCGTATTCCGCTTCATACAACCGCGATGCCAGGCTGTGGATTTCATGAAAACTTGGTGGCGATGTTTCATAAACCAGATCGGTCGCCTTCAATGCTTTAACAAATGCTTTGGTGAGTGAGTCAGCATTAAGTGCACCAGGCACCCGACCGGATTTTCTACTGGTGGAGCTAATAAGCCGTTCTCGTTTAACTTGTTATGGATTTAAACACGCCCAAGCACAGATCCAATATTACTTATCCTAAATTAATTATAAAAATGGATGCTTAGGACTTTTTAAAAGTGTTTCATATCAATAGCTCAACTCAAATTAATCACATTTGGTTATTATGTTTTAGGTTAGAGTAACGCAATGCAATTGATTATTTTGTTATTTCAATCATGAACGATTAATATTTCATTACATTGGTTGATCAGGTATGGCTTGAGCTGTAAATTATGTGCAAATAAAATCTTTATAAGATAATCATGAGCAACAAACCAGCCGAGCAACAATTTTTTTGGGTTAATCACAAACAAACATTCAAAATTGCGCGTAAAGAAGGATTTATTTGGGCACCTTGTCGGGCTAAAGATGGAAAATCAAAACCAGCGTACGATACGCTCCAATTAGTCAATCCTGGTGACGTAATATTTTCCTATGCATTTACTAAAATAGGTGCTGTAGGTGTGGCTAAGTCCAATTGCTATGACGCTATGCAACCTCCTGCCTTTGATAGCTTTTGGGACGATCAAGGGTGGAAGGTTGATGTTGAATTTACAACGTTAAAGACTCCTATCTTTCCAAAGGAACATCTCGCGGAAATCGCACCGTTATTACCTGATACTCGTTCGCCAATAAAGCCGCAGAATGGCAATGGTAATGAGATGTACCTATCAAAAATCAGCCATGAACTAGGTCATTTACTGTTAAAGATTTGCAAATCAGCCAGTTTAATACAACAAAATAATGCTTCTGATTATCAAGAAATTGAAAAGGACATTACTGAAATTAAAGCTAGGAGGATTAGCGACTCTACAACCACTGAAAAATTAATCCAGGCAAGGGTGGGGCAGGGTTTATTTCGCCAAGATGTACTTAAGCACTATCCTGAATGTCCAGTGACAGGAGTGTCTATGCTCGAATTACTGCGAGCAAGTCATATTAAGCCCTGGAGACATTGTACTGATGAAGAACGTTTAGACCCATATAATGGCTTGATGCTGGCTGCGCATGTAGATGTGTTGTTCGATAAAGGATTTATCAGTTTTTCGGGTCAGGGAGAGATGCTTATCGGAGATAAACCGTTAATTAATGAGATGATAGAAAAACTCAATATAAAAACAGATGTAAAAATAAAGGTGAGCGATAAATCAATAAAGTATCTTAAGTGGCATAGGGATGTTCTATTCAATAAGAATCAATGATTATTTATTATAACAAGTGAATTTTTTTATGCTTATTATAGATAGTTAGATATTGTTGGCTTTTTGAAAAAAAAAGAGCAATGGATGGACATTGACTGCTCAAAGTGGCTCTAGTAATTGTTGCGATTCATAGTATGAACTATAAGATCAGTCTTGTGAGCTATAAAATATAGGACTGACCAATGATCACAGCAATTGAACTTATTAAAATGCAAGTTCCGCGCTGCGTCAGCATTGAATCGCTAAGTATTGGCTGAGATCGTGCAGTTCTGACCTAAGACTAGATATTTGAGGCTTCATTTCCCTGCCAACGCTATTTGTAGGCTGCCTAATCGGTAACGCAACTTTTGCCAACTTCATGTCACTAATGCGACAGAGCCCTATAAAAAGCCATTTTGCTGAAAAGTGTCTCAATAAAGTTTAGATGTGGAAAACGTAACGTCGGGATGAGACAAAACAAACTCAGTGAGACAAAAATACAGTCTCACTGAGTTGTCTATTTTAGGTTTACTCAAACAGGATAACAGCTACTCCTTCTCTGGAGTGGAGTATTTTATCTTACTAAAAATGAAACTCTCAGGGGCGGAAACATAATCCTGGTAAGCTCAATATCACTATCCTGTTATTATGACCGGGGTAACATTCTGGCTTTGATGATATATCGGTGAGATGTTCCATATTGTTCTGGGTTGTCCATATAAGACCTTCCTTCAGGAAGGTATTGTAAAGATGTTATCTTCATCCTGTTGTATAATGGAAACGTCACTTCACCCTCGGAGGCATACAATCCTTCAGAAACACCGGCGTGTCCTGGCTCAAGATCAAAGTGCCACATAATTGTTTTACCTGACACATAACCCATTTTAGGATCCTTAGCTGTAGACATTATGAGGGGAGATTTTATTTCTAAATCCATTGATTTTTGTACAGTATCGCTCTTACCTTCAGATTCATTTATAAACTCAGCAAGCCAAGAATAACTATTAGATATTACTGGCGTGTCTCCACGGAAGGTTTCGTTCACATCTGCTGAATGATACCCAGACCATTCAGCATCAATTTTGCCCAGAGTTTTCTGAACCTCTATAAACTTGTCGTGACTAATATCTCTTGCTGCCGGCTTCATGTTTCTACCAATTTCAGCCCACTTGCTTATAAAGTTGTCCATATCGATAATTGAATCATAATGACTGATATTAAGCTTCTGTAAGGCTATTGTGAATGAAGAATAGTATGGATATTCCCCCCCTTGCTGTTTATATAAAGCGGGGTCTTCCTTAATAACCCAGTTTTTCTTTGCTACATTTTGCTGCCCGGGCATCGATGGTGGCGGCGGAGGGTTTCCTCCCGCCATCGGTGGCGGCGGCGGAGGGTTTCCTCCCATCATCGGTGGTGGTGGCGGTGGATTTCCCCCCATCATCGGTGGCGGCGGTGGAATCATAGTATTGATAGGGATTCTTCCATCATTGTCCTTCCACGCCACCGGATTATTCCGCACCATCCTGTACAGATTCAGCCCGTCCACCGAGCCCGCCGGGTCTGCACTTAGCCATCTGCCCGCCCACGGTTGGTAGTACCGGTAACCGTAGTAGTACAGCCCCGTTGCGTCCCGCTCCTTGCCTGAATACCTCACGGTCTTGTAGTTTGCCTCCACCGCGCTGCGAACCGTCCATACCGCTGTCCCGCCGTACGGATAGTATTCCTCCATGCTGATAAGTTTGCCGTCGCTGTCCAGCTCCAGCACGCTACTGCCGGTCAGGTTATCGTAACTGTAACGTACCTTGTCGTCAGTGATTCCATCCGGCCTGCCGCTCTCCCAGTGCAGCATCCGCACCTGCGCACGGCTCGCCTCACCCACAGTGATAACCTGCAGGCTTTCCGTTTCCGTATCGCCATTTTTCGCGCTGCGCAGTTCCAAGCCCGGAAGGTACAGCGCCCGCTGCGTCTGCGCGCTGTTACCGGTTTTCTGTACACTGACCTTCAGAATGCGCTGACTACCGCCGTCATAGCGGTAATTCTCGCTGTCATCCGCACTGCCATCTCGCATCACCGGCGTTACCTTCAACAGCTCATTACGTGCCGTCCAGACCAGGCCCAGCCCCGGCTGTAGCTGCGTCTGCTGGCCGCCCGCAGTGAACAGTGCGTCCACGTCTGCGGCGTTTTCGGTCAAGTTGCTAAGCACAGCCCGGTTGCTGCGGTTGCTTACGGTGATGTTGGTTGTGTAACCGCTGCGTGTTGCCGGGGAATGGCGTATCTGCGTCAGGTTGCTGGCTTCGTCGTAGGTGTAGGTGCGGGTGTAACTGGTATATGCGGAGCTGTCTGTAGGAAAGGGGACGGTAGCTGACGGTAAACGGCTGCCCTGCTGTCCGACGTTTGCCATCTCGCGCCCGGTGGCACTGACCAGTTGGTACAGGCTGTCGTAGGTGTAGGTATTTTCCGGCACCACTTTCTGATTACTCCAGAAGCGGGTTGCTTCAGCATCATTGGTGATTTTCAGCACGTTGCCCACCGGGTCATACTCATAGCGCAGGTCCTGCAGCACCTTGGCACCCGAAGCGTGGCCGGCAGGTCGCTCCGTCCGGATGCCGGTCAGGCGCTGCGTCTCTGCCTCGTACGTGTACGTGATCACCACGCCGTTGCCGTGATCCTCGCGTTGCTTCTGCCCGGCGGCCGAGTACGTCAGGGACTTCACGATAACCTGTTCCGTACGGTCCCTCACCGTCAGCCAACTGCCTGACAACAGTCCCGCCACGTCGTACCTCACGCGCTGAATATTACCTTTCGCATCGGTGGTGGTCAGCACCGTCCCGGTGGCGTCAGCAGTGGTCAGGGTGACATACTCCTCGCCACTGAGCAGATCATTCCATGCAGAGGCACCTTCTCCTTGCCAGTCAGCCACGGTGTCCGGGTTATCCGCGTCCTTCAGCAGACGGCGGGTGACGGAGAGCGAGACGCCTGTCAGCGCTATGCTGTCTGTCTGCACCAGTCCTGCCGTATCGTAATGACGGACGCACAATCCCGCCAGGTTCAGAGTCTTCTCTGCGCCAGTATTGCCGGCATACACGAAGCGCTCCGTGATGCGGGCGACTTCAGTGCTGATCTGCTCCGTCACGTTTAGTGGTCGACCCGGAAGCGCCGCATCCTCATACTGCCAGGTGCGGGTCACCGCCAGGCTTCTGTCCTCAGTGCCCTCATCGGTGGCGCTGATATGACTGACCGCGATAAACGGTCGTCCGGCGACGTCGTTCAGACTGACGCTAGTACCGTTATCCGCCCCCTGTGTACGCAGAACGCCTCCGGCCAGGTCCGTCAGGTAGCTGAAATTTACGCGACCGGCGTCGTGCAGCCGCGGGTCGGCGCTCTGCGTCAGAAAGCCGCGTGCGTCGTACTGGTGGGGTGTGATGCGTTCATTTGTCACCTCAGGGGCATCAGGGTGGCGATGGTACGCGATGTCGCGCGCGGTCAGGCCGCGGTTATCAAAGACCGTGACCTTCGGGGTTCTGCTGAACAACGATGTGCTCATGGTATTCTCCTGTTTATGATATGTAGCCGGTCAGGCTGCACAAGAAATAGCTTTGTCGCAGATTTATTAATGGTCAACGACAATACCGCGCTCTGCCATCATCTCTGTTGGGTTGCGTAAACTCAGTGAGTAAGCCAGATATCCGCGGCCACACTGAACAATAATATCGATGGGATAATGCAGGCGACGGAAGACGTTTCGGATCAGAGAAATGGGCAGGTAATATTACAAAAAAAAAACAGCATGTTATATAACAATGCCTTAATGCGACAGAGTCTCCGCGAGTGCATAAAATTATAACTAAAATAGAATCTGCACCTGATATTCAACCACAGGTGCAGATGTTATTAATTAAAAATTAAAAATTAAAAATTAAAAATTAAAAATTAAAAATTAAAAATTAAGCTAGCTGTTCAAGTCGTAAATTATTAATGACCTTATACTCCTCGGCCTCGCCCGGATAAATCATGAGAATATCCATCGGTAGATCGATGCCCGGCGCTATAACATTGCCCTTTGTACTATCAAGGAAACACCAACCATTGACCGACTTATCTGTATTCAGCTCAATCCAACTGCTGTTTGCATTAAGCCAATCAACATCAACCATCGCGCCTTCTGGCAATAAGAAGGAGAGCTGCCAGCTGCGAACCTGCACCGAAGATGAAGTCAGGAGGAAATGATAGCTATACAAAAACTCTGGTTTATCCCATTGCTTACGCCAGTGAGATTTATACTCTTGTGAAACATCCAAATCGCGCTGCTCCGTCACCTGAATCACCGAGCTAGCCTGACTGTCACCGTTATTTGTGTAGCCGTTTGGCATGGTGAGTTTTGCTGTCATCGTTGCCGTCCCTGGGTTTTCGCCCATCAACGGAATATTGATATTGACAGACTTGCCGGCGGAAATATCAACGGACGGAGGGAAATATCCTACTGAGACAATCGCAGAATCGGATACCGTTACGCCAACAGAAACCCCTTTAATATCAGATGATTCAGAGTTAGAAATGTTAAGTACATTGTAATAGGTTTCGTCACTGGTCAGCACCAAATTGGATGCCACAGACATCGTCAACTCAACGTTAATGGCAGTCACGCTAACTTTCAAACTTGATAGTTGGCTAAGAGCGAAGAGCAGGTCTTAACTCTTCGCATCCGCAACATAGATTGTCATCGACTTAATCACTTTAACAGTAACCGTACCCCCAGAAATGCCATGAATCCTCCGCTTAATTTATCTATAAACTTGCGGTATCTAATGTAAGCCTGACGTGGTCGGTCGGTTGATAATAAGCATGAAACAAGTGCATACCAGAGCACATCAATAATGAACGCCATTAAAGGCAGGATAATATACATGGCAGGCTGAATATTAGTGGTAAGCGCTGCGGAAAAAATACTGGCAAATACCAGAGCGGTATGGGGGTTGCTGATTTGGGTAAATACGCCAGTAGTAAAAGCTTTTGATATGCTGACATCCTCTGTGCCTACTGAATGGGTAATTCTGCCGGAAGGACGACGAAACATTTTCAGCGCCAGCCACAAAAGATAACAACCACCGGCAATCTTCAGGCTCGTATAAAGTGACGGAACCAGAGTCAGCAGGGTATGAAGGCCCGCTAACGCAATGACCGCAAAGACAAGCGCACCAAAGCCCATCCCCACGGCCACCGCTAATGCCGCACGTCTCGAACTGGACATGGCTGTTCGCGCAACGAGCAGAAAACTGGCTCCCGGGCTCATTGCACCCAGAAGGATAGCCAAGCCAATTGCAGAAAGTGCAATCAAATCATATGTCATAATTTTACTCCAGCCATTTAATTTACCCTTCAGTTCTCTCATTGCGTGATCCGCGCACCTCATGAACCGAGCTCAATTTCAACATAACACGATGTCACCCACTTCCGCTTTCACTCAAGCGGACATCCTGGCCTATTAGCTTGAGTGATGGGCATTCCACTCATCACGAGTCATTTCCCACAACTCTGAGTCCAGAAGGCCGCTGACGAACTGTTTCTTTTCCGTTTTGATTAGGCGCATACCGCTGCTGACTGAAATGCTCTGAGAACGGAGATTTTTAGTTGCTTTTGGAGCACGCAATACTGCCCTGTTCAAAGTGTTAAACCAGTAATCTGTCGCCGCAAGACTGGCTTCGCGCATTAATCCGCGCCCCTGATATTCAGGAACCAGCCAAAAGCCACGATTATTATCTTCTTCATCATCTAGGCAGATAACACCTATTAAATTGTCAGGATTATCCCGGTGCCGTATGGTCCAAACCCAGGCGACTCCTTTTGCCATAGCTGGCAGCGCGACGTTATTAACATAGTGCGCTGCACCATCGTCAGGATAGGGCCAGGGAACCGATGCCACCATATAACGGACAATTTCCCAGCGTGGAAAGCGTTCTTGAATTTGTGATGCATCCTCAGCAACTATTGGCTTTAACAGTAAACGCTCTGTTTCCAGCGTGGGTACTTGCATGGCTCTTTTCCTTACTGGTTAATATATCCGTGACCATTTTTTACTGATTCAATATTTACTGTGATTTATAGGGATGTACAGAAGATATTCAGGTAATCGGGTGGAAGACCAGAACCCGCTACGACGAAGCGAAGTTTTTGCTGGCACTTGAAGCGCGACGCTCGCCTTTACTTAGGCCATAAAAAGCTTGTTGGATGTCTCAGGGCGTGAAGCGGACTTTTAGTCCAAGGGTATAAATGTATTTCTGACTGCTAAAAGACATTTATAAAAATTTAATGTCTTACCCTAGAGGGATAAAATTACTTGATCAAGGCATCGCGCATGTGGCCTGCCTCCTCCAAGTAAGATGGGAAAGCGCGTAATAATCATTTGGTCGATCAGATCTTCATTGAGGAAATTTTGAATTGTTCGCGCCCCGTTTCAGGGAATAACAGAAAGCGGAGCGGCCGCGACGAAGGGCACTTTATGGCTTTCCCGCAGCGTGGCTCACATTCAATGCTCAACGGTGACCGGCCTCACTATTAATTAACATACTGTGGATTTTGTCATGACCGCTTCTGGCACTTAGCAGGTGGTCAAATCTAATTAACCCAGAGTAGAAAAGGGGGCAGACTAAATACTAATCAGTAAAAATAAATGCCCTGATTCATTGCCAAAATATTTTCTGATAAGAACCAATGCCTTTCCTAGAAACCGTCCAAAAGCCATGACTCAGCCCTTCACAAGCGATAACTCATAAATTATGCTGTATGCATATACAGTTTGCTGGGCTTTCATCATGCGTTTTCACTCCCTCTCGCCGCTGCGCGAAATTGTTCCTATCCCGTTGTTTAATGCAACGATCCCGGCTGGCTTTCCCAGTCCGGCGGCGGATTACGTTGATAGGCCAATCGATCTGAATGAGCTTTGTATTGCTCATCCGGCAGCGACTTATTTTGTCCGGGTGACCGGTAATTCAATGATTGGGGCGGGGATTTTTGACGGTTCGCTGCTGGTGGTGGATCGCAGCATTTCCCCGAGCCACGGCGATATTATCATTGCCTCTGTTGCCGGTGAATTCACGGTCAAGCGGCTGTGCCTGAGGCCTGTCGTACAGTTAGAAGCGATGAATCCTGATTATCCGCCGATAGTTCTGCACGATGGCGGGGATGATTTGGAAACTTTTGGCGTTGTCCGTTTCGTTATCAATGAGGCATCCGGTGTTTGCCCTGGCTGATGTAAATTCGTTCTATGCGTCCTGCGAAGCCGTATTCCGGCCAGATTTGCGCGGGCGGCCTGTGGTGGTGCTCAGCAATAATGATGGCTGCATTATCGCCAGAAATCAGGAAGCGAAGGCTCTCGATATCAAAATGGGTGGGCCATATTTTAAGCATCGACAGCTTTTCGAGCGGCACAATGTGGCGGTATTCAGCAGTAATTACGAGCTTTACGCGGATATGTCCAACCGGGTGATGACTGTGCTGGAAGATATGGCTCCATCGGTTGAGATTTACAGTATTGATGAGGCCTTTCTGGATGTCAGCGGCGTAAGCAACTGCATGAGTCTGGAGCAGTTTGGTCGTAACGTGCGGGCACGGGTATTGTTATGGACCGGACTGACCGTGGGGGTCGGCATTGCCCAGACCAAAACGCTGGCCAAACTGGCGAACCATGCGGCCAAACAATGGAGCAAAACCGGCGGCGTGGTGGATTTATCCGATCCGCTCAGGCAACGCAAATTGCTGGCGATAACACCGGTGGAAGATGTCTGGGGAATAGGGCGGCGGATCGGTAAGAAACTCAATCTGTTAGGTATCAAAACGGCGCTGCAACTGGCCGATACCAGCCCACAGATAGCCCGCAAACATTTCAGCGTGGTACTTGAGCGAACGGTGCGCGAGCTGCGCGGCGAATCCTGCTTGGCGCTGGAAGAATTTGCACCGACCAAACAGCAAATTGTCTGTTCCCGTTCATTTGGCGAACGAATAACTGACTATCAGGATATGCGTGAGGCAATATGTGGCTACGCCGTGCGCGCAGCTGAAAAGCTACGGGGAGAACATCAGTATTGCCGAGGTATCTCCGCTTTCATCAAAACCAGCCCCTTTGCGGTGAATGAAGCCTACTATGGCAACGTGGCCAGCACCCAACTCTATACGCCCACGCAGGATAGCCGAGATATTATAACCGCCGCCACGCGTTGTCTGGACAGTATTTGGCAGGATGGTCATCGCTACCAAAAGGGGGGCGTGATGCTGGGCGATTTCTACGGTCAGGGCGTGGCACAACTCGGGTTATTCGATGAAAACTCGCCGAAAGCCAATAGTGAACAGCTCATGGCAACGCTGGACAGAATAAACCAGTCAGGCAAAGGGAAAATCTGGTTTGCTGGGCAGGGCATACAGCGCGCATGGCAGATGAAGCGAGACATGCTGTCACCGGCGTACACTACTAGGTTGCGGGATTTATTGAAGGTGAGGGCTTGATGTTGTTTGGATTCATAGGCTGTTTTTTTCTGCATATCCTGTGCCCAGTTTCCGGCTAGGTATTCCCGCTCCGAGTAATCCCACCGAGATCACGGCGATTAATCAGTCAGCCGATTACGGCGAGGATGACCCAACCGACGACGATACGCGTTTTTATGTGGAAACCTACGTCACTTTATGGTTAAGAAGGGCCGCTGGGGCCGGTATCGCAAGAGGTCACGATCACCTATCCTGGCAGTAGTGTGGGTCCGTACCCCCTGAACATCTCAGTTCCCCCATTTACTCAGAATAAAAGGGCTGGCTACAGTGATGTCCAGCCGGTGGATATTCCCCATGGGCGCTGGGTGGATTTGCGGTTGGAGAGGAGGGAGGTTAAGCTTTCGTCCGTTGGATAAAAACTGATTAAAGCGAGCGACTACGGTTATCTAACATAGATACTTATTTTTAAAAGGAATTAAATGTATGGATGAGCAAGAGCTAAAGAACACATTATTGAGTTTGGGGATGGATAATGTCGATGCCACTCTATTGATCAAGATAGCAAAAAATAAAAAAACCAGTGTAAGTCGAGTTTTCATTATGAGCCTGCTAGGTTTATATATGGGGACTGCAACTCTTATTGCCATATATTTTTTATTTACATATAAAATGGAGAAGAACGAGGTGTTGATATTTTCAGTATCTTACATACCAGTTGTGTTAATAATTTATTTCTTCACTCCATCTTTAAAAAAATTATTTTGGAGTTTGAAAGTTTTAGTTGCGTTAAAGTGGAATTAACATGAGTGGTTTTGCGATTAATACTCAAGAAAGAAAAAGAGGATACAACTCGTATTTTTCATAGGTCTGTAGCTCATGCATATTATTGACATACCCCCCAGAAGTGGTTTTATTAATAGTGAAACGGAGTTAGTTACTGATTATATAAATGAATTTAAATTAGGACACTTATCACTTGGTGAGGCTACGTCTAAGCAGCATGAACAGTACAAAATATTGGAAGAAAGATATTTTTATTTAATAGCGAAAAATGCAAAGTTACTTGCTGTAATAAAAAGAAAAAGATAAAAACTCAGTTAGCAATATTGTCTTGGCGCAGGTTGGTTTCGTTAGTGGCGAGTTACAAGTAATAGGTGGACATGGTCTCTGTGCAGCAAGTATGGGTGCCGTGTGTGCTTCATTTGGGGCACCTCTAATGGTTCATGAAGCAGAAAATCCATGGGGAAATACACATTATTTAGTCGTGTGGGAAGAGGTTATTATTACACCATTAGAAAACGCGTATATCTATGCGGTAGAAAAACCAGGTCAGACAAAAATAGCGGAAAATTGCAACTCTATCGGAGATAGAGTTCTTTCTATGGGGGCTGGATTCAGACATGTACTCAAGCCAGATGCGTGGAAATTATTTAGGTATATTAAGAATGATTCTATTATAGGATAGGAATACTATGGTTGCTCCTGTTAGCCCACAAAAATATTGCAATTCCTCCGTATCTACGGACATATTCTATCCCGACGTCAATCGAAATATTTTTTAGACAATAACTCTTTTCCTTTTTAGGTTGAACTCCATTTGTACCATCGAGATAATGTGCTAATACTCTTGTTTATTTAAAATAATACAAGCTATTTGGTGTCTTTATCGCAAGGTAAAAACCTAAAAATAGGTCAATTAAAATAGCAAAAACAACAAAACTACCGGTAGGCTCATTGGCCAGGTTAAACCAATAAGAAGCGCAGTAAAAATCCGGATTTTCCATGAGGGATCAACGCTGGTCACCAGGGTGATAACCGTGGAGAGGGCCATTCCAACCCAGTAGATCATTTTTAAAGCGATCCATGCAGATGACATTGTAATTCCAAAGCCTTGTTAACGTACGGTGACACAGCAAATAATTAACAAAGATTTTACGCCCACCGATTTTAGATCGCCAGCCTTAATCAGGACGAAAACGTACATTCGTATTTTTTTCTGTTCAAAATATGCACAATACAGATTTCCATTTCTGCACGCGTCGAAAAGTCCGTTGGGAGTCAGTCTAAGTTTTGTGATAGGAATTATTGCAATGATCGGAACAGCGTCTAAGGTGAATAGGTTATGTAAGCCGTATTCCCGATGACTTCTGACCATGGATAATCCTGTGATTACACTTTATTCTGACGCTGATTTTTTTAGTCCGTATGTAATGTCCGTTTTTGTTGCCTTAACCGAAAAACAACTTCCTTTTGAGCTGAAAAAAATCAATCTTTCGGATAATGAAAATATGCAGCAGAGTTACGCCCAACTCTCTTTCACTCGCCGTGTACCAACTTTGATTATTGATGACTTCCGAATTTCAGAATCGTCGGCTATTACTGAATATTTGGATGAAGCTTTTCCTGCCCCTGCTTATCAATCCCTATACCCGAACATGATGCAGCAAAGAGCTAAAACCAGAGAGATTCAGGCGTGGTTACGCAGTGATTTATTATCCATACGATTAGAAAGGCCCACAGAAGTGCTGTTTGGTGGGATGAAGTGCCCGCCGTTATCGACTATTGCCAGTAACGCGGCGGATAAACTATTCGCAGCCGCCAATTGGCTACTGGCTGATGGACAGGATAATTTGAACGGAGAATGGTCTATTGCCGATACTGATTTAGCTTTGATGCTTAATCGTTTAGTGATGAATGGGGATGATGTACCGGCTAATTTACAGCGTTATGTGTCCTATCAATGGCAACGCCCTTCAGTTCAGCAGTGGTTAACGCTGTCCAAATAAGCCACTACCTATTCGTGAGATCACTACCTATTCGTGAAATAGTGAAGGATGTATTTCGTGGCTGTCAGCTGCAATTATCTGATGACGAATATTGAAACTGTAGCAGCCTGCATTTAGATCTAAGGCTGTATTTCCCTGTTAATTATTCAGGATACCTGAACCCTGTAGGTTGGGTTGCCGTCTTGGGTAACTTGGTAGGCAGTGACATGCAGACATTCTTTAATGATCACACTGTTGTTTTTTAATCCGGTTCGAGAGATAAACGCCTCACCTCCAATACCGGATAAGATCAGTCTAGCCGACGGGCCGAAAAGGTTGATTTTTGCTCGATCATTTTTTGTCTGCGTCAGACAAGCTACTTTATTTTTGTTCATTTTAACTTCGATCAATGAAAGGGTGTCGTCCGAATTTACTAAAAAGAAGTCGGGCACTATCCGCTGACCCTCTGGGTTTTCAAAACGAACCTCTCGTCCCCAGCTTATAATATGTTCGTTGCGACATAAGAATAATGCTATTTCTATTTGTAACCAGTTTTCCCAACCGGTGATATCCATATCGCTAATTAGTCGTAGTTTGTGTTTAAAATCGGGATGATCAAAGAAAGTCTTAAGGGCTAGTGCGTAACTCATTGAAGCTCCATGGCGAATCGGTTAATTATTAAGTCAGAAAAAGGGCCGGGAAGCGTAGTGTAAATCGAATTTATCTGGCGTTATGCGATAATTAACGCACTGTTTATCGGTATTTTTATCTCTTACAATCGGTGATTTGCTCTTTGAGAGTGTATCTGCAATTTTATGGCGATGAGAATCAAGGCTGAAAAGTGAGAGAACAGGTCGCTAGAGCGGCTTGGAAGTACTGCGAGAGAATTCTGAACAATTAGCGCTGCCGGAGATTGTATCTTTTACCGCGTTAATTAATTTACGTTCTCAAACCGTGATGGAACGTTTAGGGTTGGAGCGGCAGAAACCCGATTTTGATCACCCCGGCGTTGCTGTAGGTTATCCATTACGTAAACATTGTTGGTATCGTGTGACGTGAGAACAGTGGATAACACGCTAAACGACTTTTCTGTCATGGTGAAAAAAGTAGTATATTGATAGATAAAGCAGGCTAGCGTGTCAGGCGGAAATTAAAATGTTCAATCGCATTAAAACGGCACGTTTTGTTAGCGTAATCTTAGCGATCGTTTTCCTGGGCGCCTGTAGCCAATTACCACGTAACCCTTTGCCGGTCGAATTAATGGACGAAGCTGAAATTCCCGGTATGCCAAATATTCGCGCGGCTGCTGGTCATATCAGCCCGATCTTCGAAGCAGATTTGTTGCAATCTTATAAAGATGAACGACCGGATCAATTCCTCCGTCCTGACGGTCAGCGAGTCTATCCGCATTTAGCGCTATCCGGCGGTGGGCCTAACGGCGCATTTGGCGCAGGTTTTTTAAATGGCTGGAGTAAGACCGGTAAGCGGCCAGTGTTTAAAGTGGTAACTGGCGTATCGACTGGCGCGTTAATTGCGCCTTTTGCATTTTTAGGCAGCGATCACGATCAGGCGTTACACGATTTTTATACCACGACGACGACGCGAGATATATTTCATCTCGATAACTTATTATTCCGTCTTTTCTTCCGTGAGGCCCTAGCGGATACCAGCCCACTGTCACAGCTAATTGATGGCCATATTACTGCGCAATTATTGCGTGAAATAGCGGTGGAATATCGTCATGGTCGTCGTTTGTATATCGGAACGGTGGATCTCGATTCTCAACGCTTTTTTGTCTGGAATATGGGGCTGCTCGCCACAAAAGGCACGCCGGAATCATTAATACTATTTCGCAAGATAATGCTGGCATCGTCCTCCGTGCCGGTGGCGTTTGCTCCGGTCTTTTTCGACGTGGTGGCCAAGGGTAAACATTATGACGAAATGCATGTTGATGGCGGCGTCGGAGCCAGAGTGTTTTATAACGGCGGCGTATTCAGCGGCAAAATTGTGCGCGCCAGAGCCGGTATTACGAATAGCAAAGAAGATATTTATATAATCCACAACGGCCAGCTCGGGCCACGTCCTGAACCTACGCCTCGATTGGTTCGGAATATTGCCATGCGTACTTTGGATTCTTCGAGTAAAGCTACGGTGGTCGGGGATTTATACCGTATTTATGCGTTCTCCCTAGCCGAGGGAGCCGATTTTCATTGGATCACTATTCCATCAAATCTTGATATCAATGGAGCCGAAATCTTTGATCCAGTGAAGATGGAGAAACTTTATCAGGCAGGCTACGCCGAGGCGCTGCGTGGCCCTGTATGGTCATTGCGACCGCCGGGAACGATCGAAATGGATGTGCTGCTCAGCGAGGCCGCGGCACAGCAGGCTAGCGAGACAAAATGACTTCACTGACCGACTGTGGCTGGATAACGGCTGAACGGGCAGATTTATTGTTGCTGAAAGGGGCTGTTAATGTACCAGAATTTCAACGGTGAACTGACTTGGGCTGAACGCCATATGCCACGTACGCTGGCCGCAGTGGCGGCATTACCGGATCTCAGCCAGGTGCGTCTGGCCTGTAACATGCACCTGGATTTGAAAATGGCACCGCTGGTGGCCGGTTTATTGAGAAAGGGGGCGCGGGTTTATCTGACAACCTGTAACCCGACGACGGTACAAAATGATGTGGTGGAATATCTGGTATCTCAAGGCGCAGAAGCTCACGCCTGGCGAGACATGAGCGCTGAAGAATGGTCCGCTTCGTTCGATCGGGCGCTGGCATGGCAACCGACACACTTATGCGAAATGGGCGCTGATTTAACAACTCGGCTGCATCAGTCTCCTGATGGGCCTAAAATTAAAGCCGGCCTGGAAGCCACGGGCTCTGGTATTAGCCGTTTACAAGGTCTGGCTCCGCGTTATCCGATTTATAACTGGGATGATTTGCCGGTGAAAGAGGGGCTGCATAACCGCCATATGGTGGGGCTGACGGCTTGGCATACATTCTTCCAAACTACGCATCTAACCTTGCATGAGAAAAAAGTTGTGGTGATCGGCTATGGTCTGGTTGGGCAGGGCGTGGCGGCATCGGCTAAAGCGTATGGTGGTCAAGTATCTGTGGCAGAAATAGATCCTGCCAGAGCCTTACAGGCGCGTTATGACGGCTGGCAGGTTGTTGATTTGGCTGACGCTGTCAAAGAAGCGGACGTGATTGCTACCGCGACCGGTGCGAAAAATGTACTTTCCGGCGCTCGTCTGGCTGATGCCAAAGATGGGGTGTTTATTCTCAACGTGGGTCACGTTGCAGAAGAGATTGATACCGCTTTCTTAAAACAGTACCCGAGCAGTGAGCCGATGCAGCACGTTTTCGCCTATTCGGTTGGAGAGAAAACTGTGTATCTGCTGGCCGATGGTTCCATGTTTAATTTGACCGCGGGTTATGGCGATAGCCTGAATGCTTTTGATGTCACACTGGCTGTGATGGCCGCGGGGATTGGGCATATTGTTGGTGCAGGGGAGTCTGCGGAGGCGGCGGTGTATTTATTACCGCAGTCAGCTTGGAAGTCGGTGCTCTAACGCACCTTGCTGATATCAACGGGGGTCGATGGATTTCGGTCGGCCGCCGGATTTATTGCAAAAAGAAAACGGTTGAGTTATCGATTGCCGCTGCCGCCACATAGACGATGAACAGCAGGTATAAAAAGAGATTATTGGTCATGTTGCACCTCCATTATCCTGAACGGATAACGTCTCTGAATACTGACTGTGACATCATATGAGCGATAAGTGAACAAAAAATGAACAGTCAGTGAAAGATTAATGACAGTGAGGCGAGTATTAGCAATATTTCTAATGAAGAAATTGCTTTGATGGAGAATTGTTTAGATTGAATTGGACTATTTATCAGACACTTGGTGTAATTTAAAAACAATTTAACCAGCATGTGATCAAGAGGGCAGTGATTGTGCTACACTATGCGGCCGATAATCAAGGATAAATCATGAAAAAAGTCTCAATTATTGCTCAGTGCTTAGTAAATGCTAAGAGTTTCAGTGAGATGTCAGAAGCTGAATCCTCGATCAAAAAAGTATTCAATGATAGCTATAGCGATCACTCATTTGACGAATGGAATACCGAAGTTTCCGCGTTGAGTGCCAAGCGAGTTATCAGCCTGGTTGCTGGGTCATCCAAGGTTCGCGTCAGAGGTTTAATTCAGGAACTGTGGAATCACTGATCCTGCTCTGATACTTAACTCCTCTCTGATTTTTCACTGCGTAGAGCATGCCTGTCATGCCACGTGGTGAAAAGTAGACCTTCCTGTTGCAGCGGTAACTCACCGCCGTTCTCTCTTCTCGGGCTGGCACGATCTCTAAACTGCTTTATAAAGCACAAATTTTAACCAATGACGGCGTTGGCACAGTTTCTTTGGCGCGGTTCACGTAACTTCATGACATAGACAACCACGAGGTAAGATTATGTCATTGATCGATAGCTTCAGAAGACTGATCAGCAAGGCTCAAACTAAAGTCACTTGCCCTGAATGCGGTAAGGCATCTCAGCAGGATACAGAAAAAGTGCAGAAAAATAAGGCGTTGGTTTGTCTAAAGTGCGGCAGCCTATTTTTGCCCAGCGATCAAAAACGTTAACCAAATACCATCGCTGCCCAGCGTAATAGCAGCAGAGCCAGGCAAATGCATAACAGTACCAGGAACATTTTCCAGTGCTTTTTATGTAATCTTTTGGTTACCATCATTTTCCTCTTATCTATCTGGTTCATTTACGTCAGTATAGTAACGAAAAACTATGCTGATGAGCAGATATACTCTGTGCGCATTGCTTGAGATAAAGTGTAATATGCGTTGTATCAATAATGTAAGAAATAGAATTCGAAATAAGGAAAATCATGGCCACTAGCCTTCCTCAAAAATATGAAAATGCTGAGCGTTGGGCATTTGGTGATACTGAAAGCGTCGCAGATGAGCTATTGGCGCTGGTATTGCAAGGCGTAAAAACGGCCACTTGTGCCTCTTTAGATGGAGATGGCGTACCGCAGGTGGGCGATGTATTTGTGGTAGTGAATGGAAAAAATGTGCCGGCCTGTGCCGTTGAACTGACGGAAGTGGATCTCAAAACCTACGATCAGGTCGATGAAGCACATGCTTTTGCCGAAGGTGAAGGAGATCGTACTCTGGCCTATTGGCGTAAAGAACATCAGCGCTTCTTTGAGGCTTATGATATGTTCTCACCTGATATGACATTGATCTGCATGAAATTTAAAGTGATTGAGACGTTTTGATTTTAGTCTGAAAACACGACTTGTTCGGCAGGAATGAATAATCTAACGATTCGATACGAATACTGCCCGATAAGGGTTAAAAATATTGAGGGAAAACCCGCCGTCTGTCACCTCGTGTTATTCGACGGACGGGTTTTCTTGCTAACCAACTATGTCATCCTCATTACCCAGGCATCCTGATGCCGATCATAATGTTTCTTATACAACAACGTTTGTTTCCCATCCAAGAGCGCCGGAACGCTGGTGTGCTCATCCCAACCGTCTAATTGCGTGCAAAGATCTGGATCTGATTTGCAGGGAATACTAAGCGTATTTTCCCCTTTGGTCTGCTGAGGGGATATTTGCGCATCATCAATCTCAAAACTGCCTATTTTTAATACTGACTTTCTCATTGAAACTCCTGGAGATTATGGTGGTAGGAGGTGTGACCAGATAAGGCCGCATTATTGAGAATAGCCGAGGTTATTAAAAGCGCCAAATGCAGACGTAGAAAAATACGGGTTTTTATTCGGCCAGTTTCTGGATGTTATATTGGTTACGCCCATTATTTTTCGAGAAATACAGTGCCTTATCCGCCGCTAACAGCAGATGAGATTGATCGATGTCGGGTGAGTGCACTAATGGATGATAAAAACTGGCACCAATGCTGATTGTCACTTTCTGGAATTCGCTGTCCGCATGTTTAATACCCATGATACGAATGGATTCCAAAATATGTTTAGCGACCAACGCTGCGCCAGCTTCGTCGGTATCGGGGAGAATTGCGGAAAACTCTTCTCCTCCATAGCGAGCGACAATATCCGTACTGCGTTTTAGTGATTTTCTTAAGGCGCGGGCAACCAATCTCAGGCAGGCATCACCAGAAACGTGGCCGTAGTGGTCATTAAAGTTTTTGAAATAATCAATATCGATCATCAATAATGCCAGTGGCGTATCTGTACGCTTGGCACGTAGAAATTCGTGAGATAAAACCTTCTTGAATTCCCGTCTATTCGGTAATTTGGTTAATGAGTCAGTGCGTGCCTGAATCTCCAGACGTCGATTGGCTTTAACCAGCTTTAGCTCCAGCAGCTTACGCTCATGAACATCTTCCGCCGTGCCATACCAGCAAATAACGTTACCGTCAGTATCCAGGCTTGGCGTGGCGCGAATTCGCATCCAGTTCCAGCCCTTTTCAACGTGGCAAAAACGGATTTCAATATCGAGAGATTCGCCGGTGCGCAGCGAATGCTCCCAACTGACCAGCGCGATATGCCGATCCTCTGTATGAATGGTTCTAACCCATTCATCTTCCAAGGCCTGTTTGCGAGTAAAACCGGTTATTTTTTCAAATCGGCTGCTGATATCGGTAATTCGGCCGTCGGGTGCCGCGGTCCAGGGAATTTGTGGGTTCAGCTCCACCATATTACGGTAATGTTCTTTGCTACTGCGCAGCGCGGCTTCCATTTGTTTCAGGCAACTGATATCTATCATGGCGACGGATAATCCGGTTACCCGGCCTTGGGTATCTCGAGCCGCTTTCATGCGAATAAAAAAAATGTGTTTCTCGCCGGGCATCTGAAATTCAGCGTCCAGAATATTTTCGTTATTATAAGCCCGCAGTAGAGCCTGACGTAGAATAGGAACAATGCTCGGCATGATCTCAACCACTTTTCGACCGTTAATTTCATTGGCGTGTTTACCTAATAAATTCGCCAAATAATCGTTAATGGTGACGTAGCTCAGAGTGGTATCAACAAAACATAATCCGGCGGGAGCGTTGGAATAGATAGATTCTAATTCAAATAAGCGCTGTGGGGCGTTGATAGGAAAATTTGTCAAGTCGCGATCTATACCTCTATAACCTTTGAATTCGCCGTGCTCATCAAATAACGGAACTCCGCTGGTTTCGAGTAAGATTTCAGAACCATCAATGCGGAGATTACGATTTTTTAAACCAGAAAAAGGGCGACGCTCGGCGCTGATTTTGCTGAAAACATCCATGAATCGCTGTGCTTCATCCTTGGGCATAAAATCATATAATGATTTACCGATAATTTCATGGGGCGCTCGGCCAAAGAACTCTAGGCATTTAGAGGATGAAAAGGTGTAGTGGGCATTAGCGTCAATTTCCCAAATCCAGTCTGAGTTATTCTCGATAATATCGCGCAACTTATTTATTTGTTGGCGTAGAGTCGTCGTCAAAGACTCATTTTTATTTTCATCATCTGGCATGATGTCACTCCTGTTTGAGCACGACTTCCTTGAGTAAGAAAAACTGTCACCATATTCTGGCTTGCTGATTGTATATCAGCCATAAAATGAATACAGCTTATTAGGAGTAATCTGAGCGGCTGGTGTTGAATTAATCCACTATTTTATAATGACAAAACATTAACCAAAGTAGAAACATAAGTAAATTTTCAGAATAATGTTTTGTCAGCTTTAAATTTATCAGCACACTCGGTAGGGAAACTAAATATTTAGGCGTTAATGGGTTAATTCATTATTACAGAATAGGCTAAATCTGTATTAATTACTGCGAACTCATCTCTGCGTTTGGACCTCGGTGGTTCATTGATTTTTATTCATTTTTTATGATGCCAGGTAAAACACCAGACTGTCCATGCTACGAATAATAGGTGACGTTATCATTTTTTGTTATATACAAAGTTAATTCTTTTGATGTGTTATCGGAAATATTGAGCGGTTTTAGGCTAAAGCTATTCATCTAATTTAAGTGTTCGTCAGGTTTTAATATGAATAATTGGTAATGGATTCTTCTATAAAAAACGAGTTTGACCGAATGTCTATGCTGACAGGGTTAGGATTTTATGCCAAAAAGAGATTGATTGTTGCAGCGTTCAGACAAGAAAATAATACTCGGTCAATATGCAGAGAAATATGGCTAGACCATAATTAGAATGCGTAATGACACCCTAGGGCTTTCATATAATCATCAAGGAGTCTGACTCGAATCTTGTTTACCTCAGGTTTCCTCTTCTTCTTTTTTAGCATATCGGATTCTTTAAAAAAACGCCGGATGGCCATAAACGACCTATCCGGCGAGCTTATTTAGAGAGGCTAGAAGCGAGGAATCGCTGTACCCCAATTGCGCCAATCTTTAGGTTCTTCAGTATTCAGCAAGAAATGCTGATTGACCGAAGCCTTCGGTGCCAATGGCGTTGTCGGTGGCGTTGCAAAGGCGATACCGCCGCGAATAAATTGCTGGAAGGTGCCGCTTTTCACTACGCCGCCGGTTAGACCAAACTGTAGGTTATAGCCGGAAGCCAGCCAGAACACGCTGTTTTGCCGAACGAGCTGTTGGTATTTCTTACTGATTCGCAGCGAAACCTGTACTCGATCTGACATCGCGCCAAGATTGAATCCGGTGACCGTACCGACCTCCATTCCGCGGAACAAGACCGGCGTGCCGATCTGTAATGAACCGGCTTCGGCAGTATCCAGCACGATGCTCAGACCGTCTAGATAGCGCGAATCAGTAATGGTAGCGGTTTGTAGTTCGAAATTACGCAATGCCTGCCCACGCCCCGGTTCCACGTTAATATACGGCTGGAGTAGGGTGTCCAGGTTATTGACGCCGGCGGCGGAAATTTCCGGTGAAACGATAGAGAAGCGGGTGCCGAAGCGAGCAAAGCTCTCCACGTATTCTGGATAAAGTACCGCTTTGGCCAGAACTTCGTTGCGCTCGGCGGACAATTTCAGCGATTCGACCTGACCAATATCGATTCCCAGATAACGAATAGGCATACCTGCCGCCAGTTTGCTGGCATCGTAAGTGCGTAGCGTAATTTGGCTCCCCACGGCGCGGGCGGCGGTTTCTGTGGCATACAGGGTGCGTTTAACGCCTTTGCCCAAGGTTACGCCGTCGAGATTATCGAAGCTAATGGCGCCTTTGAGTGCCCGGTTCAAAGGCGAAGCTTGCACGGTGAGTCCGCTGCCGTTTAACTGTACTTTTGCTCCGCCCTCAGCCCAGAAGATACTTTTACTGCTCAACAGGTTACGGTATTCCGGCTGAATATAAACATCCACCTCAAACTCATTGGCTTTTGGGCGAACATTGACTATTTCGCCGACCTGAAACTTGCGGTACAGAACTACCGAGCCAGTTTGCACGTCGGGCAAGCTGCTGGCCGTTAGAGTGAGGGTCGTCGCAGGCAGGTTACCCAGAATACCGTCTTCAGCCTTTTCGCGACTGCTGTAGAGCGGATATTGGCTTTTCGGTTCACCTTTACCCCCGGCCAGCAGCTGAATACCGCCGTCAAACCATTCTTGTGCGCTGGCACCCTGAACATTGATGCCATCAATACCGATTTTGACGTCGATACGGCTGTTAACCACGAACTTGCTATCGTTATGCACCAAATGACGATATTTGGCCTCAATGGCAGCGGTAAAGGTGATACCGGAATCATCCAGCGTGCGGGTAATAACCTGCCCGATTTTAATGCCGTGCAGCACAATAGGTTGCCCGACATCAATACCGTAGCTTTGCGGCGCGGTGAGGGTTAACTTCAGTACATCCGGCTGCTGTAACAGGCTTTTGTTGCTATCTAGTACGATAAAGTGCTGTTGCGGCTCTCCGTCTCCGGGAACCAGCTCTAGCGTATTACCGGTCAATAATTCACTCAGCTTGGTATCATTGAGGCTGATACGTGGACTGTTCATTTCGATACGGCTGCCGGTACGCATAAGATCGACAACCGAAGGATCGATGGTCAGTTCGCCGGTGACCTTACTGTCTGGTTGCAATACCAGTTTGGTCAATGTACCAACCTGTAATCCCTGATAAATCAGCGGGGTACGGCCTTCAGCCAGATTATTGCCATTGGGTAAATCCAAGGTTATGGCTACGCCGCGGTTACTGTGGGCCAAATCGGGGTACAACTGGAACTGTTGATCGGTTTTGGCATCCTGGCTTTGCTGCGGTGAATCAAAGGCAATTGCGCCGTTAACCAAGGCCGCCAGACTCTCCATCTGGACTGACGCGCCGCTCAGGCTAAAATCGCCTTTAAAACCTGAGACATTCCAGAATCGGCTGTCATTTTTCACCAGATGAGCGAAGCGGCGATCAATCAGCACGTCAATGATTACACCATTGTTATCCGGCGCAATGTTGTAATCATAAACTTTGCCTACCGGAATTTTGCGGTAGTACACCAGAGAACCGGTATTGAGAGAGCCGAGATCTTTGGCGTTCAAATGAATCATCAGCTCGCCGGTATTCAGGCGGAATTTGGGTTGAGTATCTAACGCGGTGAAATGGGTTTGCGGTTTACCGTGGCCCGGCATCATACCGATATAGTTACCACCGACCAGTGCGTCTAACCCGGAAACCCCGGCCAGAGAGGCTTTGGGGGTAACCAGCCAGAATTGGGTCCCTTCTCGCAACGAGTCTTCCAAATCGTTTTTAATACTGGCAGTCACGACAATGCTGCGTAAGTCTTTGCTCAGACTGATGGATTGCACCGTGCCGACTTCAACCCCTTGATATCGAATAGGGGTACGACCGGCGACAATACCGGCGGCAGATTGAAAATCGATTGTGACTTCAGCTCCGCGATCTTGCCAGTTGGTATAAACCAGCCAGCCCGCAATCAGCAGAGCAATGAAAGGCAGCAGCCAGAAGGGTGAAATTCGGCGTTTGTGCCTAACCTGAGCCTCAGTCGGCGTATTCGGCGTTTCCTGTTGCATGTGCATCCCAAATCAATCGGCTATCCAGCCATTCAACGGCAAGAATAGTCAAAATTACCGCAGACCCAAAGTAAAAGGCAGCCGGTCCCATAGTGAACGAAAGTAGCTGATCTCTGTTGATCAGCGACATCATTAACGCAATAACGAACAAATCCAGCATTGACCAGCGGCCAATCCAGGTAATGACACGCATCAAACGCATACGGGTCTTCAAACTGTGCTGAGTTTTCAAATGAATACTCAGCAGCAAGGTAATCAGTACGATAACTTTAGTAAAAGGAACTAATACGCTGGCAATAAATACCACGGCGGCGATCGGCATATTGCCGGAGGAGGCCAGAGAAATCACGCCAGAGAAAATGGTATCTTCCATACGCACGCCGTTGGCGTAAACAATCGAGATTGGCAGCAGGTTGGCGGGCAATAGCAGCACCATAGAGGCAATCAACGCAGCCCAGGTTTTTTGCAGGCTGTGGCGGCGGCGATGGCGCAGCGGCGTGTGGCAGCGCGGACAGCGACCCTTGGCGTCAGGATGGCCGGTATAGTGGCAGGAGAGGCAAACCCGCAGCGTTTCCCTTGGCCCCGGCGGCTGTTCCTGCGGGTAAAAGCGTTCCCACAGTTGCTCCAGATTCAGGTGAATTAGCGTCAAAATGCTTAATAAGGTTAGCGCCAGATAGGCCGTAAGCCCAAGCCCTGGGGAAATGTCGGCATATTCTTTGACTTTGATACAGGCAACAGCCATACCGATCAGATAGATGTCCAGCATCACCCATTCTTTTAATCTCTCCAGCATCAGTAACACCGGCCGCAAATTCATGCCGATACGGCTACCAATGCGCAGATAAAGGAGAGAAAGCGTCAGTGTGAGCGGCGCGCCAAAAATACAGAAAGCCACCATGCTGGCGGTTAAGGGGTCGCCTTGTTTGGTCATCTGCCAGATGCCTTCCAACAGACTGGCATCGATATGGGTGCCGAGCAGACGAATGCTGATTAAGGGTTCGCTAAAGGCAAAGGGCATCAACAGTAGCATTGCTACGGCCATTGCGGTTAGGCGAGTCAGGGACCAATCACGGCCGCTGACGACCTTGGCGCAACAGCGTGGGCAATAGGCGGCCTGATTACCTTGCATTGGTGGCAGGGTAAATAGGGCGTCACATTCGCAGCAGCGCTGTTCTCGCGCGGTGGAAAGAGGGCGGTAAATCGCTTCTATCTTCATAAATATCTAATCGATGGCTCCGCCGGTGATGAAAAGCCCAATAGCAATATGGGTAAATGCCGAACCAGGGTACAGAAAGTCGAGGTATATAATTTGGAGCACATTAAATTCGCAGCGCATCAAATTACGCTATAAATCAAATATAGTGTGCGACGGGGCTGAGCCGCGGTTTTTATTCTCGAACGTGACAGCATAACCCGTTGTGTGAACCCTGAAAATCAGTCAATTCCCTATTGTAGGGAACTCTTTTACTCAGTTAAAGATGATTAGCCTTGTGGCAATGTACATTTAATGCTTACTTTAGAGAGGCTAAGCACCGGTTGCCTCTGGCTATTCTTAGGTTTGTTAATGGTTACGACATGAAAAAAGAAGAATTCTACGCGGAATTAAAACGCGATATGAGTGCATTAATTGCTGGTGAGCATAATTTTATCGCTACACTTTCCAATGTCAGCGCGCTGTTGTATGAGCGCCTCGACGGGTTGAACTGGGCCGGTTTCTACCTGATGGATGGCAATCAACTGGTATTGGGACCGTTCCAAGGGAAAATCGCCTGTGTACGTATTCCCGTGGGTAAAGGCGTGTGCGGTACGGCAGTGTCAGAAAATCGCGTGCAGCGGGTTGCGGATGTCCACGCTTTCCCCGGGCATATTGCCTGTGACGCCGCCAGTAATGCCGAAATTGTCCTGCCAATCGCGGTAAACGGCGTTGTCATCGGGGTTTTGGATATTGACAGCACAGTTTATGATCGTTTCGATGAAGAAGACGAAAAAGGGCTGACGTCAGTCGTGGCGGGGCTTTGCGCCCATCTTGAACACTGTGACGTTGCGAAATATGTCACACAGACTGCAAGTTGATACACGGATAACGTGGCAATTGCTGGAGGCGTCATTATAATGACGCCTGTTCATGCCTGCGCTGGTTGGCAAACCCGTTGTAATCAGGAAATTTCATGGAAAATCAACCTAAGTTGAACAGTAGCAAAGAAGTCATAGCCTTTTTGGCCGAGCGATTCCCGCTTTGTTTCACCGCCGAAGGCGAAGCACGCCCATTAAAGATCGGCATTTTTCAGGATCTGGTGGAGCGAGTTCAGGGGGAAGAGAATTTAAGCAAAACGCAATTGCGTTCAGCCTTGCGTCTATACACCTCAAGCTGGCGTTATCTTTATGGGGTCAAAGTCGGAGCAGAGCGTGTTGATCTGGATGGCAACCCTTGCGGTGTGCTGGAAGAGCAACATGTCGAACATGCCCGCAAACAGCTGGAAGAGGCGAAAGCCCGTGTTCAGGCACAACGTGCTGAGCAACAAGCTAAAAAACGCGAAGCTGCCATTGCTGCGGGTGAAACCCCAGAGCCACGTCGCCCACGTCCGGCAGGTAAAAAACCTGCACCACGTCGTGAAGCAGGCGCTGCTCCGGAAGCTCGTAAGCCTCGTCAGCCAAATCGCCCACAGCAGGCCCGTGCTCCTCGCCCAGCGGCAGAAGAGAACCAGCCACGCCCTGTGCCGGTCACAGATATCTCGAAACTGCAAATTGGTCAAGAAATCAAAGTCAGAGCAGGCAAGAGTGCGATGGACGCAACCGTATTAGAAATCGCTAAAGATGGCGTACGGGTGCAGCTATCTTCAGGTCTGGCGATGATCGTGCGCGCAGAACACTTGCAGTTCTGATACGGAGGCCAACCTAGGCATGAACAAATTTGTCAGATTAACAGCATTAGCAGGCTTGTTACTGGCGGGGGCGAGTTACGCTGGCGATACGACTACTTATCGTATCGATCAGTTACCTCAACTGCGTCAAGAGCCTCAGCACTCGACGGTGAGTGAGCGCGTCGCTTCGCGCTTCACTCGCTCTCATTATCGTCAGTTCGCGCTGGACGATCAGTTTTCCGCCAAGATATTTGATCGCTATCTCAATATGTTGGACTACAGTCACAACCTGTTGCTGGCATCAGATGTGGCACAGTTCGCCAATAAAAAGAATTCACTGGATGATGAATTAAAATCCGGTCAGTTGGATACGCCTTATGCGCTATTCAACCTGGCGCAGAAACGTCGTTTCGAGCGCTATCAATACGCATTGTCAGTGTTGGAAAGACCAATGGACTTTACCGGCAATGACACCATCGATTTGGATCGCGCCAAGGCGCCGTGGCCCACTAGCGAAGCCGAGCTAAATAAGCTGTGGGACGCCAAGGTCAAATATGATCAACTTAATCTCAAATTAGCCGGTAAAACGGATAAAGAGATCAAAGAAACGTTGACCAAACGCTACCAGTCAGCCATTAAACGCCTGACGCAGAGCAACAGCGAAGACGTTTTCCAGCTGATCATGAATGCTTTTGCTCATGAAATCGATCCGCATACCAATTATTTGTCTCCGCGTAACACCGAGCAATTCAATACTGAGATGAGTTTGTCTCTGGAAGGCATTGGCGCGGTATTGCAAATGGATGATGATTACACCCTGATTAACTCCATGGTGCCCGGTGGCCCAGCGGCCAAGAGTAAGGCGATTACCGTCGGCGATCGTGTGGTTGGCGTCGGTCAGACCGGTAAACCTATGGTCGATGTGATTGGCTGGCGTCTGGATGATGTGGTTGCGCTGATTAAAGGGCCGAAAGGCTCCAAAGTGCGTTTGGAAATCCTGCCTGCGGGCAAAGGAACCAAAGTGAAAACCGTCACCCTGACCCGCGAACGCATCCGACTGGAAGACCGAGCGGTTAAAATGTCGGTTAAAACCATTGGCAAAGAGAAAGTGGGAGTGTTGGATATTCCTGGTTTCTATGTCGGTTTAACCGAAGACGTGAAGGTTCAGCTGCAAAAACTGGCCAAGCAGAATGTGAGCAGTATTATTATCGATCTGCGCAGCAACGGCGGTGGCGCTTTGACCGAAGCGGTCTCTTTGTCTGGCTTATTCATCCCAAGCGGCCCGGTCGTGCAGGTGCGGGATAATAACGGCAAAGTGCGTGAAGACAGCGATGCCGACGGCATTGTGTATTACAAAGGCCCGTTAGTCGTGCTGGTGGATCGTTATAGCGCCTCGGCGTCTGAAATCTTTGCGGCAGCTATGCAGGATTATGGTCGTGCGCTGATTGTCGGTGAACCGACTTTCGGTAAAGGTACGGTGCAGCAATACCGTTCTCTGAATCGGATTTACGATCAAATGCTGCGTCCAGAGTGGCCTGCATTAGGTTCGGTACAGTACACCATTCAGAAATTCTATCGCGTGGACGGTGGCAGTACCCAGCGTAAAGGCGTGGTGCCAGACATTGTGATGCCAACCGGTGTCGATCCGGCGGAAACCGGTGAAAGCTTTGAAGATAACGCGTTGCCGTGGGATAGCATCAACGCCGCAACCTACACCAAGGTTGATGATTTGAAACCTTTCGAGCCAGCGTTATTGAAAGATCATGCGGCCCGTATCGCTGTCGATCCTGAATTTAAGAGCATTCAGGAAGATATCGTGCGCTTTAAGGCGTTAAAAGCGAAACGCAACAATGTTTCCCTTAACTATGCGCAGCGTGAGAAAGAGAATCAGGAAGACGACGCCACCCGTTTGGCGCGCTTGAATGAACGTTTCAAACGCGAAGGTAAAAAGCCGCTGAAGTCTTTGGATGATTTACCTAAAGATTATCAAGAGCCGGATCCTTATCTGGATGAAAGCGTCCATATTGCTTTGGATCTCGCCCAGTTGGAAAAAGCGCAGCAACCAGCCGCTAAATAAGCCGCCAGTGATGCAAAAATCATCCGGGGTCTCTTATGAGGCCCCGGATTTTTTTATGGTACGAGTGGGCCGTGATCGTAAAAAACGCGCTAAAGGATCGCCGGAGTGGCTGGGGCGGCGGAGGGAATCACGGGGAAAACGGCGCAGGAAGACGACTGAATGTGATAAAATATGTTCAAATTTGTAAAGTTATGTTGATTTAATCAGTTACGGCTTAACAAGCCTTGAAAATTTATTAGATGCCCATAGGATCAGGATATCTCAATAGGAATTTCGGTAAACGGCTAAACAAATAAGGAAGTAAAAATTTATGATGCGTATAGCTCTGTTCCTTCTCACTAACCTGGCGGTGATGTTGGTCTTCGGGCTGGTGCTAAGCCTGACTGGAATTCAGTCAAGTAGTATACAGGGGCTGATGATTATGGCGCTTCTGTTCGGTTTTGGTGGTTCATTCGTTTCACTGCTGCTGTCTAAATGGATGGCGCTGCGTTCCGTTGGTGGGGAAGTGATCGAACAGCCACGTAATGAAACCGAACGCTGGTTGCTGGATACCGTACGTCGTCAGTCTCAACAGGTTGGCATCGCTATGCCACAGGTTGCCATTTATCAGGCTCCGGATATTAACGCCTTTGCGACCGGCGCTCGCCGTGATGCTTCGCTGGTGGCAGTGAGTACCGGTTTACTGCAAAACATGAGCCGCGATGAAGCGGAAGCAGTTATCGCCCATGAAATCAGTCACGTAGCTAATGGTGACATGGTCACAATGACGCTGGTTCAGGGCGTGGTGAACACCTTTGTTATCTTTATTTCTCGTTTAATTGCGCAGGTTGTCGCTGGTTTTGTGTCTGGCGATCGGGAAAACGAAGGCAGTTCTTCTGGCAACCCAATGGTGTATTTCGCCGTGTCTATGGTGCTGGAACTGGTATTCGGTATTTTGGCGAGCATTATCACCATGTGGTTCTCTCGTCACCGGGAGTTCCATGCGGACGCTGGCTCAGCCAAATTGGTGGGTCGTGAGAAGATGATTGCGGCGTTGCAACGCCTGAAAACCAGCTATGAGCCGCAGGAAGAAAGCAGCATGATGGCGTTTTGCATCAACGGTAAATCTAAGACTTTCAGCGAATTGCTGATGTCTCACCCACCGTTGGACAAGCGCATTGAAGCACTGCGTACTGGCGAATACCTGAAATAAGCCACAACCGCTTGTGGTGAAGCAGTTAGAAAGCCCCGTGAATAGCGGGGCTTTTTTGTGCCTTTTTATTGTCGAATTTTCAGCGCGCTAGCTGGTTTTAGATGAAATGCGCAGCAGGCTAACCACCGCCGCCAGCGTGGCAAAACCGCCGGCAAGTAGCAAAGAAGCATAAGTAGCATTGTCCGCAAACTGATGGAACATTAAGGCCACTAACGCCGCGCCAGAGGTCTGCCCTAGCAGACGCGAGGTGCCTAACATACCGCTGGCACCGCCGCTGCGGTTGGGCGGCGCGGCAGAAATGATCGTGTGATTGTTCGGCGACTGGAATAAACCGAAGCCGACGCCGCAGAGCATCATGCGCCAGATAATATTCAAATCGCTCGGATTGGCCGGAAGAGTTGCTAGCAGGAAGAGTCCGCTGGCGAAAACTGCCAGTCCGATGCCGCCCAACAGACCCGCCTGATAGCGTTCCACTAACCGACCGGCAATCGGTGCGGCCACAACCGTTGCCAGCGGCCATGGGGTGAGCAACAGCCCGGTCGCCACTTCATCCCGCCCTAACACGTTTTGCAGGAAGAACGGCAGCGACACCATCGCCAGCATTTGTGCAATAAAAGAACAAATCGAGGTGCCGACGGAGAGGGCAAAAATCGGGATACGTAGCAGATCGACGGGTAATAACGGGAAAGGTTGCTTGAGCTGGCGACGCACGAAGAAAAAACCAATCAGTAATAGCGCTATGATTTCACCGGCAATTAGCGTCGGGCTTTGTCCTTGGGCAAAGCCGCTAATGGCGATAATCAGCAGGCCAAAGGTTATGGCATTCATCAGACAACTGACAATATCGAATTTATTACCGTTACTCTTGGCTACGTTAGCGGGTAAGTATTTCATGCCCAAACACCAGGCGAGCAGGCCAATTGGAACATTGATGGCAAAAAGCCATTGCCAGGATGCTATCGATAGTACGGCGGCGGCGATGGTAGGGCCAGCGGCGGCAGAAAAGGCCACGATCAGGGAATTAATGCCAATACCGCGTCCAAGTTGGGCTCGCGGATAAATGATTCGAATTAGCGCCGTATTGACGCTCATCAGCGCTGCAGCCCCAAACCCCTGTAATACCCGTGCAAAAGTCAACGTCCAAAGGGAATCGGACAGGGCGCAGAATAATGATGTCAGGCTGAAAATAAGCAATCCAGCCTGATAAACCCGCCGGTAGCCGATGATATCCCCGAGGGATGCCAGTGAGAGCAGCGAAATGGTGATGGCTAACTGATAGGCATTGACGATCCAAATAGAATCGGCCGGGCTGGCATTCAAATCGCGGGCGATGGTGGGTAACGCTACATTTGCAATAGTGCCATCCAGTACCGCAATAGTAATACCCAAAGCTATCACCAAAATGGCGGCGTAGCGCTGGGGAACCGGCAACCCATCAGTCTGAGAAGGTGTCATATGGAATTTTATCTGTAAAAGTAATGAAATGGCTAAGTATTATAATGCTAACGGCAAAGGTGGCAGATTGCATCTTTGCCACTCGGATAATTGTCATAGCTAATTGTCATAACTGATTGTCAACGAATGTGTGCAGGATGCAGGAGTGGCCAAATCATCATGATAAGACAGATAAAAGCCAGAAAATATCAATGCTATTGGCTAAAACGAAACTGCGATCACGGAAAAATGAAACATCGTTCCTATAATGGATTGTCACATGTTAACCAGCTGATGCTGCCAACATTTTTCATTCTCTGACGTTTTAAGGATTCCTCGGATGGCCAAAGGTAAACTCATTCCACTGACATTTCACACCTATCAGGATGCCTCTACCGGTGCCCAAATTACTCGTTTAACGCCTCAGGACGTGACCTGTCATCGTAACTATTTCTATCAAAAGTGCTTCACTCAGGATGGCCGTAAACTGTTATTTGGCGGCGCTTTTGAAGGGGCGTGGAACTATTATCTGCTGGATTTGACTACTCGGATAGCCACTCAATTAACCGAGGGTATCGGCGATAATACTTTTGGCGGTTTTCTGTCGCCAAACGATGACGCGCTATATTACGTAAAAAATGGCCGTAATCTCATGCGGGTAGATTTGGATTCACTGGAAGAATTCTTGGTTTATCAGGTGCCTGACGGGTGGATGGGGTATGGCACTTGGGTAGCGAATTCAGATTGTACTAAGTTGGTTGGTATTGAAATCAAGCAGGAGGACTGGCAGCCGTTAACCGATTGGAAGAAATTCCACGATTTCTATTTCACTCATCCTTGCTGCCGTTTAATGAAAGTCGATCTGCGCACCGGGCAATCAACGGTGATTCTTCAGGAAAACCAATGGCTAGGCCATCCTATTTATCGTCCTTTCGATGATGCTACCGTCGCTTTCTGTCATGAAGGCCCGCACGATTTGGTGGATGCACGTATGTGGCTGATCAATGAAGACGGCACGAATATGCGCAAAGTGAAAACCCATGCGCCGGGAGAGAGTTGCACCCATGAATTCTGGGTGCCGGACGGCTCGGCTTTGGTTTATGTTTCTTATATGAAGGGTAGCCCAGACCGTTTTATTTGCAGCGCCGATCCGCTCACGTTGGAAAATCGTCAGTTGACCAAAATGCCAGCCTGTTCCCATTTAATGAGCAATTATGACGGTTCTTTGATGGTGGGCGACGGCTCTGATGCGCCGGTAGATGTGCAGGACGATAGCGGCTACAAGATTGAAAACGATCCTTTCCTGTACGTATTCAACATGAAAACCGGCAAACAGCATCAGATAGCGCGCCACGACACCTCATGGAAGGTATTTGAAGGCGATCGTCAGGTAACCCACCCGCATCCTTCTTTTACACCAGATAATAAACAAGTGCTGTTTACTTCAGATGTTGACGGCAAGCCCGCACTGTATTTAGCGACTTTGCCTGAAACTGTGTGGTTATAGCATCTTTGCTCTGGCCTCCGGGGTAAAAAGAGGCCAAATCCCTATTTCTCAGTGTGATATCAGATTAATTATATTGCATCATTGCGCAATCTCACCGCTTCCTCTTATAATAAAACCATTGTTCTATTTTTTTTAAAACAAAAAAACGAGTAGGGTAACGACACAATGGCTACGAATGATTTTGATAAACAGCCCGACTCAGTTTCGTCGGTTCTGAAAGTTTTCGGTATCTTACAAGCGTTGGGTGAAGAGCGAGAAATCGGTATTACCGAACTCTCGCAGCGTGTGATGATGTCCAAAAGTACGGTTTACCGGTTTCTGCAAACTCTAAAGTCTTTAGGCTATGTGGCGCAGGAAGGGGAATCTGAAAAGTATTCGCTGACGCTTAAGCTGTTTGAATTAGGCGCAAAAGCGCTGCAAAACGTCGATTTGATCCGCAGCTCGGATATTCAGATGCGCGAATTGTCGAATCTGACCCGTGAGACCATTCACCTGGGCGCTTTGGATGAAGACAGCATTGTCTATATCCATAAAATTGATTCGATGTATAACCTGCGAATGTATTCCCGAATTGGCCGTCGTAACCCGCTGCACAGTACCGCTATTGGTAAGGTGCTGCTGGCCTGGCGCGATCGCGGCGAAGTGGAAGAAATTCTGTCTCATATCGAGTTTACCCGTAGTACCAAACACACGCTGGACAGCGCTGCGGTGCTATTGCCAGTGCTGGATCAGGTGCGTGAACAAGGTTTTGGCGAAGATATCGAAGAACAGGAAGAAGGGCTGCGTTGTATCGCCGTTCCGGTTTTCGACCGTTTTGGCGTTGCCATCGCGGGGCTGAGTATTTCATTCCCGACGCTGCGTTTCTCAGAGGAACATAAGAGCGATTATGTAAAGTCATTGCATCAGGCGGCGCGTAATATCTCGGAACAAATGGGTTATCGCGACTACCCGTTTTAATGGGCGGCGTTTAATGCATTATTAGCTAGGTAAATCCAGCGGCTCCTGATTCAGGGGCCGTTTTTTTTGCTGGTTTCCCCCATGATGGTAAATTCTTAAGGTGCAAATGATACTTATGCAGAATGTATCGTTTACATACCATTTAGTTTACATCAGTTACTGTGAATCGAGTTTATCAAACGACAGGGAGTGTGAATGATGAAAAAATTATTGCCGGCGGCGCTGTTGCTGCTTTTGGCTGGGTGTAGCAGTAGCCCGCATAAATTGATCGATCGCGGTGATTATCAGGTAGATACCACCCATCCTGCGGTGGGGCAGAACGATCGGGTGCGCTTTCTAGTGTTCCACTATACGGCGGTTGACGATGCGGAATCCCTGCGATTGCTGACTCAAGAGCAGGTTAGCGCGCATTATTTGGTGACGGAACATCCGCGTAAAGAAGGTGGCAAACCGGTGGTACTGCAACTGGTTCCCGAAGATAAACGCGCCTGGCATGCTGGGGTCAGCGAATGGCAAGGACGTACCAGCCTGAATGATACCTCGATAGGCGTGGAAATCGTCAATCTGGGCTATACAGAGGAGCTGCTAGGGCGTAAGTGGTATCCGTTTAACGAAAACCAGATTGAATTGATTGAGCGGCTGGGGAAGGACATTGTTGCCCGTTATCATATTGCTCCGACAGATGTTGTAGCGCATAGTGATATTGCTCCGCAGAGAAAGTCCGATCCCGGCCCGTATTTCCCGTGGAAACGTTTATATGAAGCTGGCATTGGCGCTTGGCCAGACGAAGGGCGGGTTCAGGAACTGATTGATGGCCGTGATAAACACGAGCTGGTGCCGGTTGAGTCTATTCAGAAAGCGTTAGCGACTTACGGGTATAAAATCCCGCTAACCGGTGAACTGGATGAGGAAACCCTGAAGGTGATAGCTGCCTTCCAGATGCACTTCCGCGCCAGCGATTTCAGCGGCGTACCGGATGTGGAAACCCTGGCTATCGCACAGGCTCTGGTGGAAAAGTACCGTAGTTAATCCAGTTTGAAGAACCCAGGTGAAACAAAATTGAAAAAGCCGGACAGTTTACGCTGCCCGGCTTTTTACTGATTACGATAAGTGAGACATTTAGCGATGCGCTAATTCCACCTCGTCATCACTGTTTAGAATCTCTTTGTCGGTTTGTTTCATCAATTGGCTGGTGATGGTACCGGCAGTCATAGAACCGCTTACGTTCAAGGCGGTACGGCCCATATCAATCAAAGGTTCAACGGAGATTAACAGAGCAACCAGCGTGACCGGCAGACCCATGGCTGGCAGTACAATCAAGGCTGCAAAGGTTGCGCCGCCACCTACACCGGCTACGCCAGCTGAACTGACGGTGACCATACCGACCAATGTTGCAATCCAAATCGGGTCCAGTGGGTTGATACCTACGGTTGGAGCCACCATCACCGCCAGCATAGCCGGATACAAACCGGCACAGCCGTTTTGACCAATCGTTGCGCCGAAGGACGCAGAAAAGCTGGCAATGGATTCAGGGATACCCAGACGGCGAGTTTGCGCTTCCACACTCAGTGGGATGCTGGCAGCACTGGAACGGCTCGTGAAGGCAAATGTCAGCACCGGCCAAACTTTCTTGAAAAATTTCAGCGGGTTGATACCGGTAAAGGCAATCAACAGACCGTGAACCACGAACATGATCGCCAGACCCAGATACGAGGCCACAACGAAGCTACCCAGTTTGATAATGTCCTGAACGTTAGAGCCAGCGACGACCTTGGTCATCAATGCCAGCACGCCGTATGGGGTCAGTTTCATAACCAGACGAACCAGTTTCATCACCCAGGATTGCAGGGTATCGATAGCAACCAGTACGCGTTTACCTTTTTCAACGTCGTCTTTCAGCAATTGCAGTGAAGCAATTCCCAGCAGAGTCGCAAAGATAACTACGCTGATAATCGAAGTTGGGTTTGCACCGGTTAAATCGGCAAACGGATTTTTCGGGATAAAGGACAAAATCAGCTGAGGCACGCTCAGATCCGAAACCTTGCTCAGATAATTGCTTTCAATCGCGCTTAGGCGAGCCGCTTCCTGAGTGCCCTGAACCAGACCTTCAGCGGTCAGGCCGAACAGATTGGTGACAAATACACCGACTAACGCCGCAATCATGGTAGTAAACAGCAGGGTGCCGATAGACAGGAAACTGATTTTCCCCAGCGACGCCGCATTATGCAGCTTGGCGACGGCACTTAAAATGGACGCAAATACCAACGGCATCACGATCATTTGCAGTAATTGTACATAACCGTTACCGACGATATTGAACCAGGTAATAGATTCTTTCATTACCGGGTCGTCAGAGCCATACACCAAATGCAGGCCGAGGCCGAACACCACGCCTAATGCCAGACCAGCCAGAACTTTTTTGGCCAGGCTCCACTGTTTGTGACGGGTTTGTGCCAATAGCAACAGCAATGCGACAAAAATCGCCACATTAATTACGAGCGGTAGGTTCATCCCCAAATCTCCAAAATTCTATTATGAATACTTTTTGCGTATTCTATTTATATTGCTGACCTTGATAGGTCGCGAAGCCAACTATCCTAACAGTTACTGAGTTGGCTCACTTATATCCAAAAAGAATTTGATATAATTTTTTACGCAAATTTGTATAAAGTATATGCTTTTGGTGATGATTTCGGCAGTTAATTGTGATCAGAGTTTGAAACTCTTCAATTGCTCAACATAGGATTGGACGGGAAATGAGCGGTCGCTCTGCCAGTAAACGGCGTAGCATACTAAAAGTACGCAAAACACGCGTTCCAGCTGATTCCCTTTTTGCGAATTGAGCAGAGGCAGGCGAAACCGCCAACGGCACGGCCACAGCAGTGGTACGCCAGCAGGCGTCAGCATATCCGCCAATAAATGGCTGAAATAGCCGACGATCATCGCATGCATGACGTCAGGTGGGATAAACCAACTGCGGGGAATTTCAAGCTGAAATAACGCTATTCCACCGAGGATCGCTAATAAACTGTGGGTAAAACCGCGATGGCCAAAAATCCGTGCAATAGGCGCGGAAATCCACTTCAAGCGTTGCCCCAGAACAGAGCGGGGATGGTCAATATCAGGTAGTAGAGACGTCAAAAGGGCGCCCGGTATAATGTGCCACCAGTCCCCCTGTGTAAGCTCGGGAGTCAACCCGGCTTTTTTGGCAAAAATTGCGCAGGCGACAGAAAAAATCAAATGCCCTTCCGCGGTCATACAAACGTCCCAAACTATAACTGTTAATTTATCCAGTATATGGGATTTCTCTGGGTGAAGATAGCCGTTACGCTGTAACTAAATGTCACATTAGGAGTGATTTTAGGGTGAATGTTGTTTTTTCAGACAATCCACAGCTGGCGCGTGGCTGGGCGGCGGATATTATAGGAAATGGAAGGTGAAAAAAACGGGGAAAAGCGACTGGGAGTCAGATTTTTCCCCAAACACGGGTAACAGGTTTGCAGCGGCAGTTACTGCAATACTAATGATGAGTATTCAATCAAATCGGACATACTGAGGTTATAACGGTGACCAGGTTATAACGACGATCAGAAGGTGTACTGCACCCCCACGCGGAAACGGGTCTGGCGTTCGTCGGTCAGGCTGCTGCCAGAAACATTGCCGATAGCCACATAAGGTTTCCAGTTTTTATCCCATTTGTAGGCCAATTTGACATCATGACTCCAGTCATACTTTTCGTTATTTGCCAGAATTTTGTCCTCAGATTTTTTGTAATCCAACTCATATTCGACGGAGTAATCTTTCAGGAAGTTATAGGCAAATAGCAGGGTGAATTGATGGCCTTTCTCAGTATCTTTGGTGGAAGGCTGGTTACGTTTGTAATAAGGGCGATAGCGTAGAGACGTAGAGAAATCGTCAGTAAAGGCAACTTTGCCGCGTAAATATGGCCGGTAGTTATTGCTGTCTGATGAGGATTCCAGAGAGAAGCCCGGTTCCAACTGGAAGGTCTTGTTAAATTTATACACATAGCTGGCTACCACTTCGGTACCATTACTGACCTGTTCGTGAAAAGGTTTGTTTGCGGTGTTGTCCGAGCTGTGTTGCCGCCATTTGCCTTCCAAAGAAAGGCCAAAGCCGTTAGCGAAACGGTTAGAGAACAGCAGACGATCTTTATGATCGTTCGAACCGCTATCCAGCATTTCATGACGATAATCGATAGTTGTTGCCACAGAGCTGAAACTGATAACTGATGCCATTGCCAGAGTAAGTAATTTAAATTTCATTTTTATAATCCCTGAGTGATGTATTTTCGCATCAATAAAGAATACATTCTTAAAAAAGAAACATCGTTTCATTTATTGTGGTTTTATATTCTATTTATTATTTTAATAATTTTTGTGATCGATGTCGTCATTGTTCCCTAATAAAATAAAAGCATTTTAAAGTTGTGATGACGATCTAATTGATTGTTTTTATTGTAATTTAATCAAGCAGAAAAACCCCGCCAAATAAATGGCAGGGTGAGTTTAGTGCCTTATTCTTCGATTTATCGCATGGCGCGTTTTAAAATTCGGTCACCCTGACGATTAAAATATTCTGCAGTTTCCTCTACGGTTTTCTGACCATAATCGATGTATTGAATGGCGTCACCAAATAAAGAAACAATTTGTGGATCATCGAAATAAGGCGAGGTTTTCATTTCGTGCGGCAAGGCTAATGCCATATTTAGGCCAGATACGGACGGATCGGTATCTTGAATAGTGCCGCTGGTGCGTAATTGTTCAACCGCCGTCGCGCTAAGCGGCACGCCGCGTTCCAACCCAAGCGCTTCCACACCTTCTTTGCTGTTTAGCAGGAAGTTAATCAGAATGGCGCTTTCTTTCGGATGTTGGGTAGATTTGCCAATAGACAGCATTTGCGCAGGTTTAAAGAATAAACCGGCATCTTTGGCACCTGGCAGCATTGGGTAGGGGCCTAACACCAATTTAGCCGGTTTTTTCAGGTTGTCGGAGTATTTATTAATGGTGGAGTTCCACATATATGTACCGGCCCACTCACCGTTAATCCAGGGTTTCATTTCGTACATATTACTTTTGCCGAAGGATGCATAGTATTTGGTCGAAGGCATTACATGGCTATCTACCATTTTCTTATACAGAGTAAAAAACTCCACCCATTGATCTTTGCTATAGGCAAATTTTTTGTTGGCTTCGTCAATCGTTGGAATATTGTATTTTTGCGTCATATAAGAGCGAATTAACGCCAATGTGTCCTGATGCTCTAAAACGACGGGATAATATTGGTTGCCCAGTTTTTCTTTAAATACGGCGCCTGCGGCTAGCAGCTCGTCCCAATTTTTTGGATATTCTAGACCCGCATTTTTCCAGGTTTCATCGTTAAAATAGAAAATACGGGCGGTAACCGAAATCGGAATACCGTTCAGTTTACCGTTAACCGTAGTTTGCTGTAATTCTTTGGGATCGAACTGATCCAAATCCAACGTGTCTTTGACTTTAAATAAATCGTAGAAGCCTGCGCCATCTTTAGAGAAAATCGGCAGCCAGTTCCAGTTGGTTTGCATCACATCCGGTTCAGTACTACCGGCAATTTGCGTAGTTAAACGAGAAAGATGGCCGTCCCAACCGGTATATTCGGCTTTAACGTTAATATTCGGATGCTGCTTATGGAATTCCTCCAAAGCTTTTAGCGTGACCTGATGGCGGCCATTACCGCCCCACCAGGACATACGAAGATTAACCTCATCCTGAGCAAAAGACTGGTGTGATAATAGTGCCAGAGTAGAAGCTATCAGCGTGTGTAGGATCGCTTTTTTCATTGGGTACTGCTCCTGTTAAAGAGAGATGTTTTTTTCTGTTTTTGCGTCAAAGATATGGCATTTATCCATATCAAACTGGAAATAAACGGTACGGTGCAGTCCGTTCTCAATAATGGGACGAGCTTCATCAGAAGGCAGACGGCAGGTCAACTCGAAGTCATCGACTTTGACGTACATAAAGAACTCATGCCCCATATTTTCTACCCGCACTAATTCACCCTGAGAGTGATGGGTGGTGAAAGGCGCTTGTGACATACGAATAAATTCCGGACGCACGCCGAAGAAAACTTTTTCTCCGCTGTGTGCCGCTACTTTTCTTTGTTGGGAAGGATTTAATACCAGCGTATATTGACCCACCGTCAGGCCAATTTGCCCCTCGGTTTCTACCAGTTTACTCGGCTTAATATTCATCTCCGGCGCGCCAATAAAACCGGCGACAAACATATTGACCGGATAGTGATACAAATTGTCTGGCGTATCGACCTGCATAATATGACCCAGTTTCATCACGCAGATTCTGTCACCCATGGTCATAGCCTCGGTTTGGTCGTGTGTGACATAAACCGTGGTAGCAGCTTTACCGCTTTTCTTTAATTGCTTATGTAAATCGGAAATACGGATGCGCATTGATGCGCGCAATTTAGCATCGAGGTTCGATAACGGTTCATCAAATAAGAACACGTCCGGTTTTTTTACAATGGCGCGCCCCACGGCAACGCGCTGAGCTTGCCCACCAGAAAGTTGACGCGGCAGCCGATCCAATAAATCTTCTAATTCCAGAATTTTGGCTGCTTCGCTGACCTGAGTTTCAATTTGTTCTTTTGGTAATTTGCTGAGCTTCAGGCCAAAGGCCAGATTTTCTTTCACTGTCATATGTGGATACAGCGCGTAGTTCTGAAACACCATGGCAATACCGCGAGATTTTGGTGCCAGATTATTAACCACCCGATCGCCAATACGCACTTCCCCATCGCTGATGGTTTCCAGACCGGCCAACATGCGTAGAGTGGTGGATTTCGCGCAGCCGGACGGCCCGACGATAACCATAAATTCGCCGTCGTGGATGGTCAGATCGATACCGTGTACCGCTCTGAAACCGTTGGAATACACTTTGCCTAATTTGTTGAAAATGACTTCAGCCATGATAAATCCTCTTTTAACCTTTAATTCCGCTGCTGGTGACGCCCTGCACGAAATAGCGCTGAGCCAGGAAGAAAACAATGATGGATGGCAGAATGGAAATACTTGCCATTGCCAAAATCTCGTTCCACGGAGCGCCTTCCGTTACATCGATAGACATTTTCAGAGCCAGCGCAATCGGGTATTTATCGACGCTGTAGACATAAATCAGCGGGCCGATAAAATCATTCATTGACCACATAAACTGGAATAGGGCGACGGAGATAATGGCCGGTTTAAGAATAGGCACGACTACGTACCACAGCACTTGGAAGGAATTACAGCCGTCAATTTGCGCCGCTTCTTCCATATCACGCGGTACGCCGCGCAAGAATTGAATGAGCATAAAGACGAAGAATCCCTGAGTAGCAAAAGCTAAGGGTAAATACAGAGGTAAATAACTGTTCAGCATGCCCATTTCGCGAAACATTATGTATTGCGGGATCAACAGCACGGTACTTGGCAGCAACATGGTGGTAATCAACGTAGCGAACCAGAACTTTTTCCATGGAATATCGAAGCGGGCAAAACCGTAGGCGACGATAGTAGAGGAAATAATGGTCAGAATAACTTTCGGGATGACGTATTTGAATGTGTTCAGCATATAATGGCCGAAATTATATTCAGTACCGGTTTTCCAACCATTAACAAAACCGTCTTTCGTTGCGTGCTCTGGCCATAGTCCTAAAGTCGTGAAGATCTCGTTATTCGGTTTAAATGCGGCGGAGAACATCCATAATAATGGATACAACATTAATAACCCGACGATAATTAACACCACATAACGGAGGGCCGCACTTATTTTTTCTTTTCGCAATGTCCGGCTGATTTCTTCAGCGGCGCTTTGCTGTGTAGCTGACAGATTTTCTGATTGAGATCGCGGGTTTTGTTGGATATCAGTCATTTTTTCCTCCTTTATCGGCGGAGTAGAACACCCAATATTTCGAAGATTTAAAGGCAATCGAAGCGAATAAAGCAACAACCAAGAATAATATCCAGGCCAATGCGGCACCGTAGCCCATGTCGAAATATTTAAATGCGGTGTCATAAATATAAAGGGAGAATAAATAAGTGTAGTGCGTTGGCCCGCCACCGGTAATAACGTAAGGGGCAGTAAATTCCTGGAAGGCCTGAGTGGTTTGCATAATAAAGTTAAAGAAAATAACCGGTGTAATTAATGGCACCGTGACTTTCATAAACATTTGCCATTTAGAGGCACCGTCTATCATGGCGGCCTCATACTGAGACTGAGGAACGTTTTGCAATGCTGCGAGGAAGATAACCATGGCGGAACCAAACTGCCAGACGCGCAGCAGTGTTACCGAGGTTAACGCCAAAGAAGGTTCGCCGAGCCAGTTAACCGGATCAAAGCCAAGCACGCCAATAAAGCCGTTCAATAAGCCGTCGATGGCAAATAGCGCACGCCACAGTACCGCAATGGCCACACTGCTACCGAGGATTGACGGAATATAAAAAGCGGTGCGAAAGAAGCCAATGCCTCTTAACTTAAAATTTAGGACAAATGCAATGCCTAAAGCGAAGGCCAGCTTTAATGGAATCGTCAAAAATACATAGGCAAATGTAACGCCCATGGATTTCCAAAATAAATCGTCCTCAGTTAGCATATGACGATAATTCTCTATCCCATTAAATACGGGCGGATTCATAAGGTCATATTCAGTAAAACTGAGAAAGAAAGATGAAACAAAGGGGAATGCCGTGAAAACTATCAATCCTATTATATAGGGAGAGATATAGGCTAACCCCAGCATTCTGTTTTCATTCATAATGCTTACCTATTTTATTAAAAGAAAAAGCTAAATTGTCTGACTCAAAAGAGTCGGGTAAATGAAATCGATATCGTAAATTACGTTATTGCTGCCATTCCTTTGATAGTCCCCGTGGATGTACCCACCATTAGTCAACAATACCGGCACTTCGGCTAATTTATTTTCTTTGGCAGCAATTAAGGTTAATAACGTTAAAGCAATAGGATCATCGATGCGGACATAGCGATGTTGTGCAGACTCAACAAATAATCCCCGATGGTAGTGCTGTTTAAATAATGTTTTCCCTACGCGCCAGGCGAGATTAAACAATTGTTGATCCTGGCAATGCTGCGCCAGCTCTATGAATGCTAAAAGTAAATAAGGGGAGGCTGCCGGTGGCTCAATCGCTAATAGGGTAGTGTGAAAAGGTCTCTGTTTTAATTCGACCAAATTTAAGCGTTTCAAAATAACGCTGATTAGGTCGAACAACTCATCGTCGTTGCTTAAACGCCAGGCGCGTACCAGTGGCAATAAATAATCAGGATTTAAAGGACAGGGTTTGATTTCGCAGCCTTTTGAACCGTAATAACCGTCTCTGGGAAGAATATAGCCAGTCATATCCTGACCGTCGATCCACAAGGGGCGCAGAGTATTACTTTTTAGATCATAGGCAAAGCGATAGTAATTTTTGAGTCCTTCAATGACCCATTTTTCCATTTCTGCGTCGGGATGTTGACGCAGAATATCCAACATTGCCAGTGGGTTATCCACTAGTAGCGGGCGCATATCGCGGAATAATACATTGGCTTCTCGCGCTAGATAGCCAAATTCTGCGCCAAACTGACGCGCCGCCCGATCGCCATACCAAGACTGAGTTTGGTTATCATCTGCGGGGATCGGCTGGCGTTGCAACGGTGAGCTGAATTGATAGGCAGGTAAACCGGTTTCAGGGTGACGTGCCAGAACGTATTGACGATATAAATGTTTTCCCCAGGCCGCAGCCTGATCATCGCCAGTGAAGGCGGCATATTTAAAGGCGGCATAGATCAGATCGGTGCCGGCGTTGACAAAGGTTAATCCTTTGGTTTCAGGCAATTGTGGCCAGAGCGCGGGATCGACAACATCGTGGCGCGGATGTGCAAAAACCTGTGGGTCTCGTATTTTGCTGTATTCACCGTGGCGACCTAAATCCAGCGTTTTCCAATCGTCAACGTGTGCATGCCAAAATCCTTGTATGAAATTCAGCGTGGATTCACGATCGATTTCTGCTAAAAAATCATAATAAGGAAGGTGGTGCTTAAGCTCATGCACCAATGATTTTGATGCTGGCCCTTCGGAACTCAGGGTATCCAAGTGAAAGAAGTGGTGCCCACCCCAGGCAAACAGGCCGCTGGCGGTATGAACGCCATGCTGTAAGAAATAGCGCGTTTGGATTTCTGCTCGTTGCCGGTACTGTGGGTCATGAGTTACCTGGCTGAGCGCTGTCAGGGTTCGCAGCCAATTTTGCTGGCTGGCAAAATTCGAAATAGGCACCCGACGACCATCAGCGAATTGCCAGCACACCGGCTGATGGGTTACCACATCGAAACCGTCGGCTAGCAGCGGGGTGGGATGAATCTGGCTTTGACCAAGAGTTTGCACTGAATCTGCATGCTGGCGAATCGCCGTCAGCCACTGTTTGATGTCTGCTTCGCTGCCTTTAATGTCGCCTGCAAAATGCATCGCCGTCACCTCTTGGTGGAACCAAATTACAGTTCCTTATAAATAGAAACATCGTTTCAATACATTATATTTGGATTTATTGGCGAGTCATTGAGCGAATGATAAAAGTGTGATCTAAGTTGGAACGTTGTTTTGATTTTTTTAAGCGATGAGTTTTAGGCTGCAAGTGATTCAAGAGTTTTACTTTTAAATTAATGATATATAATAAGAAATATACGGTGTTAGGAGTGGCGGTATTATTTCGCGCAGGCGAGAAGCTTTACAATAACTTTAGTGTATTGATTGTAATCATAATCATGCTTTCGTTGTGAGACAGATCGTGTCCATTGAATTTAGGCAACACAAAAGCACAGCGTTGCGCGCCGTGCCTATGAAGTTTATTCGTCAGAATTAGCGAGCTAACCAACCACCATCCACGGCGATAGTGTAGCCACTAATATAATCGGAGGCATTGGACGCTAGGAATACCACCGGCCCCATCAAATCACTCGGTAAACCCCAGCGAGCGGCAGGGATTCGATCCAAAATCTCTTTGCTACGTTCTTCATCTTTACGTAATTGCTGAGTATTGTTGGTCGCCATATAACCAGGGGCTATAGCATTGACGTTAATATTGTATTTGGCCCATTCATTTGCCAGCAAGCGGGTCACGCCCATTACGGCACTTTTTGAGGCGGTATAAGAAGGAACGCGCACGCCTCCCTGGAAAGACAACATTGAAGCTACGTTGATGATTTTGCCGCCGGTTTCCTGCTTGATAAATTGGCGGGCGACCGCCTGTGACATAAAGAACACCGTTTTGATATTTACATTCATCACATCATCCCAGTCTTTCTCACTGAAATTGATGGCGTCTTCCCGGCGAATAATTCCGGCATTATTGACTAAGATATCGATTTTGCCGAATTCAGCGACCGCTTGTTCCAGTATCCCCGGAATACAATCAATATTGCTAAGATCGGCGGTCAGGCTATAAAAACGGCGGCCTAATACAGTTATTTTCTGAATGGTTTCCTGAGGTTCAACAATATTAACGCCGACAATATCGCAGCCCGCTTCCGCCAGACCAATAGCCATACCTTGGCCCAAACCAGTATCACAGCCGGTTACCAGTGCAACTTTACCTTTCAAATCAAAGGAATCTAAAATCATAGCTGAAGTCTCTTTTCATGCGGTTTATTGATGGCCGCGATAGCAAGATCATGAAGAGAACCGGTATTTCCCAGCTCTCCAATCGGTCAATATTCCATTTGGACAATTTTTAACGTAGGTCACTCACCGCGATGTGGTCCATATCGCCAAAGACCTGATTTTCGCCCACCATGCCCCATATGAAGGTGTAGCGCTTAGTACCCACACCTGAGTGAATAGACCAGCTTGGCGAGATAACGGCTTGTTCGTTGTGAACGAGCAGATGGCGAGTTTCCTGCGGTTGGCCCATCATGTGGAAAACGGCCGTTTCTTCATCCATATCGAAATAGAAATACACTTCCATACGGCGATCGTGGGTATGGCACGGCATGGTGTTCCACAGGTTGCCCGGAGCCAGTTTGGTCAGACCCATTGTCAGTTGGCAGGTTGGCAATACGTCCGGCACGATATATTTGTTGATGGTACGGCGGTTACTGGTGGCATCGTCACCCAGTGTTTGCGGTGCGGCTTCTGCCAGCGTGATTTTTTTGTTGGGGTAAGTGGTGTGAGCCGGTGCGCTGTTATAGTAAAACTTTGCCGGTTGAGTGCTATCTATGCTACTGAACTCAACGTTTTTCGCACCTTTCCCGACATATAAAGCTTCTTCGTTAGCAATTTCGTAAGTCTGATCGTCAACCACAATCAGGCCTGGCCCACCGATGTTAATCACGCCCAGTTCACGCCGTTCCAGGAAGTAGCTCACGCCGAGCTGTTTCCCCACGTCATCCCCAATGCTGACGGTTTGGGTCGCCGGCAGAACTCCCCCGACGATGATGCGGTCAATGTGGCTATAGGTCATGGTGTAATCATCTGCGACAAAAATCTTTTCAATTAAGAATTCGCGGCGCAGGCCAGCGGTATCGAGTTGTTTGGCGTGGTCGCTATGAATGCTTTGACGAACTTGCATGTCAGTGCCTCTCTTTCAGAACAGTATCTTAGATGGGTAAGCCCGCAGGAGAAACGCAGTGTGCCGTTGAGAAAGGGCTTCTAGTACGAAGCTTTTTTCTTTCTTTAGCCAGCTACGTTTCTGGTGATGTTGAGGATAATAGTTCGTGTGGGATGACAATTCAATAAAAATGGAACTATGTTTTATTATTTTTTTGAGTGATGTCATGAATTTTGGTTTTTCCCCGCGATTTACACCTTTGGTGCCAGTAGAATGCAAAAGAATTCGCGAGCTGGCCGTGGTTTAACTGCGATAGGCCGATTTAACTTCATGAGGGTGCAATGATGCATATGTTCTTTATCAATGATGAAACTCCGTGGGAAGTACTAGGAAATGGGATCAAGCGAAAGGTGATGACCTGGAGCGACGAATTAATGATGGTTTGCGTTCATTTCGATAAAGGCGCAATTGGTGTGGCGCATCAGCATGATATTCATGATCAAATCGCCTATGTGGCGGCGGGAAGTTTTGAGGTAGAAATTGACGGACAAAAACGCATCTTAAAGGCTGGAGACGCCTATCGGGCGGTAAAATATGAAATGCACGGTGCGGTGTCTCTGGAAGCTAATAGCATGCTAATCGATACTTTTTCACCGAAACGTGCCGATTTCCTGTGACACAAAGGATCGCTTAGGAATGCTTTCCGAAGAGATAAATGAAGTGATGGGGAATGAAGGGGGAACTTTCCCCCTTAATCTGCCACATTATCAACCAGAGTTAGCAGTTAAATCGGGCGGCGTAACGAGAATATTTATCTGTACGATGATTTAATGCGAGAAGCGTATTGTCCAGAATTCTGCCATCTTCCTAAGCCTATAAGCCTATAAGCCTATAAGCCTATAAGCCTAATAAAGCGTTAAGCTGGGTTAAGAAATGTCTTCAACCCGAAGTTCCTCTAACGAATCCAGCTGGATATCTGCCAGCGCCCAGCGAGGATCTTCACGTAGCTCTGCCGCAGGAATGACGATAGAACGCATTCGCGCAGCTTTGGTCGCTATCATGCCGTTAAACGAATCTTCCAAGGTCACGCATTCCAATGGGTCAACGCCCAGCTCAGCGGCGGCGTTCAGATAAACTTCAGGGTGCGGCTTGCTGTAAGGCAGATGTTCTGCGGACATCAAACAGTCAAAGTATTTCTCCAATTCGAACATGGCTAATACTTTTTGCTGCATCACCAGTGGGGACGCTGACGCCAGACCGATTTTCAACCCCTGACGGCGACACAATTGCAGCGCGTATTCAACGCCGGGAAGTAGAGGGCGGGTTTGCTCCACCAGTTCAATAGAGCGGGCAATAATTCGACGGCAGACTTCCGCTTCGTCGGGGCCTTGCCAAGGTTGGGTTTTGTACCACAGCTTAACCACCAAATCGATGCGTAGCCCCAGAGTGTTGGGCAATTTGTCTCTGGACGTGGTATCCAGCCCCAGTTCACTGAATATATCTAACTCGGCTTGGAGCCAAAGCGGTTCGGAATCAATCAGTAAACCGTCCATATCAAAAATAGCGGCTTTTATCGGATGCAGATTAGCCATCAATCATCGCTCCTGTCGGTTGGAGATATAAGAGAAACACACTGTAGCATTGTGCTGCCGTTACGCTAAAACTATTGCTGCGCGTTGTTTCGCAAAACCGCCTGAAACTGGGTTTGCAGCACGCAATTTGCCTGTAATGATAAATAAATTGAGTTTTTCCCATAAGAACATCCATTCGCTGGGGATTAATAAGCTAGGCTTGGATGACGCAGATCGATGATTATTACGGTGAAATCATTGCACACCTGACAGAAAGTACGGGTAAACTGTACCAATAAAGTGTGGCACTCATAAGGGGAACTCATGACGTATCAACAGGCTGGTCAGGTCGCTGTGGTCAAAAGGATTGCCGGCTGGCTGGTATTTATTCCGGCACTACTATCGACGCTGATCTCAGTGATTAATTTTGTCTATCATTACAGCGAAAAAACTGCGGGTGTAAATGCAGTAATGTTGGATTTTATCCATGTTATGACCGATATGATCCGTTTTAACACCGGTTTTTTGAACATATTTTGGTTTAACTCGCCGGTGCCTAGTCTGGATGCGGGGTTCTCTGGTGCCAATATCATGTTCTTTATCATCTACATGCTGATTTTTGTTGGTTTGGCACTACAGGCTTCCGGCGCTCGGATGAGTCGGCAGGTCAAACATATTCGCGAGGGGATTGAGGATCAGCTGATTCTGGAGCAGGCCCGTGGCAGCGAGGGGCGGACTAGAGCGCAATTAGAAGAAAAAATCGTTGTGCCGCGACACACTATTTTCTTGCAAGTGTTTACCCTCTACATTCTGCCAATCATTATCGCTGCGGTGGCTTATTTTGTTATTCAGCTACTCGGCGCGATGGCCGCGGGCTAACTATCTTGCCTGAAATAAACACTGTGTCTGAAATAAAAAAGCCTGTATCCGCGAGGAACAGGCTTTTTTAACGGCTAATAGCGATTTATTCAGGGTGTAACAGTTGTTCTACCGCTTTTTGCGCGGCAACCAAATGTTGACCACCAAATAGGTTACTGCGGTTTAATAAATAGTAGAGCTGATACAGCGGTTGCCGTTCAATAAAACCGCTTGGCAGTGGCCAAACGCTTTGATAACCATCATAAATTTGAGCCGGAAGGTCGGGGTAGAGCGGTAGCATGGCGAGATCGCATTCTCTGTCACCCCAATAGCAGGCGGGATCAAAGATAACGGGGCCATTGGCGCTGGCGGCGCAGTTAGCAGGCCAAAGATCGCCGTGTAAAAGGGAAGGCTGCGGCTGGTGGTTTTGTAATTTCGCCTGAACTAAGGCAATGATTTCGTCAATATCCCCGAAAATCATGCCTTTCTCTGCCGCTAGCTGTAATTGCCAGCCAATACGTTGCTCGGCAAAAAATTGTGCCCAGCGCCGTTGCCATCCGTTCGGCTGGGGTGTGGTAGACAGATCGTTATCGAAATCAAGGCCGAACTGTAGCTGTTCACTCCATTGATGCAAATGTGCCAACTGCTGCCCCAGACAATAGGCTGAGTGCACATCCAGAGATTTGAGTGGCAAATACTCCAGTAATAGGAAGCTGCTGTCGTCGCGATCGCTACCAACGCCGTAAACCTGCGGAACACGGACTGTTTTACTGCGAGCGAGCAGGGAGAGCTGATCGGCCTCGGCGGTAAAAATAGGCAACATATCCCGACGATCGCATTTGACGAATACATCTGTATGACCATAACTAAGTCGCCAAGCTTGATGAATATCACCGCCGGGCAGTTCGGTACGCTCACGCACCTCGGCATCGCCGAGTTGTTCGCTTAGTAGACGATTCACTGCTTGCCACATGATTCACCTCCTCAGAGCTGCCAGTTATATCATTAGGTTAACGTCTTTACCGTGTAAAAAACAGGAGCTGGCGCACAGGGATACACTCGCCGAAAACCTCAGATCAGTTTCAGGGGTGAATCTATCGAGCGTCGAAAGGAGGAATCCCGCGCCGCTCAAGAGCAACGCGGGATAAAGTACGCGTGGAACAATTATAGCAGCTTAGTTTTAGGCTCACCGTCAGTGCTATTTTGTCCTACTTTACCCAGAGGACGGGGGCGTTTAACCGGTTTAAAATGGCTGTATATTAGCGCCGCAACAAAGAATAAAGCTTGAACGATAACGATGCAGGGGCCGGTGGCTCCATCAATATGGAAACTGATCAAGGTACCCAACACGCAGGCGATAACCGACACTAACGTTGCCACAATCAGCATTTTATCGAAGCTGCGGCATAGCATAAATGCAATGATGCCTGGCGCAATCAGCATGGCGATCACCAGAATGACCCCGACGGCTTGCAAAGAAGCGACGATAGTCATGGCTAACAGGCACAACAAACCGTAATGCAGCAATTTAACTGGCAAACCTATTACTCTGGCGTGATTAGGATCGAAGCAATACAGCATGAAATCTTTGCGTTTCAGCAACACGACCAGCAGCGTTATCGACGCAATCCATAGGGCCTGTTTCAGTTCATCCTGCGTAATGCCTAACATATTACCGAATAGTATGTGGCTAAGATGTTGATCGGTATCCATACGGGAAAATAGTACGATACCAAAAGCAAACATGCCTGAAAAAACGATGCCCATCACGGTATCTTCTTTCACCCGGCTGTTATCTTTCAAATAACCGGTGGCTACCGCGCAAAAAATACCGGAAACAAAGGCGCCTATGGCTAAAGGAATGCCTAGCCAGAATGCCAGCACGATGCCGGGTAATACCGCATGAGAAATCGCGTCTCCCATAAGCGACCAGCCCTTCAGTACCAGATAGCAGGACAATACGGCGCACACTACGCCGGTAACGACCGCTGCCAGAATGGCGCGCTGCATAAAGGGATAGGCAAAAGGCTCGCTGAGCAGGGTAAATAGAGTATTCATAGGCTATCTCCCTGCGGTTTTACCGTGCTGTTGCGCTTTCTGCGAATGCGAAAACGCGTTGCCAACAGGCCGTGTTTGGGAGCAAAGACAAACGCCACCAGGAAAACTAACGTTTGTAGCGTTACAATTACGCCGCCGGTTGCCCCATCCAGATAGAAACTGAGATAAGCCCCGAAAGCGCTGGTTAACGCGCCGATAGCGATGGCAAGGATTAGCAAGCGACCAAAGCGGTCTGTCAGGAGATAAGCGGTGGCGCCGGGGGTGACGACCATGGCTATCACCAGAATAGCGCCGACAGTTTGTAATGCCGCTACGGTACAGGCGCTTAGCAAGGTGAAGAACAGAATTTTCAATCGTAGAGGAGAAATCCCGATCGACATCGCATGGTTTTCATCGAAAAACACTGCCAGCAGATCTTTCCAAATCACGCACAGAATAACGAAAGAAACCAGAATGATAATTTCGACCTGCAATACATCTTCATCGGCGATACCGAGGATATTACCGAAAATAATGGATTGAACGTTCACCGAAGTTGGGTTGAGGGAAACAATCAACAGCCCGACGGCAAAGAAGGTCGAAAATATAAAACCAATAATGGCATCTTCCCGCAGCCGTGTGATGTGGCGCACTAGCGTCATGGCAAGCGCGGCCAGCATACCGGTAAAGAATGCGCCAGCGGCGTAAGGCAGGCCGAGAGCATAGGCTCCAGCCACGCCCGGCACCACCGAGTGGGAAAGAGCGTCGCCCATCAGCGACCAGCCTTTGAGCATCAGATAGGCGGAAAGAAAGGCGCAAACCGCTCCCACGATGGCGCTGACCCAAATAGCCTTTACCATGTAGTTGTAATTAAAGGGTTGTAACAGAATTTCCAGCATTAGGTTTTCTTCTCCTTTTGCTGACGCTGCGCCGGCGGGCTGTCTTTGGTCTGACCATAGAATACTGCCGGACGTTCATCATCGGTAATCACCGTCACGGTACGCGGATCGTTATCATCGTGCAGATCGGGACCGGATAGGTTGATATGGCGCAGGACGCCGCCGAAAGTGATCTCCAGATTCTTTTGGGTGAAGGTGGTTTCAGTCGGACCCGCGGCGAGTACGGTCTGGTTGATCAAAATAACGTGATCGCAAAATTCCGGCACGCTACCCAGATTATGCGTCGATACTAAAATCAGATGCCCTTCGTCACGCAGCGCCCGCAATAGATCGATAATGGCATTTTCGGTCTTTACGTCGACGCCGGTAAAAGGTTCATCCAGCAGTAAAACCGAACCTTGTTGTGCCAGCGCCCGGGCAAGGAACACGCGTTTCTTTTGCCCGCCGGAGAGTTCGCCAATTTGCCGCGAGCGCAGCGCGGTTAGTCCCACGCGCTCAATGGCTTTATTTACAATAACCCGATCCTGACGGTTGGGAATTCGCAAAAAATTCATTTTCCCGTAACGGCCCATCATTACAACGTCTTCCACTAATACCGGGAAATTCCAGTCAACTTCCTCGGTCTGCGGCACGTAGGCAATGATATTTTGTTTGAGTGCATGAATAACCGGTTTCCCGCTTAGTTGAACGCTGCCTTCAGTGGGTTTGACCAGCCCCATAATACTTTTGAATAAGGTTGATTTACCGCTGCCGTTCACGCCCACTAATGCGCAGATAGTTCCCCCGTCCAGGGTAAAACTGGCATTGTGGATGGCCGTATGGCCGTTGTTATAAGTCACAGAAACATCATCGACTATCAGTTCAGGACGAACAAAATCCGCATTAATCATTGGCCAAATCCTTCCGCAATCGTGTTCACGGTGGTATTGATCAAGTCGATATAAGTCGGCACCGGGCCTGTCGCATTCGACAATGAGTCAACATAAAGCATTCCGCCGTATTTGGCGTCGGTTTCTTTAGCGACTTGTCTGGCGGGTTTATCCGAAATGGTACTTTCGCTAAACACGACCGGAATTTTATTGGCGCGAACGATATCGATAACCCGGCGAACCTGCTGTGGAGAGCCTTGCTCCTCGGCGTTGATTGGCCACAGATACACTTCTTTGAAGCCATAATCTTTAGCCAGATAGCTGAATGCACCTTCACTGGTGGCCAGCCAACGCTGACCCGCTGGGATTTTGTCTAAACGTTCGCGTAGTGGGGTATCCAGCGCGCTAATTTTCTCTGCATAAGCTTTGGCGTTACGGTTATAAGTTTCCGCATTAGCCGGATCGTGTTTTTCCAGAGCTTTACGGATATTATCGATATAAATCAGAGCATTGGTAGGAGACATCCATGCATGAGGATTAGGAATGCCTTTATAAGGCCCTTCGCGAATAGGCAGCGGTGTAATGCCTGCGGTGACAACGACGGATGGAACGTCTTTCACATTCTCAAAAAAGCGGTTAAACCAGCGCTCAAGATTCATCCCGTTCCAGAGCACTAGATCGGCCGACTGAGTTTTGACGATATCTTTTGGCGTTGGCTGGTAATCATGAATTTCAGCGCCCGGTTTGGTAATGGATTCGACGATAGCGGCGTCACCGGCAACGTTTTGCGCAATATCCTGAATGATCGTGAATGTCGTTACGACCTTAAACTTCTTTTGGGAGGTCGGATTATTTGTGGCGAACGCGGTAGTACTGACAAATGAGAATAATGCCAATAGCGCAAACAGGGTAAAACGGCGTAAAAACATGTTCCCGGTGTAAGTCAAAGCAGGCAGAGAGGTTTTTTTATACTGATATAACATTGCGATGCTCCCTTTTATAAATGAAAATGATTATCAATATCATTTGGTTTTAAGTCAAGTATCACCATACAATAAAGCTAAGTTTACTGATAGTTACGTTATATCACCTGATTATTATGTTTATAATCGGCAAAATGTACCAAAAATATATTTTGGCGTGATGACAAGTTGTATATGCTACAAAACGGCCTACCAAAGTGGGGAATACTGTGAATCCAAAACTAGGTTGCCTTATGGCAATATTATTGTTGGCTGGGTGTGCTAAACAGACCCCTCCAACACAGTCGAAAAATGGTTGGTTGAAGCCCCCGCAACAGGGGAAGTTCAACCCGAGTTCCAGAACTGATAGTGGAACCGTAGCTTATAACGAATACATAAAGCAGGCCGCCAGCCATTACGGCGTTGATGAAACCTTGATCAAAGCCATTATTCAGGTTGAGTCCGGCTATAACCCTGAGGTCGTTAGCACCTCCAATGCGATAGGGCTGATGCAGATTAAAGCCTCTACCGCGGGGCGCGATGCCTACCGTATGAAAGGGCGCAACGGGCAACCCAGTTCCCGCGAGCTGAAAGACCCGGCGGTCAATATCGATATTGGCACCGCCTATATTAATATTCTGCAAAACCAGCAGTTGGTCGGCATCAGCGATCCGCAGACATTACGTTATGCCACCATTGTTTCTTACGCTAACGGTGCAGGCGCGATGCTGAGAACCTTCTCCTCAGACAAAAAGCTGGCGCTCAATAAAATAAACCGCCTCAGCCCAAACGAATTCTATCAACATATTCAAACTAAGCACCCAGCACCGCAGGCCCCGCGTTATTTATGGAAGGTGGACACGGCTTACCGAGCGATGACGGAATAACAGATTAAATCGCTAACCGATGCATCTTGCAGGCAGTATTTCATCGGTTAGCGTTTATCTTCATTGGTCAAATGTTTCTGTCTCATCCCGCGCCTTAATTTCTGATATTTACACTCCTTTGCACTTTATCCCTTATTGCATTCATTAATTTATTGCTAATGCGTCACGTTATCATTTAGTGTTTTCCTCACTGAAATAATAAATTTGCTGTGTTTTGCCAAGGAGCCATAACGTGCGATTAACGCTTTCCCTGACGGCACTGGTATGTGCCTCGCTGTTTTCTACTTCATCCCTGGCAACAACTTATCCGGTGACGATTACTGATACTGATGGGCAGAGGCTCACTTTCAAGCAAGAGCCTAAGCGTATTGTGATGCAAGACGGAAGGGACATTCTGACATTGGCTTTGCTGGATCGCAGCGATCCTTTTGAGCGGCTGGTGGCCTGGAATAATTTGCTGAGAAAAAGCGATGGCACGACCTGGAATCTGCTTAGTAGCAAATGGCCTAAGGCCGAAAAAATAATGGATATGGGATTTAGCGATAAAGGCGAAGTTAATCTGGAGGCCGTTATTGCGCAAAAACCAGACTTAATGGTGGCTCAGCTTCGTTCTAAGAGTTCATTAATTAACCTTGGGGTGTTAGATAAACTCAAACAGCTAAACATCCCTGTGCTTTTTATTGATACCAACCTCAAGCCACTGGAAAATACACCTAAAAGTATCACGCTGTTAGGTGAAGTTATTAATCGCGAAGCTGAGGCTCAGCAGTATACTGATTTCTATCAACAGCATTACCAAAACATTATCAACAAAACTCGCAGCTTTGAGCCAAAACCCTTGGTGTTTGTGGAAGCTAAGGCGGGTTTGGGCGGGGTCGAATCATGCTGCTTTACTCACGGACATGTAGGCTGGGGAGCGCTGATTGAAGCTGTCGGGGCACATAATATCGGTTCAGATTTATTACCGGGAGCCACAGGGGATGTCTCGCTAGAAAAGGTCATCGCGCTGAAACCTGCGGCCTATATTGTCTCCGGTTCGCAGTGGGCAAGTAAGAATAATGCGGCAGTACCTTTCGGCTATGGGGTGACACAAAATCAGGTAGATGTTGCCTTTACCAAATTAAAACAGCGTCCTGCTTTTGCGCAAATTTCGGCGGTTAAAGAAAATCGGCTATACGGGGTTTATCACAATTTTTACAATCACCCTTATAACATTGTAGGGATGGAGTATCTGGCGAAATTTATCTATCCGGTACAATTTACCCAGCTGCAGCCACAGGATACTTATAACGAAATTATTGCCAAATTTACTCAAATTCCGACAGAACCTGCTATTTTGGGGGCGCAGGCTTCGGCGGTGAAGCCTTAATAAAATAAACACATTTTTAAAAATAGCCCCTGATTGGACTGCGCCTTACTAGGTTGGGCACTCAATTTAGGGGCTTTGACGTTTTACATAGCCGGATGGAAAGTTGAAGCAATTTCCAGCACACCATTAATAATGAATTGCACGCCCATGCAAACTAATAAGAATCCCATCAAGCGGGAAATAGCCTCGATGCCGCTTTTCCCTACCCAACGCATAATGGCACCTGAGCTCAACAAGCATCCCCACAGGATAAGGGATACGACGAGGAAGGTTAATACCGGAGCCACGGCCAATACCCAAGGAGTAAAATCGGTATGGTCTTTCATCGTCGCGGCGGAACTGATGATCATGGCGATAGTACCTGGCCCGGCGGTACTAGGCATAGCCAGTGGGACAAAGGCGATGTTAACGGAGTTACGCTTCTTTAAATCCTGTGATTTGGCTTCCAATTGGGTATCTTCGGTCGATTGCTGAGGGAACAGCATACGGAAACCAATAAATGCTACGATTAATCCACCGGCAATTCGCAATCCGGGTATAGAAATACCGAAGGTGCTCATCACGACCTGACCGGCATAGAACGAAATAGTCATAATAAAGAAGACGTATATCGAGGCCATTCTAGACTGATTATTCCGTTCCTCTGTGGTCATATTGCCCGATAGTCCCAAGAGCAAGGCTACAGTAGTCAATGGGTTAGCTAAGGGAAGCAGCAACACTAACCCTAAACCAATGGCCTTAAATAACTCAAAAATACTTAACATCAATCAAACTCCACAAACTTAGTCATATCCCTGAAAACCAAATTGGGCATTACCTTGCTATTTTGTCTCAAATAAGACAAAAAATGCATAAGAAACCCATCTTGCATTGATGTGCTCTATGAGTAAAGGCGCATAAAGAAGATAGAGGGAGAAGATCGGTGTTTGGTGTTGTGTGATCCGGATCATAGCTCGACAGTCCGGTAGTTGGTTCACCGCCAAAAATATCGAATAATCATAAGATTGTATCAATTTCGGGGAAGGGTACTTTTGTGTGTATTTGTGATATCAGCGTCGAAGATGAATATGTTCGCCAGCCACTCTCAGCCTCGGCAGCTTGGGTTTTGGATCGCCAGGCTGCTCGTTCCCGTGGGCGTTTGCGTTTCCTGAAACCGAAAAGAGAGCCTCGTCCTCGTTGGCGTCTGGCTCCATTAAAAGACACTTATGAAATCCGTTTTTATCCTCAGCGATTACCTGAACTGTGGTTCTTCAGTGCTGAAAGTGCGTTGCGTAAACGCTTATAATATATAGAAATGTACGTTTGGACATTTCAATTGTCTGACCCAATGCTCCAATCAACCCCCAAAATGCCGCCTCTTATGGTGGCGTTTTTTACGTAATTGAATAAATAACCTTTACTGACGATTTTTCTGAGAAAAGAAAGCGCTATTTTGCCAGATCCTAAACGGTTGATTGACACCCGCGCCTGTTGAATATAATTTCAAATATCGAGAATAATAATTCAGTTGGTATTTGTGATGTCTAACCCATTAACACCGGTAGAAAACCAGTTTTATGCTTATAACGCTCACGATTTAGCTGCATTTTCAGCCAACTTTAGTGAGGATTTTATTGCCTACCGTATGCCGTCTTTAGAACCATCAATTGTTGGTAAAATGCAGCTGGAGGCCTTCTATCGTACCCAGCGTTTTAATCAGGCCGAGTTAAGAGCAGAGTTAATTTCGCGGTCGGTTTTGGGGAATAAAGTTTTTGATTATGAAAGAATCTATGGTTTAAGCGCAGAGCCAATCGAAAGCGTAGCTATCTTCGAGGTGGTTGAAAGTTTGATTGTAACAGCTTGGTTTTTCTATAAATAGAATGATGAAGCAATCTCGCCGTTGATATCTGCGTTTCAATAAACCGTAGATATCACGGCGTTTAATGTTATAGTTAAATGGCTATTAGTTAAATACCTATTAGTTAAATGCATAGATAACTACGATTTTTTCCCTGAATAAGGTCTAAGTAACTCATCCAATATTTCCATTCTTTCACCCACAGGGATGTAGATAAAACGACAAAACCAACCTTTTATTTCCTTATTTTTTACTTGTGTCCGTAAGAAATATCGGTGAAATACTTTTAGGTCATCTTCAATGTTACTCATGATTTATTCCTTTTACTAAGATATTCATTTAATACTAAACAATAAAATAGGGAATAAACACTGATGATATTGGTTATTTTTGTTCATGTTTTCTAAATAATTGAAATACATGCATTTAATTTGTTTCTTTAAAGGCGTGGTGCAGGAGGTTCATTTCTTCTGAAAACATCACACCTGGTATTCTGGATGAAAATCAAAAGCACGCCATTATCTGATAACCAATGGCATATAAGCATCCTATTATAATTAAGGTGAGGCCAATAGCTAAATACGATAAAGGAATGCAAATTCCCGATAGTTCACTCCATAAACGTTTAAACATTTTCACTTCCTTGTGTAATCAGAATAATGATGACAAATAAATAAATAAGATAAAAATCGGTTCTTCAGATCAATAGGCCATGATTGATCGGTGAAAGCTATTGTTTATCTCGCGTACACTTAATTTGTTGTGATAAATTTAGATGAATAAGTGAATGGTAACGTTTGGTGATGCCCTTGAGCGACATTCAATAATAAGTATCTATTAAATTTAATGTTTATTAATGGGATTGAAATAAATTTATTTTCCAGCATCGGTTTAAATGAGCGTGCTAATTTTACTTTTTATCCGATTGATTATTTGCATATAGCATACTTCGCCATGATTAGGCGTGCTAAAAGCTGTTTCGTTATGATATGGGTAAAGGTGGTTAGGATAAGCGTTCAGTAATTTGCTGATAGATAGAGCGGTTGCATTGGGGAAGGGCGATAGATAAGTGAATGATTTGGTGACAAGCGACATGGGTCATCAAAACGAACATACCGATAAGTGATGAGCTGATAAAAAGCCTAGACGCTATAATATTAAAACGCCTCGGCTGCATAAACAGTCGAGGCGGCGTTCCAGTAACCATTGCTACACGGAAACGGAAACCCATTATGAGCAGCTTTTTCTGGAATAGCAATATGGATGATGGGAAGCTTAAGTGATTAAATTGCAAATTTTCTTATATCGAAGCCCTCCCAAAGAGGGCTTGATGGGGTGATGAACCTAGGCGATTAACTATGATCAGAAAGGAGGCCAGTAGTGGGTCTGCTCATGCCAGCCTCTTTTATACATACAGGCATCAATAACGGCATTGCGAGCTGATGCATTACGATCTTTCTGAACCGTTTTAAATTCAGGTTCTTTCTCGTAGCGATATCCCTTGTCACAGCCATCTTTACCCTTTTCACAGGATTTGTATTTATCCTGATAAGAGAATTCAAAATCAGTCACGATATCGGGACTGTGTCTCTCGTAGCCAATAGCCTTACATTCCGCAGAATCTCTTTCGCGGTCTAACTGTGTAGCACCACCTTTTTCCCATTGGGTACAACCAGAAAGAGCAAGGATCAAAAGAACAAAAAGTGAGTTAAAATTTTTCATCATTATGTCAGCAAAAGTTTTCGGAAGAATACGCGAAGAATCCGTTTCACGGTTCTCATTCACGAGTAAGGAACGGAGAGTAATAAATAAGGCATCAGTAATGCAAATGACAATTGAGTACGTTTATCAATCGTTGAGTTATTGATGATTATCTGAACGATTGATTTAAGTCGAGGAAATCTGTCTGTCATCACCACAAAATTGAATTTTTTTGTACGTAATTCAGGCTGATTCCACTTCTTATGATAATAATCGCAGCCTGTGTCTTTATAAATGAGACTCAAATTGGCATCATTGCGTTAGAAATCACTTTTTAGGATGGATAGTTATGAAGCAGTTTCCTTTCGACCAACGTTATGAAATCGAAAATGCGAGCGGTGAACGTGAATATTTCATCGAAGGTGATGTATATATTCGTTTACTAGAAGGATCTCCAGTTTACCGTATTGATGGCTATGAAGTTTATACTCATGGCGATAATGGTGAATTAGTCGGTTTTCTGGAAGGTGAACGTATTACCCGTTTGGATGGCGAAGAACTGTTAGTTATTTTAACTCAATAACGCTATCGCCTTCGACTCGCTTCGTATTTGAAAACTATTGGACTCGCATCAGATAAGAAATCGCCACCTGTATTTCAGAGCGTAAATATAGGCGGCGATTGATAGCTACAGGAAGATGAAATGCGTTAGAAACGGTAATTTAACATAGTCACTAACACATCATCGGTGCTGATACGGTTAGCACGAGTAAATTCATTTTCTTTCAACAAGTTAAGTTTGTATTCAACGATCACAGCCATATTCTTGTTCAGATCATAAGTTGCGGCAAGATCGATAAACTTCACCATATTTTTGTTGTCGCCAAATTCGCTTTCGAGATTTTTGCCGCGTCCCTGCAAATAGGCGATCGATGGACGTAAACCCCAGTCAAATTGATATTGCGCGACAAACTCTATGGCCTGAGTCTGGTTGGCAAAGCCATCTTTTCTACCGACATAGTGCATATTTCGCACATCCGCGTACATGGCGGCCAGATAAATATTGTTGGCGTCATATTTCACACCTGCATTCCAACCGTCGGCTTTTTTACCGCGATGATCCAACTGTTGCTCATCGGTACGTTTCGATGCGGCATAAGATGCGCCGAAACTGAGACCATTATCCAGCGTGTACACTGCGGATAATCCCATACCATCGCCGTTTTGGTTAGCTACGCTACGCGGGTTATTGGTACGTGGACCTGTTTGATCTTCAGTATTATTCCAACCGTCGTTTTTGCCTTGGACCTGAAGTCCGATATCTAGTCCATCTACCAAATTGAATAGATTGCGGTTACGGTACGTTCCCACATTGTTGGTACGATAGGTCATAAAGTTATCGGTATTATCGTAACTCTGTCCACCAAATACAGGAATAACCGCGCCGGTCCATCCATTAATATCGTTTAATATTCCGTAATTACGACCGTAATCAAAAGATCCATATTCACCGAAGCTCAATCCGGCAAAAGCAATACGGGTAGTATCTTTCTTAGTGCCCGCACTTTCTGCCTGATTCATTTTGACGTTATATTCCCATCGGGCATAGCCAGATAGGGTATCGTTAATTTTGGTGTCGCCGGTTAAGGTAAATTTAACTTTAGACTGGTCGCCAGCAAAACCCTTATCATCGGAGAAATAATGGCGAACCTTAAAAGAACCGGAAAGTGCAATACGGTTGCCATCTTTATTGTAGAGCTCTGCCGCACCAGCGGGTTGCACCATACATGCCAAAGGTACTATTACTGCAAATAATTTCAAATTGAATAATTGCGATTTCATCTTCTTCCCTGGTTTTTGTTATACAAAATTATTTCCGCAGTAAATTAACCAAGCGTGATATATTTTTATGCGATGACGCTCACAGTTATCCTTATGCAACAAATATGTACACCACAAAAACTTGAAGCTGCTCGCGTTTTAATCTCACTGACTGAAGATAATAGAACTGGTAAGGGATGAATTAATTCTTAAAACAACGGTAAGGCAGCTAAGATGAAAAACAGAACAAAGGCGCTGAGTGCATTAGCATTAATTTTCAGCAGCTATTTTAGTATTCAGCACGCAATATCGGCACCGTCGACCGATATTTTCCCCGGGGCAACGCTGACCCAATTACAGTCGCAATACCCTATTCATTGGGTCTCTGTAGAGCAAATTTCTGCGAGTTTGAAAGGGAAAGAGCCAATTAGTGTAGGTTTTGATATTGATGACACTTTGCTCTATTCCAGCCCGGCGTTTTTCTACGGGAAAATGATTTACTCACCTGATAGTTTTGATTTTTTAAAGAATCCTAAATTTTGGGACGAAGTCAGTAACGGATGGGACAAATTCTCTGTGCCAAAAATTTCAGGCGCAGCCTTGCTAAACATGCACTTATCGCGAGGTGACCGGGTGTACTTTATCACCGGTCGACCAATGCCATCTTCCGGGAAGGAAACGGTGACAAAAATCTTACAACAGGATTTTAATATTCCTGATGAACAGTTAAATAAAGTGATATTTGCCGGGATTGGCGATGGAGCCAAAGTGAGCCATATGAAGGAAAAAAATATCTCGATATTCTATGGAGATTCCGATAATGATATTGCTGATGCTAGAGCTGCAGGAGCAGAAGTTATTAGAGTGTTACGGCCATTAAATTCTACCAATAAACCTATGCCTAAGAATGGTGATTTTGGTGAGAAGGTTGTCATTAATTCTGATTATTAGTTCACGCTAATATTGGATCGGGATTGACAGCGACTCAAGGTAAGTCCCGTACTTACTGACATTGTGAGTGTAGCAATGGACTGTATTATGCCCGTTAGAGGCAAAACATTATCTTTATTTATTATGACTAATACACCAGAAGAAATTGAACGACCTATTTTACAACTCTTTCAGAAGTATCCACAGAACAAATATAGCGTGCAGGATGTAATGAGGAGCCTACAGGAAATTAGCCGCTATAAAATAGAATATCGGTTGAAAAAACTCGCAAATAGAAGGCTGATAACCTGCCACAAACGCAAGGTGGGAATCGTCATTCGTTACTATTGGCAACTAAACGAGCGTAAGGAATAAGCTCAGTGGCGAGTGATTACGTAGTAAAAATAGCGATTGACTTTGATTTATCGGTTTGTTGTTTCTCATTTTCGCAGAGAAAAAACGTCGCACAAACATATATGTTTTTAGCTACGTAACAACCGGGGCACATGGTTAGGTATAAAAATACAAACAGTGGAAGGGCGGGCACTTCCACTGGCAATCATTCTAGGCTAGGCAATCTTTCGACAAAGGTATTTATCTTTGATCACGCCATCAAAGAAACGCCCTTTAGACACCACAGACATAAAATCGTTATAAACCCGTATTGGCACGTTAACATACTGATAAATGTCATTACCACAGAACTGTATTTCCAATACATGACTCTCTGGGTCATACCCAATTGAGTGAATTCTCGAAGATGAAACCGACTGTCGCTGCAAGAAATAGTCCTCCTAGGTGAGGTAAACGTCCCTGAAAAAAACACATCGTGTCTTAAGTGTGTGCGTCCTAAGTACATCATACTCGCTGAATCGATATGAGTCATAAATACATTTGTGAATGTATAACTCATTGTGGCTAAAGCTATTGTATGGGCTTATGAATTAAAAAGGTAACTACTTTAATGCCCGTGGCTTTGACAGAGCGCAACCACAGGAAGGTTATTTTAGTATATAACCGCAAAATTCCAGCTCGACGGCACTTGGCAGCTGCAAAGCATCACTGATATCTTGGGTATGGTTTATTGAATATGCAGATTGGTCGCGGGTTTTGGGTTAAACGAGGGAATATATGTACAACGACAATGAAAAGAAATTTTACGTTATTTTAAACCGCAATTGCGAGACTCCGACTCTGTTTAACGCGGCTTGCCATTTAACCGCAGGAATAACAGATTTGATCGAAGAACGTGAATTTCATTCTTATCCCAGCACTATAGAGGGAATCAGCGCAAATATGAGCCACTATCCTATGGTGGTATTACAGGCAAAAAACAGTAGCCAACTGAGCAACTTAATTTTGAAATGCCAGGAGCAAGGTGTTTTGTATAATTTCTTCACCACGACGATGCTTTCGCATTCAGCGGAACAGCAAATTTCTGATACGGCGAACACAGACTTTGAAAAATTGGATTTTGTCGCTGTAGCTTTATACGGGGATGCAGAGATGTTGAAACCCTTAACCAAGAAATTTTCTGTCTATCGTTAGTTGAAAGCGCAGGGGGATTATTTAGGAAGAAATACTCCCCCTTGGCTGCTTTTGGCCCGCTTTTCAGTCGGCGAATTGTCATTTAGGTAACCGCTAAAACCCAAGGTAAACTACCGGCTCTGTTGTTTGAAATATCGCCGAATACTTAACTATTCTTCAGTATTCAAGGATTTCAGCTCTTTACTGAGAGAAATCGAAAGTACGATTCGAATCACGACAATAGAAGCTAGAATGATTAATTCTTTGTAATCGGGTTCAATGATCGTCTTCAAAATGTCTGCCGGGATTAATATTTCCAGTGCCAGCAACAGATAACCACCCAAATCCAGTCGAATACGTTGAATATTTGATTCGCCGCGCTGCAGTTCGTTTTTTATAAATGCGAATAGGCATTTAACCACGCCATAAATCAAAACTAAAACGCTAACAATATTTAGCCCACTGGCTGCCAACATGATGAAAGTATGAATGTTCATTATTGGGTTACTCCCTGAATAGTAGGCCGTTTTCCCTTGTCACCGCGGGCGCGGGAAGCGTCTTCAGTATAGCCCTAAATACTGGCCGTGGGTGTTCTCACATCCAGTCGGCTGCAATGTAGATTTTAGTGGTGCAGAATTTGTCAGATTTAAAATAAATAAGCGACGAAGGTAAAGCAGCGGTGAAGGTTGAAAATGCTTCACCGCTGAGCCATAAACAAGGCTATTTAATCATGATTATCTTAGTTGTGAGAATCTCGTAGCGCTTCAATCGCTCGTTCCAAAGAGTCAATATCATTGCCTGATAGCAACGGTATGATTTTGTTAATTTCCTGCTCTGGCAGGTCATAAATTTGCAGTGCTAAAAGGCGGCGAATAATATCCTCAGAAAAGCGGGTCTTTATTGCGCTAGCTGGATTTCCTCCAACGATTGTATAAGGGGCGACATCGCGGGTGACTATGCTGCCTGAGGCAATAATGGCACTTTCACCAACGGTAACTCCGGGCATGATCATAGCTCTCATCCCAATCCAGCAGCCATCGCTCAATATTGTGTCACCTCGATGCTGATAAGATTCGCTGATAGATTCCATAAAGGGATAGAAGCTGAACCAATCAATGCGGTGAGTATGGTTTCCACCCATTAAAATAACGGCTTCCGCGCCTATACATACATAATTGCCAATGATCAGTTGGTCAATCTTTCCGAGAGGTTCCCACTGTTGGCTAATGGCATCACCGTGCAGATAGCGAACAACCGATTTTTCAAAACCTTCATCCCAGCAATGGCTGTAATAGCTGTGCGTACCTTTGATGATGATATTAGGATTTTTCACCGTTTGGTGAAGTAGCTCTGTTTTCGACCAATGTTTATCTTGCATGGTCTCATTCCTTTTTCAAAAACATCCGAGCCACGAACGTAAGTCAGTGGCAGTGATTACACGTTCAAATCATCACCGCCGGTTAAGCAATTCGAGGTTGTAACAGTAGGGGGATATTTATCATATTCAATGCCTCTTTTAACCCTGAAATGCTATTGCTCATTGCCAAACAAATCAATGATTCAGAACCGGAGATTTAGCCTTTATTTGGCTTTAGTGTGAATCTTCCTACGTCAAAATAGGGAATTAAATGCATTTAATCTTAACCCGCTATCACAAAAACGCATGTGGGGCAGAGCGTTTGAGAAACTAAAGGGCAGGGATATCAACATTCCCACTTCTGCGGGTGGATAATCACATATTGTGAGTGTTACTATGTTTTGTCAGTTATTGCGTCACACCATAGATACAAAACGAGTTGTGTACATATGAGTGTATATATCAGGCAAGGTAAAGTCGGATAGCGCACATAACAAATTGAATTTAAACTAAATTATACTGTTACATGTGATCTGTCGTGTAAGCAATCCACCTCATTCCCACTCGTTCATCTCCGTTTAAGTCCTCGCAGAAAGCCACTAACCATCAAGATTCTCGGCACTATACCCGTTCATGACTGTTTCACTTTGTTCTATTCCGTGCGTTAATATTTGTGTACCAAATTGCGTACCAAATTTGCCGGAGTAATGTCGTGGCGCTGAATGACACGAAGCTAAGAAAAATAGTCGGAAAACCCTACGATGGCCCGACTGAACTTCCTGACGCGAATGGATTATCTGTCCGGGTTAGCCCTAAGGGGCTAGTTTCGTTTCAGTACCGCTATCGCTTTGCTGGGAAATTACAGCGCATGAAGATCGGCACCTATGGAACTATGTCGCTAAAAGAAGCGAGGGATGCTGTTGAAGTGTGCCGCCAGCACCTCAGTGAGGGGAGAGAGCCGTCGGTTCAGCGCAAGATGGCAATGAGCGAAAAAATTCAGGCCCCGAGTGTTAGTGACTGCATAAGCGAGTGGTTAGAAAGTCCCCAGGCTAAAAAGCTGGTTAAGTATGATTACTGGATAAGGATGTTTGACCTGCATGTCACGCCATATGTTGGAAGAATGACGGTCGATGAGATGCAGATAGCACATTGGGAATCAGTCTTTAAGCGAATGAGGGAAAATGGCGCACCGGTGATGGCTGGCATGATGCTGGTCAAGATGAAACAGATTTTTAACTATTCGTTACGGCGTAACCGAATCATCCGGAACGTCCTGACTCCATTGTCAGTCGCCGATGTTGGCGATCCAATCCGAACTATTGACCGATTCCTTAACGATAAGGAGATAGGACTATTCTGGCTTGCTGTCGATTCATCCAAGCTCGCATACCAGAATAAGCTATTTATAAAATTAGTTTTGCTTACTGGCTGTCGCGGTATAGAGCTGCGCATGGCTAAAAAGCAGGATTTTGATTTGGATAGAAAGACGTGGGCAATACGGGAGGAGTTATCTAAAACCCGGCGCCGGTTCGTGAGGGGGCTTTCTGACGCCGCAGTGACCATGCTAAGAGAAGCGTTTGATATTTATCCTAAGCTGGGCCAGGTATTCCCGCCGGCAACGATTCAGACCGACAGGCCGATGTCCGCAGGGGTTCTTTTATCGATGGCCGATCAGGTAGGCAGGGTGATGGGCGTGACTGATTGGGCAATGCATGATCTGCGCAGAACCGTAAAGACAAAAATGGCAGAACTCGGCATTGCACCGCATGTATCAGAAAAGATACTTGGGCATAAAATGGCGGGTATGCTCGCGGTATATGACCACCATGATTACATACGCGAGCAGATAGAGGCGGCAGATTTGTGGGCGTCTAAGATTCAAACGTGTGTCGATGAAATCAGCCCCATGTCCTGACAGAATTTAATCACGTCCTGGTATCGGAATAGTGCGCCACCTTTAGGGGCTGACAACTCCTTTACCTCGGGTGGGAATGGCGTATTTTGTTGTTTCCATTCTTTGCGGCGATGGTAAAAGGTCGTTCTCGATATCCCGCCGAGCATTTGCTGGATAGCCGTTCTGTTTATCAGAACAGGAGGAACATCGATTTTTATATCATTCATTGTTGGCCTCTTATTTCTTTGTCGATCTGCCTGACGAAATAGCTCAACCACCGCTTAGCCGAAAACGAGTTAGGCGGTAGGGCGGTTATTTTTTTTTGCGTAGCGATCGAGGATTTTCGTAACGATGGGGTCGTGCTGAGTTTTAGGTATACCGGCGGTGGAATTAATGATTTCTGTTCTGCACTGCCGGGCAACCGATCTGATGGCATTTTCGATTGTTGCTTCCACACATTCACTCCTTCCAGCAGAACAGCCACCAGTAGGCGATGATGCCGCCGATAACGAGCAGCACCCAATCCAGGTAAATTATTAGTTCGCTCATATTCCTTCAGCTCTCCCCGGTATCAGTTGAATAGACTTACCGCACTC
>NZ_QCZL01000023.1:0-68714 GCF_003634395.1 Yersinia sp. IP36721
AATAATAATAATCATAAAAAATCCATTTAATTCATCATTCATTAATTTATTCTTTAAACAGTGAAAAAGTGAAAAAGTGAAAAAGTGAAAAAGTGAAAAAGTGAAAAAGTGAAAAAGTGAAAAAGTGAAAAAGTGAAAAATACAATAACGGCGAACCAATGCCCGCCATTATCATTATGTCATATTAAAACGACTATTTTTTAGGACCGCGCACCCGCAGAGTCAGGCCCTTCAGGAAGTAACGCAGCACCTGATCGCCACAAGGACGGAAGTTTTTGCTGTCGTCCTTACGGAACAACGCGTTCAATTCAGGTTTGGACACCGGAAAATCAACGGAGGTGAAGATATCGTGCATATCGGTATCTTTCAACTCGAAGGCTACGCGCAGCTTTTTCAGCACAATATTATTAGTGATACGTGCTTCAATAGACGGAGCTGGGAATTTGTCATCCTTACCACGCTTAAAGAAGATCAGACCGTTAAGAAAATGAGCCATGACCTCATCAGGACAATTCTGGTAACCAGCTTCGTCTTCTTTCTTAAGGAAATTAACGACATCCGCGCTGTTCACTTCAAAATCAGTTAACTTGATGATTTCTACGATTTTAGCATCGTTAACATTAAGCATATAGCGAACACTGCGGAGCACATCGTTGTTGATCATATTACTGCCCTATTCCAATTAATTTAATAGACGTGTGCGAATGTCGCAAGAATAACAAAAAAGCTTCTTTAACGTCTGGCGGGCAGTATTATATAGAGATAATCCTTTTTTCTCAATGTAAATTTAATTTGATATAATCGTGAAAAAAGCAAGTAATTATTAAATACAAAATAACGACATTATTCAAAATCACAAATAAACGTTAAACAAAAACAAATATAAATTGACAACTGATTAGTAAAATAACATATCAGAACCCAACCACACAAAAATGCGCCTGATTGGGCTCTGGTATAAAAACAGAAATTACTTATCGTTAGTGATAACGCACAGATCTCTTGAGTCTGATTTATACGGGCTAATCTCTTCGCCAATAATGTATTTATTGCGCAACATGGCAGATATTTTATCCATCACCATCACAATAACCACCATAATCAACGTAATAAACATCACCACATCCCAGTTCCATAAACGCATATTCTCTGCGTAAACCAAACCGATACCGCCAGCACCGACAAAACCTAACACTGCCGCAGAACGGGTATTAGACTCTATCTGATACAGGCTAAGCGCCAGAAAAGTTGGAAACGACTGGGTGAAAATACCAAAGCGGTGTTTTTGTAATGGGTTGGCCCCCATTGCAGTTAATCCACGGCTAGGGGATTTATCGACTGCCTCGTGTCCCTCAGCATAGAGTTTACCCAGTAAGCCCATATCCTGCATAAAAATGGCCAGAACCCCCGCTAACGGCCCCATTCCTACGGCACGAACAAAAATCAGCCCCCAAATCGCCATATCGATACCGCGAAAAACATCGAGAAAACGGCGCACAACAAAAGAGGTAACTCGTAATACCGGCGTATCCATGACATTACGGGCAGCAAGAAAGGACAGTGGCAACGCAATAAACGTCGCTGTAAGCGTACCGGCGAATACAATGGCTAAAGTAATAAAAATCTGACCAAAGTAATATTTAAACGGCCAGTTGATAAAATCATGCCAGACAAACATTCTCAGGAAATAGCGCCCTATTTGCTGGCTGCCGTGAACGAAGGCAGACCAGGGAATACCAAAGAAATTAAAGAAGAAAATATAATAGAAAACAATGGCCACGCCGATGCCAACGACCAAGCGAAGATAGCGCCGCTGCTGCGAGAAAAGGGTCGGATGTTGCTGCTTCAGAGAAATCACATCGGCTGGCGAAAGCGTATTCGTCATCATTAAGCGGCTCCTTCCACAACACGTTTACGTAATTTTCCGGAGGCGTAATCTAGTAATGAAACCACGGTAATAATCAGCAACAGCGTGATGCTGACCTGATCATAACGATCCAACTTAATAGACGTCATTAGCTCTTGTCCTATTCCGCCCGCGCCGACCAAACCCAGTATGGTTGACTGGCGAAAATTAATTTCCAATCGCATAAAGCTGTAAGACAGAAAGATAGGTTTCACCTGCGGCCAAAGACCAAAACGCATACGTTGCAATTTACTAGCACCACAAGCTGTCAAACCGCGAACAGGTTTATTTGAGGCAGTTTCAATAGACTCATAGAATAATTTGGTCAGGCTACCTATCGTATGTAACGCCAGAGCCAAAAAACCGGGAATCGCGCCAATACCAAAAGCCATAACAAACATGACTGCCCAAGCTAATTCTGGCATGGTACGTAAAAATGCAACAAAGGTACGAATCGCTAATCTGACTGGTGCTGGGCTGTGGGTGTTATTAGCCGCCAGAAAAGCCAAAATACAGGCGACAATAACCGAGAGAATGGTTGCGGCAATGGCAAGCTGTAGCGTCTCCCAAATTAGCGGTAGCTGAATATTCAGGCGATAGCCCCAATATGCCAATGAACCTTCGGTACGCCCATCGGCAAATAAAACCGGCCAGTGAAGTACAGGAATTGTTTCAGCCAGATAGTCAAAAAAATGTGGGAATGAAACTAGAACGGTGTGAAGATTAAATTCAGCAATACTGCCTGCACCCAAATAGAGTACAACCAGAGCTAAAGACCATATTAAGGTTTCGCGTTTTTGCTTACTGCGAACCTGCTGGTAATAATGATTGAAATCAGTATTCAAAATAACTTACCGCCTGAAAACCGATAGCTCCGGTATTCCGTTCCTGAGCTATCCTATTCATTATATCAACCGACTTAACGGTCGCCTTTAGTTAGATCGCGCTTCAAATCAATGACGGTTTGGTATTCGCTCAATGAGGTTTCCTCAATATGCTGCTTGCCCCCTACCGCTTTGATAAAACAGGCATGGTCTTCTTTATCCAGTTTTTTGATAGCCTCAACCAACTGCGCTTTGAATGCTGGCGGTAAAGCACTGCGAACAAGAATTGGGCCATTAGGAATTAACGGAGACTGCCAGATAATCCTAATCTGTTTCATTAAATCGGGATGATCCATACGAATCATGCGAGTGAAAGCTCCGCTAGTATAACCGGTATTATAATCGCCGATCATTGATGCCCAGGTTACCGCGCCGGCAAACTGACCATTAATAACGCCAAGGATGTCTTGCTCATGACCACCGGAGAACGTCACGCTGGAGAAGAAATTGTTATATTTATTGTCCGGCGTTCCGCCGAATTTCTGTTTAAAGCTCTGATTAGGGATCAGGAAACCCGAAGTTGAATCCGGGTCGGCAAAACCAAAGGCTTGCCCCTTTAAATCCTCCATTTTCTGGTAAGGGCTGTCTGCCTTCACCACGACCACAGAGTGATAGCCGCGAGACTGATCGGTATCATCGACGACAATACCGACCAAATCGACGGCCTTAGGGTCTTTAATATAAACCGAGGCGAAAGATGACGGTGACATACTCAGCACCATATCAATCTTTCCACCGAGTAATCCTTGAATGACCCCAGAATAATCCGAAGCATTATGCAAATTGGTTTTTACTTTTAATTCTTTGTCCAAAAATTCTTTTACACACATATTATCGCCAATCTGCTGTGTTGCATTTTGGCCACCGAGAATACCCAAATTGATTTCTTTCGGTGCATCTGCCGCCGTGGCGTTAAATACCATCATCGCACCTGCCACTAACGAAGTAACACTCATTACTTTTTTCATTAAAATAACCTATGTCCGTAGAGGATTAATGGAAATTAATGCAAAACATCTGTTGCTTCATCGTTGTAAATATCATGAATAATACTGTCACTTAGTTGATCAGGATGACCGTCAAATATAATTTTTCCTTGCGCAATACCAATCACTCGCGTGCAGTAATCTTTAACTAATGCCACCGAATGTAAGTTCACCACCACCGCAATATCGTTTTCACTGATTTTTTGCAGCGTATTCATTATTCGGGTGGTATTTTTTGGGTCGAGGGAGGCTACAGGCTCATCGGCCAATAGAATTTTAGGGTTTTGCATCATCGCGCGACAAATAGCCACGCGTTGCATTTGCCCTCCGGATAAATTTTCGGCGCGCTGCAACGCATGTGGCAACATATTCAACCACTGCAAGAGCTCGACGGCTCTGGCTCGGTCACGCTCGGCAAATATTTTAAAAAATGATTTAAGCGTTGAGGTATGACTTAATCTTCCGAGTAACACATTGGTCATAACATCGAGGCGAGGAACCAGACAGAAATCCTGAAAAATCATTCCACACTTGGCACGCCATTTACGCATTTGTTTGGCCGTCAGCGAGGCAATATTTTGCGTTTCCCCACTCTCCTGATAGTTAAGAATCTCTCCACCGCTGGAAGAAATGGTGCCATTCAATATATGAAGTAACGTTGATTTTCCTGCGCCTGAGCGGCCAATAATCGCTACAAATTCTCCAGCATGGAGTTCAAAATTGATGTTATCCAACACCTTATGCTGCGATGCATAGGCTTTCATCAATCCTTTAACCGCCAGAACCTTTTTTTTCGTTTCCGGTGCAGTATCAGGATAATCTGGCGCATATTGAAGTAATGCCTGGCCCATAGAATGTCTCTCAGATTGCAGGTTATCTTTGAGCCATTAACGGATATTTTTATTACAGAGAAATGATAGTTTGATGAGAGAAAGGTGACATGTGATTGCCACCTTTCTTTAGAGAAGATGAGTCTTTCTTGTTAAATCAGCTACGAATTTTACGGTAGATAAACAGCACAACCAAGGCACCGATAACTGCGACGACAAAGCTACCAATGTTAAAGCCGTCTACTCTGCCCATCCCAAAGAAAGTACTGATATAGCCACCGACCAAAGCACCGACCACACCAAGAATGATGGTCATAAAGAATCCGCCACCGTCTTTACCTGGCATAATCCACTTAGCCAGAATACCGGCGATGAGACCAAAGATAATCCAGGATAGAATCCCCATACGTCCTCCAAATATTGAATAAACCTGACGGTCTGTGCTTTATCAGCTGAGTGATTATTAGCTATTCACAGCGTCCATTACAGTATTAAGTTAAGACCTTATTAGGTAAATCCGCAAATCTGTACGCTTCATCCAAGAATAAAAATAAATTTTTTATCCCGCTAAAACACAACTACTCGACCGATTAAATAACCGGTTCTCTTGGCGCGAAAATATGATTCACCTGCCGCTGACGCATTTTCGCTAACAAATCGTAGCCGCCGTTTGGTAGCGAATGCGCAAACTCCCGCTCACTGGTAAATATCGGACTGGCCCAATAAATGTTTACCGGATCGCCCTGCTGCTCCGGCAACGTCAGACTGACGTGCTCAGAGTATAGATTGGCCGATAATACATAGCCTTCGTAACCCTGAGGGGCGACTTCAGACTCCAGTGCATGGCCTTCTCCCAGCCAGCTTATTTTTCCCCACGGAACATGGGCAAAACCGGCTAAAGCACTCGCCATGCGAACGGCGTTGTCTTCGTTGACATATTGACTATCCACTGCCATCGCTAATTCTATTCGACGATATTTCCCGGCATCATCATTAAATAAAATCTCAACCCAAGGCTGCGGACGAATACTGACACCCAGCGTCAGAAAATAATAAACTCCATCCTTTTCATGCTGAGAGATCGCCATTGGCGGCCATCTGCCCTGATCAATAGCATAATACTTTTGCGCCGGACCAAAATGTTGCTCATAGCGTCGAATATATTCCACTTGCATACTGGGCCAGGGATTACCTTCCTCCTGCTGCCAGACTCGCCAAAATTGTCGAGTACGTTCCGCCTGAGCATATTGCGTATTAGTAGACGCAGACCCCAAAGGTAAAGTGAGTGGATTCTCTTTAATACAGCTAGCGGAGTAACAGACAGAGTGATCGATATACAAACTCCAGCCGGGAATCACCGCCAATAATTGCCCCTGATACCACAGCGCTGCGCCGTCATCACTTTCTGACCAGATAATCTTAATATATTGCGCATCCAATGCTTCTTCACCGGCAATATTTCGACAATAGGCCGCAGCCAAACGCGGGGCAAGCCCCTGCTCAATAGCCGCGTTATCATCTAACTGGGGAGCCGCAGTCAGATTTCTTACCCAGCAGGCACGCACCGGAAAACGATCTTCAACGGACTCCAACGGGTAAATATAGAAATAAACCACACGCTGATCTTGTTGCACCACAGCCACCAGTGTCTGGTTTTCATTACTGACTTCGGCCAGCACTTCTGATTCTTTCATATCGCCTCAACTTTATCGGCAAAGAATAATTATCGGGCAACGGGCGGATTATTCCCTTACTCCAGATAAAATTAGCCTAATTATGCTACCAGTGTAAAACGTCTTAGCCGTTTAAATCATTGGAAAAAGTCTCAAAAAACCATTATATGAAAGAAAAATGGCTCGATTAATGCCCATTCGCTACATGAAAAATCGAATGATAAAAATAAAATACGCCCAAATCGATATAATAAAATTTTCTTGTATCAAGTCGTGTCTATGGCTCTTGACTCAGTGGGTTAATCTATCGTTATTTTACTAAAACTCCATACGAGGAAAGCCTATCCAGTACCTTAATCATGGTGACGAATCTTCTTTCACGCTAAAATAAGTTCAGATATCACACGACAGAATTGAAGGTTCCCATGGCTTATATCCCTAAAAACTATGCCCGGCTGGAAAGCGGTTACCGCGAGAAAGCGCTAAAACTCTTCCCGTGGGTTTGCGGAAAGTGTTCCAGAGAGTTTGTGTATTCTAATCTGCGTGAGTTGACCGTACACCACATTGATCACGACCACGGCAATAATCCGGAAGATGGCAGCAATTGGGAGATGTTGTGCCTGTTTTGCCACGATCACGAGCATTCTAAATATACCGAAGCCGATCAATACGGATCGACGGTTATTGCCGGAGATGACGCGCAGAAAGATCAGGGTGTCGCTACTCACAACCCTTTTGCCAATCTCAAAACTCTATTAAAAAAATAATGGTCTGTTTACCGGTGAGAATACCTATATCGTTATTTTCACCGGTCAATTGCCAAATTTGTACCTTACTGCAATGCCGGGATCTTAGAAGCCCAGTAATTGCCGATAAGTACGAGGTTCCAGCATATCTGCGGTTAATCCTAGGGTTGAGGCAAAAAGACTGCATTGCAGCTTTAATTCTGCCAATTCATTCGGATCATCTGTCATCACCGCAATTTCAGCAAAATTTCCCACAGACTCCAAATGGTCGACCGTAATGTGAAATTGGCCGATAAAATAGATACTGCGGTTCTTTTCCAGGGTAAATACCGGCTGATAGCCTAAAGTCACCAGCATACTCGAAATCTTGCCCAAATCCTCGACCCGGCTGGCTTCGCATCGCTCGCTTCCCGGCCCTTTGACAATCCATAGCCGAATACCCGACGGGTTCATTTCACGCAATATCATACTGATATTTTGCCGTGCAAGACCGCCATCACAAGCATCCAGATAACAATCTTTTTCATGATTATTGAGAGCAAAAATCTCTGCATCCTGCGTTTCTATTCGCCTCAATAGGTTACGGATATTCTGTACTCGAAATTTTAATTCAACCTCATATTTCCCAACAAAATGCTCACTCATTGAATCCGCCCTGATAGGAAAATAGTCGTAAGAAAACCTTATATCTACTCAATTATGCCTTAAGTCTGTTAGCCACAGGTTGATATAAGCTGGATCAAATCCGATGCGATTAACACCCGTGGTTATAAATAGCCTTCAGTGTGTGAAATAGATCACAAACTCGGCCCCACAGTAGGGAAAGAAACATCAGCCTCATGTTTACTTCATGGCAACGAAAGAAAGCATCGATTTCAACAAATAAGCTATTCAGATTTACTTTCGCAGCAAAACAGGATGTTCGTACTCTAGGTGAGAAAAATGAATCGTACCGATGGTGACAGCAATCAGGAATTATTGCAGCAACTGAAAAATATTGTTGGTGAGAGTTACCTTCTGACAAAAGAGCGACAAACCAAACGTTACCGGACCGGATTCCGTTCGGGTCAAGGGGAAGCTCTGGCCGTTGTTTTCCCCGCAACGCTAATGCAGCAATGGCAAATACTGCAAGCCTGCTTGGCCGCAGATAAAATCATTATTATGCAGGCAGCCAATACAGGCCTGACGGAAGGATCCACTCCCAGTGGAAATGATTACGATCGCCAGATTGTTATTATCAACACGCTGCGACTCAATCAGATTCAGTTATTGAATAATGCCGAACAGGTGATTGCTTTCCCCGGCAGTACGTTGAATGAACTGGATAAACGCTTAAAACCCTTTGGTCGCGAACCCCACTCCGTTATTGGCTCATCCTGTATCGGTGCTTCGGTTATTGGCGGCGTTTGCAATAATTCCGGCGGTTCACTAATACAACGTGGCCCGGCTTATACGGAAATGGCACTTTTTGCTCAGATAAATGAGCATGGCGAACTTCAATTAGTTAACCATCTTGGTATCCATCTGGGTGACACGCCGGAAGATATTCTTTGGCGTTTAACCCGTGCCGATTATGGCCCGGAAGATATTGGTCATGGCGAGCAGAAAGCCTCGGATCATGATTATGTTGAACGAGTGCGAGATGTGGATGCCGATACGCCGTCGCGTTTTAATGCTGATAAACGGCGCTTATTTGAAGCCTCCGGCTGCGCAGGAAAGCTCGCAGTTTTTGCCGTCCGTTTAGATACTTTCCCAGCGGAGTCTCAGCAACAGGTATTTTATATTGGCACCAATGACACCAAGGTGCTGACAGAATTACGTCGTACTATTTTACGTGATTTTAAACACTTACCGGTTGCAGGAGAATATATGCACCGGGACGTTTTTGATATCGCCGAAATTTATGGCAAAGACACTTTTATCATGATCAATTCTATGGGTACGGATAAGATGCCGACTTTCTTTACCCTAAAAGGAAAGATCGATGCCCGACTGAATAAAGTTCCTTTTTTGATCAACAATATCACCGATCGTGTCATGCAGGGCTTCAGCCGTATTTTGCCTAGCCATCTTCCTAAACGCCTGAAAAGCTACCGAGATAAATATGAACATCACCTGATGCTGAAAATGTCCGGTCAGGGAATAGCGGAAGCTAACGAGCATTTACGTCGATTTTTCGCAACGGCGGAAGGTAACTATCTGGTTTGCACCGCTGACGAAGGAAAGAAGGCCTTTTTACATCGTTTTGCCGCCGCCGGTGCAGCAGTTCGTTACCATTCAGTTCATAGCGATAAGGTCGAAGATATATTGGCTTTGGATATTGCTCTGCGCCGCAATGACGATCAGTGGTTTGAAACCTTGCCTGAAGAAATAGACCGCCGTTTGGTAGCAAAACTCTACTATGGTCATTTTATGTGTCACGTTTTCCATCAGGATTATATTGTCAAGAAAGGCGAGAGTCCGCAGGAAATCAAAGATAAGATGTTAGAAATTCTGCAGGCGAAAGGCGCTGAATACCCCGCCGAACATAATGTTGGCCATCTCTATTTGGCTAAACCTGAATTAAAGGCTTTTTATCAGGCAATAGATCCAACCAACAGTTTTAATCCAGGGATAGGAAAAACCTCAAAACATAAGTGCTGGCGTTAGTAAGGTTTGAGCTATCTTTCAGTCAAGTCTTAAAAATCAGTATGATTGGTAAGAAGTACCGCGAAATGGAAAAAGATAAACTATAGTGAGATCACATTGCCAGCCTGGGTTGGCGTTATTTTCACTCTCTTTGAGGGGAAACAAATGAAGATTATATTATGGATTATCGCGATAATTTTTATTGTCGGCCTGCTGACTATTACCGGTGTCTTCAAGCTTATTTTTTAAAGTTGGTTGAATTCGCGGTTATCCTACCGCGAATTCATTTTAATCCGTTAAACACCTGCATCCTGCGTATTCCTGCCTCTTAATCTTCTATCATTCAGATACTTTCGCTAAACGTCCCTGAGCATCTTTTTGCTGTCGATAACTTTTAGCCGCACCTGGAATGGGCGCTGCTTTGCCGGTTTCAAGCCAACTGCGTAATCGGTTAGCATCAGCAAAATGCGTATATTTACCAAAAGCATCTAATACCACCAAAGCGACCGGACGATTATTAATGACCGTGCGCATCACCAGACAATGCCCCGCCTCATTAGTAAAACCCGTTTTTGTCAGCTGAATATTCCACTTATCGTTATAAACCAGATGATTGGTATTACGGAAAGGTAAGGTGTAATTCGGATTACGGAAAGTCGCCATTTTTTCAGTAGAGGTACTCAACTGACCAATGAGCGGATACTGCTTACTGGCCAGCAGCAACTTACTGAGATCGCGCGCAGTAGAAACGTTCTGGGTTGATAGCCCTGTCGGTTCTACAAAATGGGTATGGGTCATGCCTAAGGATTTGGCTTTAGCATTCATAGCAGCAATAAATGCACTATACCCACCGCGATAATGGTGAGCCAAACTGGCCGCGGCGCGATTTTCGGATGACATTAATGCCAGTAATAACATGTCCTTACGGTTTATTTCGCTATTGACTCTCACTCGCGAAAATACACCTTTTAATTCTTTAGTTTGATGAATATCAACTGAAATAATCTCATCAAGCGGCTGTTTGGCATCCAGAGCCACCATCGCGGTCATCAGTTTAGTGATTGAGGCAATGGGTACTACGTGGTCAGGATTATTACTATAAATAACTTTGTTGGTTTTTAAATCGACAACCATCGCGCTGCCAGAGGCTAACTCCAACGGAGCTGCCTGTTGTACGCCAGCACTGGTGGTGGCGAAACTCGTCACAGGAACGCTCAAGGCCGTAGCCGATAAAATAAACAGACTTAATATTGATAAACGTATTTTCACATGCATATGGATTGGCTTAGGTGACGTGGGTTGGACTCCAAGCAGTATAAGTTACCCATATAAACTGCGCATCAGACATTCTTTAAATCATTGTTACAAAGATTTAAAAGGGTCGCTTACGATTATTGACAATCGCGCGACTAACATAAAAAAACGTTGTCTGAATATCGTTAATTTCCATTAGTTATTCTAATAGCAAAGAAGATATAGCCTTATTGAAAGTTAAGTTATTCCTAGATGAACATTAAACAAAAAAACAAATCTAAGTTAAATTAAGTCACTATTTCCATTTATAAAAAACACATTTAAACAATCACTAAACAGAAAGGAGAAAGCACTTGAACACAGACGCGTAATTATAATAATGACAAATTGATTTGCAATTATAAGAGTAAGGTTAGTTCTAAATGACATATGGCAGTGACGATAACTACAAGACCGGCGCAATATTATTTATATTAATTTACAGCGTAATATGGATTGCGATCTCATCTAATCTAGATCCGGCTGTTCCCTACGATGCCGTAGAGTCCCTGAATTGGGCGAATAGCCTCGAATTTGGCTCACCGAAAAATCCCTATATCGTTGGCGCAGTTACGGCTATAGGTCTACTCATCAACCCACTGATAAACCTTGCGTTATATTGGTATGTTTCGCATTTTACCGTTATTGCCGTCGGTTTATGGGGTATTTTCCTTCTGAGCCGAAGACTGTTTGGTAGTTACAAAATCGCATTTTTCTCTATGCTCGCGCTAAATTTATCTGGCGTTATCAATTTTGATATAATTTCTTATAATGACAATTATCTACTTGTGATGTTTTGGCCGTACTTATTCTTATTTTTCGTTAAATCTATTTATGATAATAAAGCTTACTGGTATGCCTTAGCTGTCGTTTGCGGGTTAGCCGCCATGTCAAAATACTCCAGCTTTGCATTTTTTCCGTTTATGCTTATTTATGCCTTCTCGACGAAAAAAGGACGAGAATCCTGCAATAGCAAAGAGTTCTATCTTTCGTTATTACTATTTTTACTTATTATCGCCCCCAATATTTTTTGGCTTTATCAGCACGACTTTGCCGCCTTCAATTGGGTTGATTCACAAATAAACGCGGGACTTAACAGTAAAGTACTGTTTTCCGCTCTTGTGGTTTTCTACCCCATTATCATCATCATTCTGCTACTCAAAATGCTGAATGCCACATTGGTACAGCCGGACTCAGACGAAAAGAAAGCCGTTCTTTTCGTGTTTACCCCGCCACTTATACTGATATTCGGCTATTTCCTGTTTAACAGCGGGGGACGAATCACCGAATGGTTACAGCCTTTTACCGTATTATCCCCAGTTATCGCTCTTTGCTTCCTTAATGTCGAACGAGTGAAATCCTGGCGAGGCATCAATCTATCTCTGTTAATTGTCGCGGCTGCGGTTTGTCTGGGTTACGCGACAGTGTTGTATAAAGATATTCGCGGCGCAGGCAGCAAATTTAACTATATCCAACCGCTAAGCGCCGAAATTAATCAAATCTGGCGAGATAAATATCAAGTTCCACTTCGCTACGTCGGCGGTGGCTATTTCTCACAGTGGCTGACTTTCTACGCCCCAGACCGTCCCCTTATGGCGGAAAAATGGTCTAATAATGAAAAACCTAATCTCTACACCCCCAATATTTCAGAAAAAGAGATTTCCCAAGCCGGTGGTTTATTTCTGAGTTCGCTGAATTCTTCCTGTCAGGATGCTGATTTTCAGCATGTTCTGCGTTCCTTCCCAGGCTTGCCTATTTCCGAGATGAATGACTATGTTTTTGTTACCCGGCAGGGAAAAGAAATGAAGTGGTGCCTAGCTTTTGTCTCGCCCGCAGAACAATCTTCACAATAAAGGATACGTACTGACTCAGCCCATGGTTATACCATGGGAAAAAGTCATCGCTAGCGGCAAAAAAGCTTATGCTTGGCACATCAGGCAAAGCATAAAGAAAAGGCACAATACAATGATGCTTCATCAGCACCCGAAAATCGCTACCACGGTGGAAAAACGGGCCATTCAGGTTAGTAATCTGGATAACAAACAGCTAAGTTCAGCCCCTGAGAACCTAAGCACAATGTCAGGATTACAACAGCTCAGCCTGTACAATAACTGCCTGACAGCGTTTCCCGAAGAGATTATCTCATTGCAGAAGTTGCAGGTACTTAATTTATCCTGCAACAACATTCCATCGATACCGGCCAGTATCGGCGAATTATCGTCGCTTTGCATGTTAGATCTCGGTCATAACCGTATACAAAACCTCCCTCAAGAACTCGGGAGGTTAAAACAGCTGGAATATCTTTATATCAGCGATAATCATCTGAGTGATTTGCCCGCAACTTTGGCTGAGCTACAGCATTTGACCTATCTAAATGTGACCGATAATCAGCTGGAAGAAATTCCCTCAGCTATATTTTCTCTCTCAGCATTGAAAGAGCTTCGACTGTATAACAATGCGATTAGAGCTATACCTTCGGCCATAGGGCACCTTCATCAGATACAAGAGTTGCATTTGATGAAGAATAAAATTGCTTCAATCGCTCCTGAAATTGCCGCCCTGAAGCAACTACACGTGCTGGATATTTCAGATAATTGTCTGGATTATTTACCTAATGAGTTTTGTGTCCTGCCCCAGCTAACTGATGCTAATTTTCGCTTTAATCAACTCTCCCAGCTACCAGAAAACTTTGGCGCACTGAAAAATCTGCACAGTCTGGATTTACGCGCCAATAAACTTTCCACCCTGCCGGAAAGCTTCTCAGAATTGAGCCAGTTAAAGCGCTTGGATTTACGCTGGAATAACTTCTCCGAATTGCCAGAAGTACTCGCGCCGTTTATTGCACGAGGCTGTCTGGTACATATCTGATATTGTTTGCTGGAAGGAGGCGTTTCACGTAGCAGGGGTTTTGTTCGGGTCAATGTTATGCCGTTAGCAAAAATCCGTTAACGGCATATAGCTTGCGCGATGTCCTGCGAGGTTTTCAGCGCGCGAATTTCAGTAAATAGCTCGGTAGCTTCGTCATATTCTTTACGTAAATATCCTAGCCACTGCTTAATTCGGGCTACGTGGTACAGACCGGTGTCATCCTGCTTTTCCAGATGAACATATTTTTGCAGCAGCTTCACCACCTCGGGCCAAGGCATTCGAGGTTCGTTATATTTCACCACCCGACTCAGGTTCGGGACATTTAACGCGCCGCGCCCTAGCATCACCGCGTCACAGCCGGTCACTTTGATACATTCCTGCGCGCTGGCGTAATCCCAGATTTCGCCGTTAGCAATAACAGGAATAGTGAGCCTGCGACGTATATCACCTATCGCCTGCCAGTTAATACGATCGGCCTGATAGCCCTCTTCTTTGGTTCGCCCATGAACCGCCAGTTCAGTGGCTCCAGCCTGCTGTACAGCATCGGCAATTTCGAACTGACGATCGCTCGAGTCCCAACCTAAACGGATTTTTACCGTCACAGGTAAATGAGCGGGCACCGCTTCGCGCATCGCTTTAGCCCCTTGATAAATCAGCTCAGGATCTTTCAGTAAAGTCGCCCCACCGCCGCTACCGTTGACCAGCTTTGACGGGCAACCGCAGTTCAGATCCACGCCGTAGGAACCGAGTTCGACCGCGCGTGCGGCATTTTCAGCCAGCCATTCTGGGTATTGGCCTAATAATTGAATACGAACTAATGTGCCAGACGGAGTGCGGCTTTGATGATGCAACTCAGGGCATGAACGATAGAAGGATTTGGCTGGCAGCAACTGATCGACCACTCGCAAAAACTCGGTGATACAGAGATCGTAATCATTCACTTCGCTTAATAATTCGCGAACCAGTGAATCCAGAACGCCTTCCATCGGTGCCAAAAGTACCCGCATGACCTGATTACCTGCCTGCTGAAAAATAAGGTGGGAATATCTGCATCAAAATACCCCCTAAAAAAGACCGGCAATGATACGAGCGAACCTTGCGACAAGACAAGAAATAACGCGAATTTAGCCCGGAATAGCCGAATTTAGGACAAAAAAAACCGCTCGGCAATGAGCGGTTTTCCCTAAGCTCGAACGATTTACTCGCCCGGTTTACGGCTGCGCGGACGTGATGAAGGTGGCGCTGAACGGCGCTGACCGTCACCCTGACTGCGAGGTTTGCTGCTGTTGCCGCGGCTATCACCACGGCCGGCAACTGCACCGCCCTGTGAGCGGGTGGCACTGCCACGGCCCATACCAGGACGGGAAGCACCGCGTCCCTGACGACCGTTTTGGATCGGCTCAGCTCTGATGCTTGGGTCCGGCTCGTAGCCTTCGAGTGCGATACGTGGAATTTCACGTTTCAGCAGACGCTCGATATCACGCAGCAGTTTATGCTCATCGACGCAAACCAGAGAGATCGCTTCACCGGTACGTTCCGCGCGGCCTGTACGACCAATACGGTGCACGTAGTCTTCCGGTACGTTTGGCAGCTCATAGTTAACAACGTGCGGTAACTGATCGATATCCAAGCCACGAGCGGCGATATCAGTCGCTACTAATACGCGGATTTTACCGTCTTTAAAGTCGGCCAGCGCGCGAGTACGAGCGCCTTGACTCTTATTACCATGAATAGCGGCGGCAGTAATGCCGTCTTTATTCAATTGTTCTGCCAAATGGTTAGCACCGTGTTTGGTTCGGGTGAACACCAATACCTGCTGCCAATCCTGGCTGCCAATCATCTGAGAAAGCAGTTCCCGCTTGCGGTTTTTATCCACAAAATGAACGCTTTGGGTGATTTGCTCAGAGGCAGTGTTACGACGCGCCACTTCAACGGAAGCTGGGTTGTGCAGCAATTTACTGGCCAGCCCTTTGATTTCGTCGGAGAAGGTCGCAGAGAACAGCAGGTTCTGGCGTTTTGCAGGCAATTTAGCCAACACGCGACGAATATCGTGAATAAAGCCCATATCCAGCATACGGTCGGCTTCATCCAGCACCAAAATTTCGATTTTAGACAAATCAACCGCGTTCTGATGTTCCAGATCCAGTAAACGGCCCGGAGTAGCGACCAGAATATCGACGCCTCCGCGCAATTTCATCATCTGCGGGTTAATGCTCACACCGCCAAAGACCACCAGCGAACGTAATTTAAGGTACTTGCTGTACTGTTCGACGTTTTCGCCGATTTGTGCAGCCAGTTCACGCGTTGGGGTTAAAATCAGGGCACGTACCGGACGGCGGCCTTTGATCGGCTGCGCGGTATCATTGAGCATTTGCAACAGCGGCAAGGTGAAACCAGCGGTTTTACCAGTACCGGTTTGAGCGCTGGCCATTAAATCACGGCCTTGCAGCACTACAGGGATCGCCTGACGCTGAATTGGCGTCGGCACGAGGTAGCCCTGCTCTTCAATTGCACGCAGGATATCGGCGTTTAAGCCGAGAGTATCAAATGACATATTACGAGAAACTCCAGATCTTCCCCATCCTAACAATTCAGTCAGGTGCAGTTTCAAGGGAAGATGATCAGACGAGGTATTAAATGAGGCTTTACCACGAGGATTGGCACAAACTGCAGTGCACCATTGAGGCGGATTATATCAGATTTTTGTGAAAACATGAGATATTTAAACAATCAGATGAATTTATAGGTAAAAACTGTAGAAAAATTGCCTTACGCCAGTCAAAGATCCTTTCCTATTCCCCATCTTTACAGGCCTATACTTATGGCCTAAAGTTAATCATATGATTGATTAATTTATTTCCAGCCTAACCATAAGGCTTTAGCGTAAATTCATTCTATCCATAAGGGAGACTTTATCATGCCCCATTCCAACGTTCCGGTAACGTTGCGCGGTGAACAGGCACGGCAACAGTTACTGCGCGCCGCCACCGAGCTGTTTGGGGAATTGGGTTTGAAAGGAGCGACCACTCGCGATATTGCCCAGCGAGCAGACCAAAATATTGCTGCTATTACCTACTACTTTGGTTCCAAAGAAAAACTCTATCTGGCGGTAGCGCAGCAGATTGCGGATTTTATTCGTCAGGCTTTCGTGCCTCTGGCGGCCGAAATTGACCAGTTTTTGCAAACGCCGCCATCCGAGCAATGCGCTGAACGACAGTTACATTATGTGCGACAGGGTGTGCTGCAATTCAGCCATTTAATGACTCAGCCGGAAACCATTAATCTGAGCAAAATTATGGCTCGGGAACAGCTTTCCCCTACCGAAGCCTATCCATTGATTCATCAACAGGCGATTGCCCCACTACACCATAAACTTAATTTATTGTTGGCGAATTACATTGGCGCTGACGCTCTTGCTACCAAAACCATCATTCATACCCATGCATTATTGGGCGAAGTATTGGCATTTCGCATGGCGCGGGAAACCATACGCTATCAGGCGGGTTGGAACGACATTGGCAATGCCGAAAATAAGTTAATAAATCAGGTGCTTATCGAACATATCGACCTTCTTCTCAACGGGCTGCGGCATCAGGCGGCGCAGCAATAATTACATGTTTGCAGGTAGGGAATGTTATGAATCGCAAGAGTATTGCAGTGATAGTCGTCGTTATCGCCGTCATTGCGGCGGCACTATATGGATGGAGCTACTATCGCCAACAGCAAAATGGAACGCTCACTCTGTATGGCAACGTTGATATTCGCACGGTGAATCTGGGCTTCCGTGTCGGCGGTCGTCTGGCCTCACTGGATGTCGATGAAGGCGATAAAATCCAGCCGGGTCAACGTCTTGGTCAGTTGGATGAGGGCCCGTATAACAATGCGTTAAATCAGGCGAAGGCTAATCTTGCCAGCGCGCAAGCGCAGCTCGCGCTGTTGAAAGCCGGTTATCGAGCGGAGGAAATCGCACAGGTAAAATCCGAAATGGCGCAAAAAGTAGCAGCCTTTAACTACGCCGATAGCTATTTAAAACGTCAGCAGGGTTTGTGGTCAAGAAAAGCCACCTCCGCTAACGAGTTGGAAGATGCGCGTACGTCACGTAATCAGGCGCAGGCTGCGCTGCAAGCGGCCAAAGATAAACTGGCCCAATTCCTGAGCGGCAATCGCCCGCAGGAAATTGCTCAGGCTGAAGCCAATGTCGCACAGGCGGAAGCTGAGCTGGCGCAGGCTCAATTAAACCTGTATGACACCACGCTAACCTCACCTTCTGCCGGGACTATTTTGACCCGGGCCGTTGAACCGGGCACCATTTTGTCTGCCAGCAACACCGTATTCACCCTGTCGTTAACCACTCCGGTCTGGATTCGCGCCTATGTGGATGAGCGCCATTTAGGTCAGGCAATACCGGGCGCGGAAATCGAAGTGTATACCGACAGTCGGCCCAATAAGCCGTATCACGGTAAGATAGGTTTCGTTTCTCCAACCGCGGAATTCACCCCGAAAACCGTTGAAACGCCCGATTTACGCACCGATCTGGTCTATCGCCTGCGCATTATTGTTACCGATGCCGATGAAGAATTGCGTCAGGGTATGCCGGTGACTATTCGCTTCTCACAACCTTAATCGAGAGGCATTGTCATGGCTGAAGTACAGCATTTGATTACTCTGGATGGGGTAGAGAAAACCTTCCCTGGACTGGATCATCCGGCCGTGGCCAGTTTAACCACGGAAATACGCAGCGGTGCAGTTACCGGATTGGTAGGCCCGGATGGCGCAGGGAAAACCACTCTGCTGAGAATGCTAGCCGGACTGTTGAAACCCGGCAGTGGCCAGCTTTCAGTGGTAGGTCTGGACCCAATTAAAAACGATCGCCAGTTGCATTCAATTCTTGGTTATATGCCGCAAAAATTCGGGTTATACGAAGATTTGACGGTGATGGAGAACCTGACGCTGTACGCCGACCTGCGCGGTGTCACCGGCGAGCAACGACGTCAGACTTTTGATCGTCTACTCAGCTTTACCGATCTGACGCGCTTTACCGATCGATTAGCCGGAAAACTGTCCGGAGGGATGAAGCAAAAACTCGGTTTAGCCTGTACTTTGGTCGGCCAACCTCAGGTTTTACTGCTGGATGAACCGGGCGTGGGGGTTGATCCTATTTCCCGCCGAGAACTGTGGCGCATGGTGCACGAACTGGCCAGTGACGGCATGCTGATTCTTTGGAGTACTTCCTATCTGGATGAAGCCGAACAGTGCCGTGAGGTGCTGCTGCTTAACGAAGGTAAATTGCTATACAGCGGTGCACCTCAAGATCTTACCCAACGTATGAGCGGCCGCACTATTCTGCTGTCGGCGCAAAACGGCACCAACCGAAAACTGTTACAGCGGGCATTAACGCTACCGCTGGTCAGCGACGGAGTCATTCAGGGTAAATATGTCCGTTTGATTCTTAAACCCGATGCCGATCGCCAACAGCTCTTGCAGCAGTTAAACCAGCCAACCACTGAGATTCAAGAGGCCGATCCGCGCTTTGAAGATGCTTTTATCGATCTGCTCGGCGGTGGGCCAGAAAGTGAATCCGCTTTAGCGAAAATCATGCCGACGGTCAGCGGCGATCACACTGAAACCGTGATTGAAGCTCAGAGGCTGACGAAAAAATTTGGCGATTTTGCCGCAACAGATCACGTTGATTTTCAGGTAAAACGCGGTGAAATCTTTGGGCTGCTCGGCCCTAACGGGGCGGGGAAATCTACAACATTTAAAATGATGTGTGGGCTATTGGTTCCCAGTGAAGGTAAAGCGCTGGTACTGGGCATGGATTTGAAAACCAGTTCAGGCAAGGCACGCCAGCATTTGGGCTATATGGCACAAAAATTCTCGCTGTATGGCAACCTGACCGTCGCGCAGAATCTGAAGTTTTTCTCCGGTGTTTATGGCCTGCAAGGCAAGGTACAGCGGGATAAAATCCGTGATATGACCGAAGCCTTTAACTTTACGTCGATTCTCAATCAAACGCCGGATTCTCTGCCGCTAGGGTTTAAACAGCGTTTGGCACTGGCTTGCGCACTGATGCATGAACCAGACATTCTGTTTCTGGACGAACCCACGTCCGGGGTCGACCCTCTGACTCGCCGCGAATTCTGGTTACATATCAATGGCATGGTTGACAAAGGCGTCACCGTCATGGTCACCACGCACTTTATGGATGAAGCAGAATATTGCGATCGTATCGGTCTGGTTTATCGTGGGAAAATCATCGCCGCCGGAACGCCAGATGAGCTGAAACAGCAGGTCGCCCGCGACGATAACCCTAATCCTTCCATGGAACAGGCATTTATCGAGTTAGTACAAAACTACGATAAGGAGCAGAGCCATGTCTGAGCACCCTGCCGCTCCGATAGATAACAGCGAAACCTATCAGGATACCGGTTTTTCCTGGCGACGCCTGCGAGCGTTGTGCCGCAAAGAAACCCGACAAATTTTACGCGATCCCAGTAGTGGCCTGATCGCTTTTGTCATCCCAATCATGCTGCTTTTTATATTCGGCTACGGTATCAATCTGGATTCCAGCAAACTACATGTCGGCATTTTGATGGAGCAGCAAAGCAAGCCGGCACAGGATTTGGCCAACGCCTTTACCGGCTCGCCTTATATTGCCGCCCAAATCAGCGATAACCGTCAGGCGCTGATTCAGGCAATGCAAGCAGGGAAAATTCGCGGGCTGATCGTTATTCCCAATGATTTTGCCCAACGGCTGGATCGCCCATTAGATACGTCTCCAATTCAGGTGATTACCGACGGCAGCGAGCCTAATACGGCCAACTTTGTGCAAGGTTATGCGCAAGGAATTTGGCAAATCTGGCAGCAACAACAATCGCAAAATCTAGGGCAAACCAACGCACCACTGATTGATGTGCAGTTGCGCTATTGGTTTAACCCAGCGGCAATTAGCCAGCACTTTATTATTCCCGGTGCGATTACCATTATTATGACGGTAATCGGGGCTATTTTGACCTCGCTAGTGATTGCCCGCGAATGGGAGCGCGGAACCATGGAAGCCCTGCTCTCCACGCAGGTTACGCGTAGCGAGCTATTGCTTTCCAAGCTTATTCCCTACTACTTCCTCGGTATGATCGCCATGGTGCTGTGTATGGCGGTCTCGGTATTTATCCTCGGGGTGCCTTATCGCGGCTCTCTGTGGATTTTATTCGTCATGACCAGCCTGTTTCTGGCCAGCACTTTAGGCATGGGGCTGCTGATTTCTACCGTGACTCGCAACCAGTTTAACGCAGCCATGGTGGCGCTGAATGCGGCATTTCTGCCATCAATTATGTTGTCCGGTTTTATTTTTGAGATCGATAGTATGCCTGCGATAGTCCGGGCCGTGACTTATATCATCCCCGCTCGTTACTTCGTCAGCAGCCTGCAAACCCTGTTTTTAGCCGGAAATATCGGCACAGTGCTGTGGATTAACCTGTTATTCCTGATCGCTTCGGCCATTGTGTTTATCGGCCTGACGGCGTGGAAAACCCAACGCCGACTCGACTGAGCAAGGAGCTATGATGTTTCATCGTCTTTATACTTTGATTATCAAAGAATTGCAGTCTTTGCTGCGGGAGCCGCAAACCCGGGCAATATTGATTATGCCGGTTATTTTACAGGTGGTGCTGTTCCCCTACGCCGCCACGCTAGAAGTGACTAATGCTACCATCGCTATTTATAGCGAAGACAGCGGAAAAGCATCAATTGAACTGACGCAGCGTTTCGCCAAGGCGAAGGCATTCTCTAACGTTTTGCTGCTCCATAGCCCGCAGGAAATCCAACCAACGATTGATAACCAGCGCGCACTATTACTGATCCGTTTTCCCGAGCAGTTCAGCGCCGATTTAGCCAACGGACACACCACGCCATTGCAGCTAGTTCTGGACGGACGTAACTCCAACAGTGCCCAGATAGCGGCCAATTATATTCAGCAAATAATTCAAAATTATCAGGACGAGCTGACGCAGGGACAGATAAAACCGAATAACAGCGCACTGGTAGTACGAAATTGGTATAACCCGAATCTGGATTATAAATGGTTTGTGGTTCCGTCATTGATTGCGATGATTACCACCATCGGCGTGCTGATAGTAACTTCGCTGTCGGTAGCACGTGAGCGGGAACAGGGAACGCTAGATCAGCTGTTGGTATCACCGCTTACCACCTGGCAGATATTTATCGGTAAAGCGGTGCCAGCGCTGATTGTCGCGACTTTTCAGGCCTCAATTGTGCTATTTATCGGCATTTTCTTCTACCAAATTCCCTTTGCCGGGTCGCTGGCACTATTCTACGGCACCATGCTGATTTACGGGCTATCGCTGGTCGGGTTTGGCTTGCTGATCTCATCGCTGTGCTCGACTCAACAACAGGCATTTATCGGGGTATTCGTGTTTATGATGCCTGCCATACTACTTTCCGGCTATGTATCGCCGGTGGAAAATATGCCGGTGTGGCTACAAAACATCACCTGGATTAATCCTATCCGCCACTTTACTGATATCACCAAACAGATTTACCTGAAGGATGCCAGCTTCGATATTATCTGGCACAGCCTGTGGCCCTTATTGGTGATTACCGCGACAACGGGCAGCGCCGCTTACGGGATGTTCAGACGTAAAATTGCCTGATGGGCAAGATGTGGCTATTGAAATGAGGGGAAAAGAGCGGAACTATTCTGATTTACAATTTGATAGATAACACTAATCATCGAAAAAATATCACCGCCGTTGTCATTCAAATGGCCGTTGTCATTCAAAAGAAAGGCCACCTCATAAGGTGGCCTTTTTGTCTTTCAATCACAGCGTAACGTATGAATGGTTTTGACGCTGCCCTCAATCACCCAAATTAACGACGGTTGCCGAAAATACGCAGTAACATCAGGAACAGGTTGATGAAATCAAGATACAGGGTCAACGCACCAACGATGGCATACTTACGGAAACCGTCTTTATCGTTAGCGTCCAACTGAGCGCCCATATTTTTCAATTTCTGCGTGTCGTAAGCGGTTAAGCCAACGAACACCACAACACCGATGTAAGTCACGGCCCACATTAACGCGTCGCTTTTCAGCCATATGTTAACCAGTGAGGCCAACACGATACCGATCAGCCCCATAAACAGCATGCTGCCCATACCGCTTAAATCACGTTTGGTGGTGTAACCGTAAATGCTCATGGCACCAAACATCCCAGCACAAATAATGAATGTGCTAGCAATAGAAGCGCCGGTATACATGATCAAAATGCTGGAAAGCGTTAAACCGGTAAGCGCTGAATACAGCATAAACAGGCTGGTGGCCATGGTGCCGCTCAGGCGGTTAACCATACCGGAAATAACAAATACCAGACCAAGCTGAGCAATAATCAAGCCAAAGAACGTAATCTGGCTAGAGAAAACAAAGTGGAGGATAGCCGGCGTATTCGCCGCATACCAAGCCACAAAGGCGGTTAATAACAGACCACAGGTCATCCAGCCATATACCTGCGCCATATATGCCTGAATGCCTGTGTTAGCACGTTCGACAATCGAACCATTAGAGCGTGGATAGTGGCCCATGGTAATTACCTTCTGCATGTGAACAATGATACAGACCGTCCTTGACGGCCCACCTGGTCCTAAGATTACCACAAAACAGCCCGCCCCCTAGGAGTTAAAATAGGCATTTTAGGGCATTATTTACATGAGTTTACCAGCGTTTGGCCGCTTCATGGTCAGAATCGCGAGATTCGACCCAGCGCTCACCCGCGGGAGTCGCTTCGCGCTTCCAGAATGGCGCGCGAGTTTTCAGGTAATCCATGATGAACTCTGCTGATTCAAAGGCCACACTGCGGTGAGCACTGGTCACGCCAACGAACACAATTTCCTCGCCAGGATACAGCGATCCCACACGATGAATCACCGAAACTCGCTGCAACGGCCAGCGCTCACGGGCTTCGGCGATAATTTCTCCCAGCGCTTTTTCCGTCATCCCCGGATAGTGCTCTAGCGTCAGCGCGCTAACATTATCGCCCAAATTATGGTTACGCACTTTGCCGGTGAAAGTCACGACGGCGCCGTCCTCGCCACACTGAGCCAACCATTGATATTCATCACCGACGTTAAATGGCTCCGCGCCGACGCGAATGCGAGTATTTTCCATCCTCAGCCTCCGGTTACCGGCGGGAAGAAGGCCACTTCATCTCCAGCAGACAGCGGATGATCCCAACTGACCAGCGATTGATTCACCGCCGTGAGCAATTTTCCTTCGTCCAAAGCCAGCTGCCAGCGGTCACCACGCTGACACAGAGCCTGGCGCAACGCTTCCACCGTAGGATATTCCGCCACCAGCTGTAAACTCTCGGTGCCGAGCAGCTCGCGCACCTGCGCAAAAAAGAGAATTTGAATCATACTGTTACCTCGAAATCACCGGATTTCCCGCCGCTTTTCGCCAGCAGACGCACAGGGCCGATAATCATGTCTTTTTGCACCGCTTTACACATATCGTAGATGGTTAATGCGGCGACCGAAGCGGCCGTCAACGCTTCCATTTCTACGCCGGTTTTACCGGTCAAACGACAGCAAGATTCGATTCGGACTCGATTGTGCTCTGGCTGAGCCTGCAAATTGACTTCCACCTTACTCAGCATCAATGGGTGACACAGGGGAATCAACTCCCAGGTTCGCTTCGCCGCCTGAATACCTGCAATGCGCGCCGTGGCGAACACATCGCCTTTATGGTGGCTACCATCAATAATCATCGCCAGCGTCGTGGCCTGCATTTCTACAAACGCCTCCGCGCGGGCTTCACGCACGGTTTCGGCTTTGGCAGAAACATCCACCATATGGGCTTCGCCGGCGGCGTTAATATGAGTTAATTGGGTCATAAATACTCCTGATATAGCGCAATGCGCCAACGCGTTAACCGCCAATAAAAGAGAGATTCTGCGTGATACCGCTGTTGCCTTGATGCAGAAAATGAGTCTGTTTTTTGGTTTGCAACGCGCTTTGAATACGTTCTTTCAGTTCGTCCTGTTGCAGATCGCCGGATAATAAATCCCGCAGAGGAATCCCCTGCTCGCCGAACAAACATAAATGGAGATTGCCGATGGCAGATACGCGCAGGCGGTTACAGCTGGCACAGAAATCTTTTTCATACGGCATAATCAAGCCGACCTCACCCTGATATTCCGGGTGACGATAAACCTGCGCCGGGCCGTCGCTTCGTGCACGGTCTTGCTGCACCCAACCTTGCTCCAGTAGCTGCTGGCGAATCACTCCGCCGGAAACATGGTGTTTACGGAATAGCTCGCTCCCTTCACCGGTTTCCATCAGTTCGATAAAACGCAATTGAATCGGGCGCGGTTTTATCCAGTCCAGAAAGGCTTTCAGGCTGCGATCGTTGACTTCACGCATCAATACCGCGTTGATTTTGACTTTCTCAAAACCGACTTCGAAGGCTTTATCAATGCCCTGCATGACCTGATGAAATTTATCTTGCCCGGTAATGGCATGGAATTGGCGCGGATCGAGACTATCGACACTAATGTTGATAGCGCTCAGCCCCGCATCGCGCCACGCCGCCACGTCGCGAGCCAGACGATAACCATTGGTCGTCACCGCCAGCGTGCGGATCGCCGGATTTTCACGGATAGCAGCAATGATATCGGTAAAATCGCGTCGCATGGAAGGTTCGCCGCCGGTCAGACGGATTTTTTCCGTCCCCAATTCGGCAAAAGCGCGGCTGACGCGCCGAATTTCATCCAGCGTCAGAAAGCTTTTCACCCCATTGGGTTGATAACCATCGGGCAAGCAGTAGGTGCAACGAAAATTGCACACGTCAGTAATCGATAGGCGCAAGTAATAGAACTTGCGCGCAAATGCGTCGGTCAGTTGCGGTACCATAACACCTTTCCAAATACGGGAGATGCAGGCATTTCTACCTCGCACCCTGGTGGCTCAATGCCACGGCCAAAGCATCATATTGCGTGAGCAACGTAGACACAGAGGCTAGGAGTTTGATTTCAGCGACGGCCCAAAGACTGTCAGGAGAAACCGTGGTTTTCCCAAGGATTCTAGCGCTAAAACGTCGGGATAGCCAATCGGGTCTTTGCGCTATATATTTTTATATACAACGACTTAGCAGACCATGAAACGAGGTTTGAAAGCTAAATCATTCGCGGGATAAATTCTTGTCCAATATCACGGAAACTGCGGCTTTTATCGCGTTTTTGCCATAAATCCGTTAACTTATGGCAAATTTTTATGCCTTTGGTTGATAAATAAACCGGGTTGGGGCAAATCGATAGGAAACTTATGCGAAATCGCACATTAGCCGATCTGGATCGAGTCGTTGCACTCGGTGGTGGCCACGGTTTAGGCCGGGTTATGTCAGCCCTTTCTCCATTAGGATCACGCCTGACAGGAATCGTCACTACCACCGATAACGGTGGTTCTACTGGCCGAATTCGCCGCTCTGAAGGCGGTATTGCCTGGGGTGATACCCGAAATTGCCTGAACCAGTTGATTACTGAACCCAGCGTTGCTTCTGCCATGTTTGAGTACCGTTTTAGCGGTAATGGTGAATTATCCGGCCATAATCTCGGAAACCTGATGTTAAAGGCGCTGGATCACTTGAGCGTCAGGCCGATGGAAGCCATCAATCTGCTGCGCAGCCTGCTAAAAGTGGACGCCTGGCTGATTCCGATGTCCGAGCAGCCGGTGGATTTACAGGCGTTAGATCACGAAGGGCACCCGGTTTATGGAGAGGTCAATATTGACCAATTGACCCATATGCCGCAGGAAATGACGCTGTCTCCCCACGTTAGCGCTACGCGAGAAGCCATTGAAGCCATTAGTCAGGCCGATTTGATTTTGATCGGCCCCGGCAGCTTTTTAACCAGCCTGATGCCGTTGTTGTTGCTGGATGATTTAACTCAGGCGTTGCGCCGTAGCTCCGCCAGCATGATTTACATTGGTAATCTTGGTAAGGAACTCAGCGTGGCCGCCGCCGCTCTGACGTTACAGGACAAGCTGGCGATGATGGAAAGCAAAATCGGTCGTAAAATGATTGATGCGGTAGTGGTTAGCCCAACGGTAGACACTAGCGGTGTACAAGATCGTATCGTGACTCAGCAGCCGCTGGAAGCTAAGGATATTCCTTATCGTCACGATCGAGAATTACTGCGTCAGGCATTGGAGCAAACGCTGCAAAAACTCGGTTAAACCTCTCAAGCCCGGTATTTACCGGGCTTATGTCCGACAGAACACGCTGGATCAGTTAAACAACGGCATAAATATATCCCGAGTTTTTCCCGCAAAATCCAACTTATCTACGTGTACCGGCAACTGATAAAGCTGCGTCAGATTCTTATCCGTTACCACCTCCCGCGTTAGGCCAAAGGCGACGCCCTTCGTTTGCTCTGCTACCTGCGTGTCTTCCCCGTCAGTCTGCGGATAAAGCAACAAAGTCCGATCGGCAATATGCAGCGCGTGTAACGGAGAATGAGTAGTCAACACCACCGTCATCCCCAAACGGGCGGATAAATCCCGCAGCCCGCTGAGCACTTTGTCCTGATTTGCCAGATCCAGCGCCGAAGCAGGCTCATCCAGAATCAGAATCTCAGGCTCGCTGGCCAACGCACGAGCAATACTCACCAACTGCCGCTCGCCTCCGCTTAGCTGATTCACCGGTTTATCCGCCAACGGCGACAGCCCGAAGCAATCCAGACATTGCTGAGTCACTTCGCTATCGCGCCGGTTTGGCGAAGCAAACCAGCCCATGTGTCGCACTCGCCCCAGCATCACCATAGTTCTGACACTATAAGGAAAAACCGCATTTTCCTGCTGCGGAACATAGCCAATATTCGCAGCAACGGAAATCTGGCCCGAAGTGGGCTTAATCGCGCCCATGATCAGGCGTAAAAGCGTAGTTTTCCCTCGTCCATTCGCGCCCAGAATAGCGGTTACGCTGCCTTGCTCTATCTGGAGGGAAAGTCGTTCAAACAGCGTTTTTTCTCCTCGGATTAACGTCAACCGATCGATATTAATCATGAGTCCATCCTTTCTGCTGAGTTTGCCGCAGCAGCCAGACAAACACCGGCGCTCCTATCAAGGCAGTCATGATACCTAAGGGAATTTCTGCACTGCTCACGCTGCGGGAAAGCGTATCGATCGCCATCATATAAATTGCGCCAATGATTGCCGAGGCAGGCAGCAACTGGCGATGATCAGGACCAGCCAGCATTCTGGCAATATGCGGTACCACTAATCCGACCCAACCAATAGTGCCAGCCACGGCTACGGTGGCAGAAGTAATCAGCGCAACAGAAATCAACACCAGCCAACGCACTTTCTCCACCGGCACGCCCAGCGCGGCGGCATTTTCATCCCCCAGCGATAGCACGTTAATACGGAACCGCAGAGCATAAAGCAGCGCTAAACCGCAAAGTACCGGTAAAGTAGCCAAGGCTAGCTTGTGGTATGTCACGGTGGCAAAGCTTCCCATCAGCCAGAAAACAATCGCCGGCAAGGTATTATTCGGATCGGCAAAATAGGTCACTAAAGAAATTAACGCGGCGAAAAAGGCGCTAATCACCACGCCGGCCAGAATCAGCATCAAAATACTGGAGGCTCCGCTACTGCGACTGAGAAAATAAACCAGCAAAATAGCTAAAAAGCCGCCAATAAAAGCCAGGCCGGAAATCATCATCAGCGAGGAAAATAAAACTATTCCTAATGCGCCTCCCAAAGCCGCACCTGAGGATACGCCGATAATTTGCGGCCCTACCAACGGGTTACGAAATATCCCCTGAAGCGCAGCTCCGGCAACCGATAAACCCGCGCCGGTCAGCAACGCAATAAGCATTCTCGGCAAACGAATAAACTCCACCACGCGTTGTTCAATAGGTGTCCATTGAACAAACTCCGCCAGACTTTCTGTTGAAATAAAGGATGATGCCAGAATAGCGAGGACTTTCCCGGCGGATAACGGATAACGTCCGGAGCACAATGCAAGCAACATGACGGCCAGCAATAGACCCGGAGTTATTAACCAGAAAAATTTATTTCGTCCATATATACGGCTGGAAATATTCATTCTCTGTCCTTGAAACGTTGGCTATATTCTTTCGTCACGTTATTAGCGTCCATTTGCAGAATGCTATCCAACTCCTTATCTGTAGGCTGATAGCGATAAAGAAAATCATACTGGCGAACAATTTCCGAACGCAGCGGCCAGTAAATCTTATCGGGGTAAAACACCATGGAAAGCCACTGCCAATACAGCGGCGTTTCCTGATTAGGCGCATCCCAGATAAAACCGCCGATAGGGATTTTATAGACGCGCTTATTTTTCACTGCAGCCACTTCAGCTAAGGCCGGGCTTTGATAAATATGACGAGGGAGAAGCCCAGGCTCAAAATTGCCCAATAAAATAACGTCTGGATTCCACACCATAATTTGTTCCTGATTAATGGTGCGAGCGCCGCCAAAATCCGCAGTAATACTCAGCCCACCTGCGCGCTGAATATCGCTGTTAGTGTGGGAGGTTTTACCGATGGTGTGTATTTCTGAAAGGAAGCGCGACAGATAAAGTACTCTGACTTTTTGTTGCTGCGGAATTTGCGCCACTTTTTGTGTCACTTCAGCTAACGTTCTCTGACGCCAGGCAATTATTTGCTGCGCCCTTTCATTCTGACCAATGGAGCGTCCCATCAGTGTTATCCACTGCTGCATCCGGCTATCGTCGTGATACGGATACAAAATTAACGCCACTTTTAGCCCCGCCAGCTCAATAGGCGTAACAATATCATCGCCCAAATGCCCCCATTGCCAGACTAAATCAGGCTGCGCGGCCAGTAAGGTTTCAATATTGGGAGTAAAACCCGCACCAACTGTGTCACTGGGTAAAAGATCGATTTCAGGAAACATGCGGCTCAGCATGCCTTCCTGCGCGGCAACTTTGGCAAAAGGATGAATACCGGCCAGACGCTGAGTGCTACGGTCAAGGCTAACCAGTAATGACGCTGCCGGTATTGGAATAACCACCGCACGCTTGACCGGTTCAAGTAAACTAACCGCACGTTGGTTCATATCAATAAAACTATTATTTTCCGCTAAACAAATTGTCGGAAACCATAAAAATCCGAATAAAATAAAAAAACTGTACAACTGCAATTTTATATTCATCTCAGCATCCGATGCATTATTCAATAATCGCGAGTTTTAGAATACTCATTGTTAAGATAGCGCCGTTAAAATAAAGAGTAAGGTCGTGATGGCACTTACCCCATGCCCTAAAAATATTAATAAAGTAAATTAAAAATGGGCGTGATAAGTTGCCTAGCGCTAAAAACTATAGGTAACTCCGCCATTAATTGATCTCCCCATGCCAGGAAATAGTGTATTACTCTTTTTCGATGTTACTTCTCGCTCCGTTGCCGAAGCAGTGGCATAAAGTTTGTCGGTCAAATTATCCATACTGAGATAAGCAGACCAGCCGTCAGGATGGCGATAATCGACTTTCATTCCCCATACCGCATATTTATCGCGAGCCTGTATGTCCGTGCGATTAAGATGATCAATCGGCGTTATTTCCGGCAACCAATGCAGATTTGGCCCAATACTCCAGTTATTCCATTTATATAAAACCTCTGCGGCAATAATTTGCTTCGGAATACCGCCAATTCGCTTTCCGCTATATTCTCCGCCACGGAAACGAAAATCGTTATAAGTCCATGCCAGACGATATTCGATACTGTTATCACTGATCGGAATATGCCCTTTCAGCCCAATCTCTGCCCCTTGATGGAGGGTTTTATCCGCGTAGTTAAAAGTGCCTATCGAATGACCTTCGCTGTCATAAGTGGTAATCAGCTCATCGTCAATCAGGCTGCGATATAGCGTCACATCCCATTTTAGGCTGCGGGTTAACGCACCTTCACCTCCCACTTCCCACGTCACGGCTTTTTGCGGGCGTAGCAGGGTCAGCTCGCCTTTATTGGAGATAATCTCACGAAAACTCGGCGCTTCATGGCTCCAGTTCAGGCTGGTAAACCAACGCAGATCGCTGCCGGTGAACCAAACGGCTCCCAATTTAGGTGAGAGAAAATACCAATCCTGATCCAGCCCATTGCGCTTATCGCGGGATTTGGCATTGCGAACGGAATGCGTACCTTTCAAATCGGTATCAACGCGTAATTGCTCTGTTATCTGCCAGCCGGCACCAAAAGCCAGATTCTGATTTTCTGCCAGCATGGTGTACGCGCCGAGCAACTTGAAATTATCGGGCGTCCCGCGCCGATTTTGCCGTAAATCTCGCTCCATATCGGAGCGTTCTGCCGAGGCCCCAAGGCGATAATCCCAATCCCCCCGCTGTAGCTCGGTTCGCCACTGCGCGCCGTAAGTGTTACCAGCGCTGAGCACGTAGACCACCGGCGTCACAAAGTTATCATGGGTGTGCTGTGCCCAAACGCCCAGCTCATTTTTCCAATCTTCGCCCCGCCAGCTAAGGCGATTGGCGATTCGAGCCTGTTCGACGTTACGGTGAGGATCGCGCGTCCATACCATTGGAAAAACCGAACGCGGATCGGTCTGAACTTTCTCTTGAGACAAAGAACCCGCCACGTCAAAAGCAAGATCGGTCCAGCTGAACCAAGTTCGACTGGCAAAGTTCTCATCTTCATAGCCAATATTGGCTCTAACCGCATTTCGCCGTGAAGACGAATGCTGCCGATAGCCACTAAAACGATCGCCGCTCACGCTGATACGTCCGTCCAGATTGCCTTCGCTACCGCCCAGCGCGCCCTGCCATCCGTGGCGACCAAAGCTACCGTATTCGTAGCGTGCCCGCCCATTTTCATCGGCACCGGTATAAGACATAAAATCAATTTCGCCGCCGAGCGCGTTGCTCACCGGACTGGTGGCATTTGCTCCTCGCCGCGCACTGATAATTTTACTTTCGCGAGGCTCCAACAGGCTAATATGAAAACCGCCGTCGGCATCATTTAACGGTAGGCCATCCTGTAATAAAGTAACACCCCGTGACAAAGGCGCACTTTGCACGCCAGAGCCACGAATATTCAACCGCGGTTGATCGACCCCGCCAAAAAAATTCTGTATCACCAAACCCGGCTGATAATCCAGTGCGTCCTGCAAAGTCCCCAGACGCCCCTCATCCTCTGGCGTAATCAGATTTGTTCCGCCGGCAATTTTGGCCAGTTTGCCCTGTTCCTGCTGATAAGAGCTGCGCAGCATGTTTCCTGGCGAAAAAATCTGGCCTGTAACCTCCATGTAAGACTGGTGTTCATCTTCAACAGGTTTCGCCTGTAATGATGTGGCTGGCGTTAAAATAAAAATAGAAAATAATAAATGGGGTTTATAGATTCCATTCATTTGAACCGTCCATAACTGCAATATAAAATAAAAGATAAACCCACAGCGTCGCTAAATAATAAAAACAAAAAAAACGGCTAAAGCCATTATTTAATTTAAGGATATAATGTATCAATTTTTCAAGACAATATCGGCAAAGTAATTTACGGTCAAGAATAAATAATTCACCACAGAAAGCATGCCTATATACAGCGGTAAAATATTCTTTTTATTTTTTGCATTTTCTTAAATATCCACAATATCTTAAGAGGATAAATCATTAACATGAAACAAACAAAAAAAATAAAAAAGTAAAACTTTTATCTGTTAATAAAACTAATGAAAAAACAGTGAAATAAAAATACATCATTGCACAACTATGGAAGCTATTTCATAGGTTCAGCTTATATATAAAACCAGACTCCCATAGCATAAAACAAATCAGGCCCGCTTTCGCGAGCCTGAAGGGCTAAAGTCAACCGAATAAAAAACGCTCAGTTGGCGTCTTTCATCCACACCGGTTTTTGCGTCATATGAATGTACAGTTCTTCAACTTTAGTGCGCGCCCAAGGGGTTCGGCGTAAAAACTTCAAACTGGATTTAATGCTGGGATCGCTGATAAAGCAGTTAATGCGAATGCGATAGGCCAGTTCTTCCCAGCCATAATGCTCCACCAGCTTGGTCAATAATTGCTCCAGCGTAATTCCGTGGAGAGGATCTTTCGACAAGTGGTCGCTCATTATATATCTCACATGTTATTAGGTGACGAATTTATCAGCCGCACACATTAATCAGGAATGACGGATGCGACAAGCAGAAATTCCCGATTTATAGCATCCACCACTAACGGCTCACTTTCTGAACAACCCGACATCATGAAATAGCTATAAACTGCTGCCGCAATTTATGTACCTGATCTCGCAATTCAGCCGCCTGCTCAAATTCAAGGTTCTGCGCATGGACATACATTTGCGCTTCCAGTTCGCTAATCTTGCGATCCAGCGCCTTCGGCGTCAGTGCATCATAGTTGGCCGCACTTTCTGCCGCCGCCTTACCGCCTTTACCTCTGCCTTTGCCACGTAGAGAAGGCTGACCCAGTTGCAATATATCACCGACTTTCTTATTCAGGCCCTGCGGAACGATGCCCAAGGCTTCGTTATGCGCCTGCTGTTTCGCCCGACGACGTTCGGTTTCACCGATGGCTTTCTCCATCGAGGCGGTGATTTTGTCACCGTAAAGGATCGCTTTACCGTTTAGGTTACGCGCCGCCCGGCCAATGGTCTGAATCAATGAGCGCTCAGAGCGCAGGAAGCCTTCTTTATCCGCATCCAAGATTGCCACTAGCGAGACTTCCGGCATATCCAGACCTTCTCGCAGCAAGTTAATGCCTACCAACACGTCAAACTCACCGAGGCGCAAGTCACGAATAATTTCGACCCGCTCGACGGTATCAATATCAGAATGCAGATAACGTACCCGTTCGCCATGCTCGACCAGATAATCGGTCAAATCCTCGGCCATACGTTTAGTCAGCGTAGTGACCAGTACCCGTTCGTTAATCGCCGCCCGCTTGCGAATTTCGGACAGCAAATCATCCACCTGGGTTGCTACAGGCCGTACTTCGATAATAGGGTCCAATAGACCGGTTGGACGCACCACCTGCTCAACCACTTCCCCGCCGGATTTCTCCAGCTCGTATTTGCCCGGCGTTGCCGAAACGTAGATGGTTTGCGGAGCCAACGCTTCGAACTCTTCAAAGCGCATTGGGCGGTTATCTAACGCCGACGGCAGACGGAAGCCGTATTCCACCAGCGTTTCTTTCCGCGAACGGTCCCCTTTGTACATACCGCCGATTTGCGGAATAGTCACATGGGATTCATCCACGATCAGCAAACCGTCGGCAGGCAAATAGTCAAACAGCGTCGGCGGCGCCTCTCCCTCTCCGCGCCCGGATAAGTAACGTGAATAGTTTTCTATCCCGGAGCAGTATCCCAATTCATTCATCATTTCCAAATCAAACTGGGTTCGCTGGGTCAAACGCTGTTCTTCTACCAGTTTATTGTTCTCCAGTAGTACCTTACGCCGTTGCGCTAGTTCGACTTTAATGTCTTCCATCGCTTGCAAAATACGTTCTCGCGGCGTGACATAGTGAGTTTTCGGATACACGGTAAAACGCGGAACTTCCTGATGCAGCTGGCCCGTCAGGGGATCAAACAGCGATAATCGCTCCACTTCCTCATCAAATAGCTCCACTCTCAGCGCCAATTCATCAGATTCGGCAGGGAAAATATCAATCACTTCACCGCGCACCCGAAAAGTCCCGCGCTGGAACGCCTGATCGTTGCGGGCATATTGCAACTCCGCTAGCCGACGTAAAATCGCCCGCTGATCGATAATCATTCCTTTGGTCAGATGCAGCATCATTTTCAGATACAAATCCGGATCGCCCAAACCGTAGATAGCAGAAACCGAGGCCACCACCACCACATCACGCCGCTCCAGCAGGGCTTTGGTGGCTGAAAGCCGCATCTGTTCGATATGCTCGTTTACCGATGCATCTTTCTCGATAAAAGTATCAGAACTGGGGACGTAGGCTTCTGGCTGGTAATAATCGTAGTAGGAAACGAAATATTCCACCGCATTATCAGGAAAAAATTCTTTCATTTCGCCATACAGCTGTGCCGCCAGCGTCTTATTGGGTGCCAAAATCATGGTTGGCCGATTCAGATCGGCGATCACATTCGCCACGGTAAAAGTCTTACCCGAGCCGGTAACCCCTAGCAGCGTTTGGTGCGCCAGGCCATTTTCCAGACCTTCTTCCAGTTGACGGATCGCCTCCGGCTGATCGCCAGCAGGCTTAAACTCAGAATGCAGTTTGAATAATTTACTCATGAATTAGCTACCCGATGGAGAATCACGCGCGGTTAGGAAGCTAATTATGCGAGCCTCCCAGATTTTTTCCACTGCTATGATACTGGATATAAAACCAGCATCAAGTATAAATATAGGGAAAAGAGCGCTGGTTCTGGCACGACCCCTCCGTTATCTCGATTCCATATTGCCATTTGCATGACAATACCCCATTTATCCCCAGAAAGAGGCAGTTGTTAACCGCTGTAAAACAAATTGATTAAAGATCACACATAACCACCAGTGTTAAATACTCAAGTCTTGATTTTAATTAACTTATTGTAATTTATGTATATTTAGAAAAAGAAGAGAATCCAGACAACCGGGGCATAAGCCGCGTCCTCTCTCGCTTGCGACTAGTTTTTTGTGTCTAATACACAAGGTTATCCACAGGAATGGTGGATAACTCACTCAATCCCGTCTGTGGTGCGAGCTGGAGAAAACCGCCGGTTAAGGTAAAAACAGGTCCAAATAGGATTTTTTAGTCATTTTTTTACATTTTTATTTCTCTATATATTTCAATTAGTGCTAAATATCCCCCTTGCTAATTTGCTATTCGCCGCCTACACGAGTCATCCACCGCGCAACCGATTCAAATTGTTTCTTTTTTGCACCACGCCCCCTCAGAGTGGCACCGCCTAGGTGCAACCGCCATCCCGTAGCTGCCGGCGGTTTATGCCATTTCCAATAAATTTTACGCAAGTGGCCAAATAATTTCGTTACATCGTCCTAACATAATGGTTTTTTCTTATGCGTTAGCAACCTGGCTCGAGAGTTGCTTATTTCACTGTGATTCGGCGTAACAGAAGCGTGATAGCGGGAGTTACGTTCCAGTGTTAATAGGCCAGACTGAGTGCTGAAAACGGCTGTTTAGCAGTAAAAATCACCGTTAGCCGCAAGTTAATATCTGAAACTGGTTATTTATCACTTCTTTATGCCAACACGTTTTTTCATATCTTGAGATTTTTATGCTGAGGATTGGCCTAACGGCAGCAAAAGTTGCTCGCAGAACTTAGCCAGCCTACGCCCTCAGCACCTAGCCAAGCGAGGAGATTTTCTGATGCTACGTTTACAATCGGTCAATCAATTTTATGGTCGCACCCATATTCTATGGGATATCAATCTTGAGTTACCTCCCGGCCAATGTACCTGTCTGATAGGTCGTAATGGCGTAGGAAAAACCACGCTGATCAATTGCATAATGGGTCATCTTCCAGTGGAAAGCGGCACGATGGTTTGGCAACCCGGGGGGGAACCGCCTGAAAACCTGCTTCACCAGCCGGTAGAGCGACGAACCGCACTGGGGATTGGCTATGTCCCACAAGGGCAGCCAATCTTCTCTCAACTGAGCGTGGAGGATAATTTGCTGGTCGCGCTTCTGGCTGGGCGTCACAAAGATCGGGTTATTCCCCACTGGATCTATGATTTCTTTCCGTTTTTACATCAGCAGCGCCGTCAACGCGGCGGGGAGCTAACGCGTAACCAACAGCAACTGTTGGCATTCGCGCGCGCGTTAGTTCCCGAACCGGAATTACTGATTCTGGATGAACCGGGTTGCGGTGATCAGCCCGCGCTAAATGCGGAAATTGGCAGTGTCATTCGCCAGTTATGCCAAAATATTGGCCTGACGGTCTTACTGGTTGAACACCGGTTGGAGAACATTCAGCAAGTGGCCGATCGCTTTTATTTGATTGATGAGGGAAGAAATGTGGCTCAAGGAAAATTTGCGCTGTTAGATGACGATTTGATCACCGAATACTTAACGGTTTGATAAATCTGTTATTCGAGATAAGCATTGATATGAAGTTCGAGCGAGTACATCACCTGCGGCATTATTCAGTTTAATGGCCGCAGGCGTTGAGGATGAAATCTGTTTGTTCCGAAGCTGTGCGGACAGTATCGTCTAATGTAATAAGTTTAAAAAATTACCGTGACTTAGCAATTAGACGCCGTTTCGAACGCCTGCTTTAATACCCCTCGATTGAGGAAAGCGATCGGGGTATTTTCAGTCAAATCTTCTGCGGCGGTTAACGTGAGTTCATCTCTAAGCGAAATCTGGGTCGCGGAGATGCTCATATCCTGCTTCTCAACGCCTTTCTCATTGAAAAGCATATGTACTTTTACCTGGGAGCTGATATGACTTTGATGATCTTTCGCAGCTTCTAATGTCTGTGCGGTTTTACCAAACTGGCTAATCGGCCAGGTCAGTTTAATATCAATATCCACGCCATTATTTTTACTCACCGCAAAGCTGACGCTAGGCTTACCTACTTTCATCCAGATATTATCGGCAAGAATCAGATCCGGTCCCTGACGAGTAAATTGGCCGAGAACCTGATCCTGAACGGCCGAAACAATACTTTCAGGGACCAGATAACGGCTCATGGCCATTAAACTCATTGGGTTATTATCTACCATTTCAGATAATTGCCCCAGTTGCCCCCTTTGTGCATGAGTCAGTTCTTGTCGATCGTTCCCAATTATATTTTGCAGCTGCGAGAACAACTGATTCCCCATTCCCATCGCCCAACGACCATAACTTTGGTGGCGATTATCCACTTTAAGATCGATACCGGCCTTAAAAGCGTCGATGAAAGCGCCATCGGCAAAATAGGAAGCCACTTCTTCTGGATGATGAACCGGCGCGCGAAATTGATTATCCATAAAATCCACCAATTTTGCAGGCGGTGAGTGCTCCTTAGAATGATTGACCGAGATACTCTCAGTCCCCCCAGACCAATTTTGGGCAAGTTTGATTTGCGCATCAGGTATTCTGGATAAAAATATTCTTATCTCTTTGCATTGCTGCTGGAATGATTGACGTATTCCATCCGGCAATTCCGCGATTTTCTCGTCGAGAATACTTTCTTGTTTTGTGGCATGAGCCATCATGACAATACTGGCGAAATTTTTGCTCGTCATATCCTTTGTAACCGCCAAATCACTTGGCCAGCATTCTGAAAATACGCTCGATAGCTCTTTTTCGCTAAGAGGAAGCTGCAATAAATTCTGAATATTATCTAATTGCTTACAAACCGTGCTGACCAAACTAGGGACAGTTCCCGCGATGGCTTCTATGGTGGGTAAACCAAACGGGGCTGGCGGCAGTGATGCCGGATCAGAAGTTAAGGATTGGTGTAATTTCCAGGCCGCCATATGATGTAATGGTGACGTTGGTTTATATTCTGGCCTGTCCAATATGGCGCGTTTTAATGCCGACATAAACGTGGCCGAAATTATTTTTCCGCCAGTATAGCCAGACAAGGTATTCTCTAATGCCAATTTGAGGACGTTTTCTCCCCCTTTCTGCTCGGTTAAGGCCACCAGAACTCTTTCTACCGCATGATCTTGTAATAAGACCGGGCCAAGACACTGGGCAATACCTGAAGCGATATTTTGCGCCAATCCGCCTTGACCTTTAGATTGCAAAATAAGCTCGACCAACGGGCCGACGCCTTTATCAACCTGCTGCAGCGTATTGCCAAAGAATACGCTTCGCCCTTGATTTACAATCTCGGCGCTACGCTTCCCAAGCGTCTTATTGGAAATAAGCGCATTCTGCCCAAGGGTTACCGTGTTTGAAATTATTTTATTGGCCAGCTCGTCACGTTTATCCGAACTACCAGAAATACGGCTCACCAGACTGTTTAATAAATGACTTCGATCAAGCGCCGTGTAGGCCAAAATCTGCATACCGAATCTTGGTAAAGAAATATTATTCATGTTTACCTCGGCCGTTGAAAGCTGTCATTAACCCGATATGCTCCCGAATGGGTGTCAGATAATTTGGCAATCTGCGGTAAATTCTGCTGCCAGTACTGAACCTGATCGACTAAAACCTCAATACGTTCAATTGCATCTTCTGGCGTCATTTTATTTAAATCGAATAAACAGAATAACAGCACCCGCTGACCACCCGCATCATAGCCAAACCAGCAGCGGTTTGTCGCAATGCCAAATAATTGAATTTGTAATAGTGAAGCAAAAAAATCTTCCGACAACACCGAGGTAATATTCATTACCGGAGAAAATAAATATAGGTTGTTATCGTGATTCTCAAAAGTAACATCAATGTTTTTATCAAATTGAATCGTGCATCCGCCGCTTTTTGCCGCAGTACCGAGATCCAGATTCGTTCCAGTAGAAAGTAATTTTAATAGTTCTGGAAAGGTCATGCCATTACCTCTGGTGTAAATTAAAAACAGATGAGAAATAAACCAGATGACGTGCATTGGCTTTTTAAATAATGCTTAATATCATTCCTAATATTAATCGAATATTGAACGGTCTTGTTTTAACCACTAAAACTGCGTTATGAATAATGAGCCAGAAACCCAAAGGGCATTAATCATCAATCCAATACCTGAATAACACTGGGGGGTAATACAAAGATAAATTGACAACATAGGACTAACTAATCTAGCGTTAATCAGCCTTATTAAGTGGATTTACATTATCACAACCAGTTTTATTTTCTTTCAAATAACGACCATAAATAGATGTTGTGAATTAGTTTTCAGAATCTATTTACGATCGCAGAATTATTGAAAGAACGATACCATACTCACGATTATTTAAGAAAAAATAGCCAATTATCTGACTAACCTACAGATATGCCGCCCCTGAATCATATCTGCTCTTAATCGTTTAACCGACTAATATTCAGATACTCACCTAACGGATGTCCCGCCACTTCGGGCAGATGTGGAATCACACCCAGCAACGGCGCAGCAATCATCGTCGTCAGGCTGGCCATATACTCTTCCTGTCGCTTCCCGGCGGGCACGACATCATTCGCTATCCAGCCTGCCAGCGGCAACCCGGCAAACGCAATCGCCTGAGCGGTAAGCAAAGCATGATTGATGCAACCCAGCTTCACGCCAACCACCAAAATGACCGGTAATTTCTCCTGTATAACCCAATCGGCGAAAGTAAGCTGCTCAGACAATGGAGTAAACCAACCGCCGGCCCCCTCCACCAGCACCCAATCAGCCTGCTGTTCCAGCTCGCGCAAGCCTCTGGATAAAACGGAAAAATCGATAGGACGCCCTTCTTCCGCACTCACAATATGCGGTGAGGTTGGCTCCAGAAAAGTCAGTGGATTCACCTGTTGATAACTGAGAGGTTGGTTACTACTGGCCTGCAAAGCGAGGGCATCGCCGTTGCGTAGCCCTTCGGCGGTCATTTCGCTACCGGAAGCCACCGGCTTATAACCCGCGGTGCGATAACCCTGAATATTGGCGGCCTGTAACAGTGCGCAGCTAGCCAGGGTTTTCCCTACATCAGTATCAGTTCCGGTTACAAACCAGCGTTTAATCACGATAAATCACTCCATAAACCAATTGGTAACTCAGCGGATAAATACCATTTTGCTGAGGATAAGCCGCCTGTAGCGCCGCCAGTCGACGTCGCCCGGTCAACCCATTAGCTCGCCCCTGATGCAAATGGGTGGCGCCAATTCCCTGCAAGGAGCGCATTAGCTGGATAAGATCGTTGAAATACTGATGATGAATACGTTGCGTTATTTGATAACGAAAACCACCGCAGGCGGCCGTTATATCATCCAACGGCAGAAATTCGTTCACATGGCGCTGGCCATCAACCTGCTGCCAGGCTTGCCCTAATTCATCAAGAGAACTCGCGGCCAAAGTCGAAAATAAAATTATGCCGCCGGGCTGAGTGACCCGATACAGCTCGTTTAGCGCGGCGCGCAAATTGCCGCACCATTGCACCGCCAGATTGCTGAAACAAATATCCACCGACTCATTCGACAAAGGAATATGTTCAATGTCGCCTAACAAGTATTCATCGGCGGCCTGCTGCTGTCTGGCAAACTCCAGCATGCCGGGAGCCAGGTCTAATGCGGCCACTTTTTTGCCCAGATCCCGCCAACGACGGCTGAAATAACCGGTGCCACAGCCCGCGTCCAGCACCTGAGTACCCGGGTGTCGTTGACCCAATTCCAGCAGAATTTCACCGGTTTCGCGCTGTAAAGCGGCCGCACCATCGTAGCTACCTGCCGCACGGCTAAAAGCGCTGGCTATCGCCTGTTTATTCACAGTATCAATGGCAAGTGGCATGTAGCACCTCCAGTAATCTTTCGATATCAGCCGGCTGATGAGCGGCGGTCAAGGTAATACGCAGACGAGCGCCGCCGGGAGGAACGGTCGGTGGACGAATGGCGGTCACCCAAAGCCCTTCATCCCGCAAGCGCTGCGCCAAAGAGAGGGTTTGCTGATTATCACCGACAATTAACGGCTGAATGGCGGTATCTGACGCAGTTAACTGCAATGGCAAGCTGGCCGCGCCCTGACGGAACTGCCGTAGATTCTGCTGTAGACGCTGGCGTAAATCATCACCATGTTGAATGCGTTTTAGCGCCGTCTGCAAGGCATAAGCCTGCGCAGGCGGCATGGAAGTGCTGTAAATCAGATGGCGGGCAAATTGCAGCAAATACTCGGCGACCGGCTGCGAACACAACACAGCGGCACCGCTCAGCCCAAAAGCTTTACCAAAAGTCACGACCTGCAACTCAGGTTTTACCCCTTGCTGCCAGCAACTGCCGCGTCCTTCATCACCTCTGACACCAATGCCGTGGGCGTCATCTACCAATAGCCAGGCTCCCGCCGCCGACGCGCGTTGGTGCAAATCCGCCAGCGGTGCACTGTCGCCATCCATACTAAATACCCCTTCGGTCACCACCAACGTTTGGCCGGAGCAAGGTTTATTCAGCAGATTTTGCAGGGATTCTGGCTGATTATGCTGAAAGCGGCGAAGCTGAGCCGGTGAACTCGCCGCCGCTTCCAGTAAGGAAGCGTGGCTAAGGCGATCGGCCAATACCCGATCATCTGCGGCGGTTAAAGCCGCTAGCAGCGCCTGATTGGCGGCATAACCGGAAATAAATAACAACGCGCGAGGACACCCCAGCCAATCGGCAAGTTGTTGTTCCAGATCGGCGTGCGCCTGCGTGTAGCCCGTGACATGCCCGGAACCGCCACTGCCGACGCCATAGCGAGCGGCGCCCTGCTGCCAAGCGGCAATCACCGTCGCATCCTGACTTAATCCCAGATAATCATTCCCGGAAAAATTCAAATATTGGCGATTTTCCACCCGCAGAAAGCGCCCAGTGGAACCCTGATTCACCTGACGGCGCCGGTAGGCGGCCTGCGCTAACCGCTGCTGCAAGCTTTGATCGATCTTATGCTGCCAACTCATCAGACCGCCGCATTATAAAACTGTGGCGTATCGCTGTATTTGATGCGGTCAGTCAGCACCTGCTGTTGCTGACGATCGCCGTGCTCAGTAGACGTTTGCTGCGGATTCAAGCCCAGCTTGCGGAATAGCTGTAAGTCTTTGTCTTCATCCGGATTTGGCGTAGTTAACAGCTTGCAACCGTAGAAAATCGAGTTGGCTCCGGCCATAAAGCACATCGCCTGGGTTTGCTCGCTCATTTGTTCACGACCTGCGGACAGGCGCACGTAAGAGGACGGCATCATGATACGTGCAACGGCAATAGTGCGAATAAAATCAAAAGCATCCACGTCTTCGTTATTTTCCATCGGCGTGCCTTTGACTTTCACCAGCATATTGATCGGCACGCTTTCCGGCGGCTTAGGCAAGTTTGCCAACTGCACCAATAATCCGGCTCGATCTTTAATGCTTTCACCCAGACCGACAATTCCGCCGGAACAGACTTTAATCCCCGCGTCACGCACTTCCCCCAGCGTATCCAAACGTTCTTGATAGCTACGGGTAGTGATGATGCTGCCGTAAAACTCCGGCGAGGTATCCAGATTGTGGTTGTAGTAATCCAGCCCCGCATCCGCCAGACGGTGCGCCTGACTTTTATCCAGCGTTCCCAAGGTCATACAGGTTTCCATTCCCATCGCCTTCACGCCCTGCACCATTTGCTCGAGATACGGCATGTCCCTCTCATGGGGATTTTTCCACGCGGCCCCCATACAAAAGCGCGTTGAACCGGCGGCTTTGGCTTTCTTTGCCGATTCCAGCACTTGCTCAACCTGCATTAAACGCTCACTTTCCAAACCGGTTTTATAACGGGAGCTTTGCGGGCAATATTTACAGTCCTCCGGACAGGCACCGGTTTTAATCGACAACAAAGTGCTGACCTGAATCTGACGCGGATCAAAATGCTGACGATGAATTTGTTGAGCTTCAAACAATAACTCTAACAGCGGTTTATCAAACAGGGCCTGGGCTTGCCCTACTGTCCAGTGAATGCGATCTGCCATATTGGCATCTCCAAAGAATGAGAAAAGTCTCGTCAGTTTATGTAAACTCGATATACTGTCAACCATTCCATGGTTAATTTAGTTTACAACAGATCCTTATGACACCTTCTGACCTTGCCTTTGACCAGCGCCACATCTGGCATCCTTACACCTCAATGACTCAGCCGCTGCCGTGTTATCCGGTAGTTTCTGCCAGCGGCGTCGAGCTACAACTATCCGATGGCCGACTGCTTATTGATGGCATGTCGTCGTGGTGGGCTGCCATACAGGGTTATAACCATCCCGTGTTAAATCAGGCGGTTACTGAGCAACTGGGGAAAATGTCTCATGTGATGTTCGGCGGCATTACTCATCCGGCGGCCGTTGCGCTGTGCAGACAATTGGTCGCCATGACTCCCAATACGCTGGAATGCGTATTTTTAGCCGATTCAGGCTCGGTGGCAGTAGAAGTGGCCTTGAAGATGGCGTTGCAATATTGGCAGGCCAAAGGAGAGAAGCGTCAGCGCATTTTGACGCTGCGCCACGGTTATCACGGCGATACTTTTGGCGCGATGTCAGTGTGCGATCCGCAAAACTCAATGCATAGCCTATATGAGGGTTATCTGGCTAATCATCTGTTTGCCGACGCACCGCAGTGCCGTTTTGATGAAAAGTGGAATCCAGACGATATTCACGATTTTGCCGAAAAAATCGAGCAGCATCACGGCGAAATTGCCGCCGTTATTCTCGAACCCATCGTGCAGGGCGCCGGCGGAATGCGGATTTATCATCCAGCTTATTTGCGTGAAGTTAGAGCGTTGTGCGATCGATACAATATTCTGCTGATTGCTGACGAAATCGCCACCGGCTTTGGGCGCACCGGCAAGCTCTTTGCCTGCGAACACGCGGAAATCGTGCCGGATATTCTTTGTCTCGGCAAAGCCCTCACCGGTGGCTATATGACGCTTTCCGCTACGTTAACCACCCGTCAGGTCGCTGAAACCATCAGTAATGGTGATGCCGGTTGCTTTATGCATGGGCCAACCTTTATGGGTAATCCGCTGGCCTGCGCCGTGGCGGTGGCGAATCTGGCTTTGTTGGCGGGCAACCACTGGCAACAGCAGGTGCAAAGCATCGAAACACAATTACAGCGTGAATTAGTGCCGCTGGCCGCGATGCCTGGCGTTGCCGATGTACGAGTGCTAGGAGCGATAGGCGTGGTCGAAATGGAAAACGCGGTAAATGTGGCATCTTTGCAGCGCGGCTTTGTCGAACGGGGCGTATGGATTCGGCCCTTTGGCAAACTGATTTACCTGATGCCGCCGTATATTATTCAGCCGGAACAGCTCACCCGTCTGACCCAGGCGATTACCGCGGCCGTCGCAGAATAAGCCGGTTTATTGGCATTAAAAAAGCAGCGACCGGTTTACAGAGCGCTGCTTTATTATTTGTTCCTCAACCCGTTATCTCACTGATAACAGACTGAAATCTAAAAATGGATTATCCATGTTTAGAAGCCAGAATACTCACCCACATCGGACCTTTACCCACCGGATAGCGCCCCTGCGTCGTCAACTGACCCGTTGCCGGGTCAATCCGATACACTTCGATATGATCGGATTTTTGACCAGATGCAATCAGGAACTGGCCACTATTATCGATATTAAAGCCGCGAGGCTGCGCTTCCGTCAGATGATGACCTACCAGAGAAATCACGTTGCCACCTTCAGAAACGCTGAAAATACCCAGCAGGCTGGCGGTGCGGTCGCTGATATATAAATAACGGCCATCCGGCGTGATATGAATATCTGCCGCCCAGCGAGTCTCAGCAAAATCGGCTGGCATCGCATCCAGCGTCTGAACTATTCGGTATTGCTGACCGTTATCTTCGATCTGGAACACATCAACCGTACCGTTTAGCTCATTTACACAGTAAGCCACTTTATGGTTAGGGTGGAATGCCATATGACGTGGGCCAGCGCCCGCTGCAGTGGAAACGCCCACCTGATCGTGTGGGGTCAATTTACCGTTTAAGCTCAGATCGAACAGACGGATGCGGTCTTCTTTCAGGCAAGGGACTAACAGAATTTGGTTAGTAGGATCGATATTGGCTGAATGCGGCGCGGTCAAGCCATCGATTTGTTGAATCGGTGCTTGCACATGGCCGTGTTCATCAATAGGGCTGACGCTAACGCAGTTGAAACTGTAGGACGCCGAGAACAGAAAACGACCTTGTAAGTCGGTTAAAATATGCGTCGGGCTACCGGGTAACGGTGCCATACTCACTTCCTGCAATTGACCATCAGCAGCAATGCGATAAGTGACAATGCCAAAATCAGGCCGCACACCCACGTACAAATGGCGCTGGTCGGGGCTTATCGCCATTGGCTGTACCTGCCCCGGTACGTCAACGGTTTGCAGCAGCGTTAAAGCCCCTGCCGTATCCAATTGCCAGACGTGGATCTGCTGGCTGTCTGGGCTTGCCACATAAACCACTTGATTCATCGCTACTCCTTAATCATGCATGCTAGTCAAATTATTGCCGTGACGCGGCTAACTGAATCCTAGCTTACCTGACTGGGCTGGCATAACAACTTTCAGCAGCAGAACAACGTTTTGGGCAAAATAGCTCTCGTTTTAGCAGAATAATCACTCAGGCCAACTAACGATTGTCTGCCAATACCACGGCTTACCTGCCCTGCTGCGGCACCTGCGCGCGCTCTCGCCATAATGGTCAGGGAATCAATCTGTTCAGTTTAATCCCTCACCTATCCGGTGTAACATCGGTTCAATGTGTATTAATAATCGAATAAATGATGAGACCGCTATGACCTATCGCGTAATTGCTCTGGATTTGGACGGCACCCTATTAGATCACCAGAAACGTATCCTGCCAGAATCGCTGTCAGCATTGGCTGAAGCCCGCGCCGCCGGAGTGAAAGTGGTGGTGGTGACCGGCCGTCATCACGTGGCGATTCACCCGTTTTATCAGGCTTTAGCGCTAGATACGCCAGCCATTTGCTGCAACGGAACCTATCTCTACGATTATCAGGCGAAGCAGGTATTAGCTTCCGATCCGCTATCAGCTCAACAGGCGGTTCAGGTAATTCAGCTACTGGATCACGCCGAGATTCATGGCCTGATGTACGTGGATGACGCCATGCTGTATCAACATCTTAACGGCCACGTTAGCCGCTCGATTAACTGGGCCGGAAATTTACCTGAACATCAGCGTCCGGCGATCGTACATGTGAATAGCCTGCACGACGCGGCTCGCAGCGCCAGTTCCATCTGGAAATTCGCCACATCCCACGCCGATACCAACAAACTGCAAGCCTTCGCCACTATGGTGGAAGACGAATTGGGTCTGGCTTGCGAATGGTCGTGGCACGATCAGGTGGATGTTGCACAGGCAGGCAATAGTAAAGGCAAGCGTCTGCAGCAGTGGGTTGAATCTCAAGGAATGAGCATGAAGGAAGTCATTGCCTTCGGCGATAACTTTAACGATTTGAGTATGCTGGAAGCCGCCGGTTTGGGCGTGGCAATGGGTAACAGCGCCGATGCCATTAAACAGCGTGCCGATCTGGTGATCGCGGATAACGAGCAGCCGGGTATCGCCGCCGCCATTCGTCAGCATGTATTAGCGTGATGAGTTCGGAAATCCAGAATTGATTCATCAAAAGGCTCCACTTATGGAGCCTTTTCGCTGATAAAGACCTGAGGAAAATCGCGCGCGGGCAACAAACTTCCCGTCATTCCCCTTTGCGGTTAAACGAAACGCTTTTGATCTGAGCGTACACCCATTGACCCGGTTTTAGCGCCAGTTCATCGCGCGCCCACGGAGTAATTCGCGCCCATAGCCACTGTTCCCCGATCGCTAGCTTCACGTCAACCTGACCGTCTACGTCCAGACATTCCGCCACTTTCGCCGGAATAATATTGCGAATACTGCTGTTATGCGACGGTTGTAACACCAAAGACACATCGGCAGCGTTGATTTTAATCCGCAGCATACTGTCCAGCTCGGCGTCCACATGACCTACCCACAAACGCTGATCGCCCAACGCCAGCGCGGTCATAGCGTAACGTTCATGATGGCCAATCACCGCCACTCGCAGAATGCTGCTCGGTTCTTCTCGCTGTAGCCAAGGGCGCAAAGCGCTACTGGCCCAGACTTCCTCTAAACCGCCGACTGCGCGCACTTTTCCTGCATCCATGACCACCACCCGATCCGCCAGCCGCAAAATCTCATCCATGCTATGGCTGACGTACAGAATGGGAATATTGACGTCATGAGCCAAACGCTCCAGATAAGGCAGTAACTCGCGCTTGCGCGGTAAATCCAGCGAGGCTAAAGGCTCATCCATCAACAGCAACTCCGGCGCAGTCAGCAAAGCGCGGCCAATCGCTACCCGCTGTTTTTCACCGCCGGATAACGTCATGGGAAAGCGGGATAATAACGGCGCGATTCCCAATAGATTCACGATGGTGTCGAACTGGGAACGCATCGATGCCGCCATGCCGTATTGCAAATTACCGCGTACCCGATAATGCGGGAATAGGCGTGCATCCTGAAACACATAACCGACTTTACGTTTCTCTGGTGGTAAATAGATCTGTTTTTCCGCATCCACCAACACCCGACCGTTCAGCACAACCCGGCCTTGCTGCGGCTTGCTTAACCCACCCACCACGTTAATCAGCGAGGTTTTCCCCGCGCCGGACAGCCCAAAAATGGCCGTAATGCCCTGCGCAGGCAGTTCGGCGTTGACCTGCAGATTCAGGTCGCCCAGTTGCTGGCTAAAATCCAGTACTAACATGCGGCCCCCATGCGTTTTTTACCCCAACGCGCTAACCATTCGGAGAGCAACAGCGAAACCAGCGACAGCAAAATAGCGATCACGCACAGCCGCGCCGCAGCCGCTTCGGCACCCGGTGTTTCGATCAAGGTATACATGGCCAGCGGGATAGTTCGGGTTTGCCCTGGAATATTGGATACAAAGGTGATAGTGGCGCCGAATTCCCCCAGTGAACGAGCAAATGCCAGCACCGTACCGGCAATCACACCGGGTAGGGAAAGTGGCAGAGTTATAGTGAAAAACACCCGCCACGGATTGGCACCTAACGTACGGGCGGCCAGCTCCAATCGGGTATCCACCGCTTCCAACGCCAGCCGAATGGCTCGCACCATCAGCGGGAAGGCAACCACCGCCGAGGCCAGTGCCGCTCCGCGCCAGCTAAAGCTGAAATTAATCCCAAACCAGCTATATAGCCATTCGCCTATTACACCGCGTCGCCCCATACTGATCAGCAATAAATAGCCAATGACCACCGGCGGCAGCACCAGTGGCAAATGAATAATACTGTCTAACAATGATTTACCGGGGAAACGGCAGCGGACTAGAATCCATGCCATCAGAATGCCTAACGGCAGACTACAGGCGACAGCGACGCCCGAAACTTTCAGGCTAAGCACTATCGCCTGCCATTCATACTCACTCAATATCATTAGCGTGGGGTAAATCCATAACGTTTGAAAACAGCCGCCGCTTCTGGGCCTTTCAGATAATCATAAAAAGCGCTAACCGTGGCGTTCTCATGGCCTTTGACAATTGCCATTGGGTATTCAACCGGCTTATGACTTTGCTCCGGGAATACACCCACAACTTTCACTTTGTTACTGGCTATGGCGTCAGAGCCGTAAACAATACCCAAAGGCGCTTCTGCGCGCTCAACCAGTGCCATCGCGCTACGCACGTTGTTAGCACGAGCCATTTCCGGAGAGAGAGTTGTCCAGGCACCTAAATATTCCAATGCTTCTTTTGCATAAATCCCAGCGGGTACATGATCCGGATCGCCCACGGCCAGACGACCGCCGTCTAACAGTTTTTTCCATTCGGTTTGTTTATCGATGGAGACTTTATCAATTTTGCTGTCTTTTGGCGCAATCAGCACCAATTTATTACCGAGCAAAGTGTAGCGGGTATTATCAACAATTTGCTTTTTATCAATGGCATAATCCATCCACTGCTGATCGGCAGAGATAAACAGATCGGCGGGCGCGCCCTGCTCAATCTGGCGGGCCAACGTAGATGAAGAGGCATAAGAAGCCACCACGTCGACATCTTTCTCTTTATGATACTGACTGGAAATGTCCTGTAGCGCATTGGTCAGAGAAGCGGCAGCGAAGACGGTGATATTTTCAGCCGCCGCGGCTTGCCCAGATAAAGTTGCAGCCGCAACCGCGCCTAGTGCCCATTTACCCCATTGTTTTTTCATTTTCTGCTCCGAGTGAATATATCGTTATGTAATGAACAATATAACGTAAGCAAATAACAGGGTCATGCAGTTTATCGGCAAGCTGTGACAGATCTTGAGTTGTTAGCGATAGGACAGAAATAATGGCAGAAATAACGTGGGATAACAGAAACGAAAACGCCCGGTTGAAACCCTTTCGTTTAACGGCCGCAACTTGTGCAACAGCTAAACCAATTGGGGAAATCAACCGGGCATTCTTGAATTTCAGGTCGCTGCGAAGAAAAACTCAACGCAGAAGGAGCATGTCATTAGCCCCGTTCTTTACCGTGGCCTGTTTTGGAGATGACGTTAAACACCTCACCTAAACCATAAATCAGCCCCAGGATAACGGCCATTACCACCGGTACCATAACCACGGCAAAGACCAAACTTTTCAATAATTCCACGATGGTAGCCTCATTTAACTGCTCGTTGAGCGGTATACTACACCACTTTCAATAATTCACTTTAAACCATATTTGAAGTGAATAAGCCCTATTATTTTAGCAACTGACAAAAAAATGTAACCAGCCAAAAGTGCGATTTGCGCCCCCGCACGCCAATCGGTCACAATGGCGCTTTTACTGCCGGAGCCAAAATGACCATGCAAGCCGAAATTCTTCTTACGCTAAAGCTTCAGCAGCGTCTTTTTGCTGACCCGCGCCGCATCGCCCTACTCAAGCAGGTCAGGTTGACAGGTTCCATCAGTCAAGGAGCCAAGCTGGCGGGCATTAGCTATAAAAGTGCCTGGGATGCCATCAATGAAATGAATACTCTGGCCGAAGAAACGCTGGTGGATCGCGCAACCGGAGGGAAAGGCGGTGGCGGCGCGCGTTTAACCCGCTATGGCGAACGCTTGATTCAACTTTACGAATTACTCGAGCAAATTCAGCAAAAAGCTTTCGATACCTTGAAAGATGATTCACTGCCGCTGGACAGCCTGCTAGCAGCAATCTCCCGCTTCTCCTTACAAACCAGCGCCCGCAATCAGTTCTTTGGCACGGTCACTGAGCGGGATCATCATCAGGTTCAGCAACACATCAATATTCTCCTGGCAGATGGAAAAACTCGTCTTTCCGCCGCTGTCACTCAACAAAGCGCCGATCGCCTGCAACTGGCAACAGGCAAAGAGGTGCTGGCGCTGATTAAGGCCCCTTGGGTGAAATTAGCCACCGATCCAGCGCTGGCAGGAGCAGCAGACAACTCATTGCCCGGCATCGTCGCCAGCATAGAGCCAGGAAGCGACTACAGTGAAGTGATTGTTACCCTTCACGGCGGAGCCAGTTTGTGCGCCACCTTATCCAATCAAGAGTTACATAAACTGAATCTACATAATGGCGCGCAAGTTATCGCCCAGTTCAACGCCGATCGAGTCATTATCGCCACGCTTTGTTAGCACAGTTTCCTTATCTGTACGCTGCGTTACCGGCGCAGTCGTGCAGATTTGTCATTTGACTTTCCCCACTAATCCGCTTATCCCTTAACGTAAATACGTTGCGGAAAATGGGAGGAATGATGTCAGAGTTGCATATAGCGCAAGGTTGTTTTCGTTTAAGCGATATCCGAACGCTGAATCTTCCAGATCTGCATATTCACTCTGGTGATAGCTGGGCCTTTGTCGGCGCTAACGGCAGCGGTAAATCAGCGTTAGCCAGAGCGCTCTCCGATGAGTTAATTCTCCTGACCGGCAGTCGCAGCAGCGATTTTCGGCATATTGTGCGTTTATCGTTCGAGCAACTTCAGCAGTTAGTCAGCGAAGAATGGCAACGCAACAATACCGATATGCTCAGTCAGGATGAAGACGATACCGGCCGTACCACCGCGGAAATTATTCAGGATCAGGTCACCAACCCGCAGCGCTGCCAGCGGTTAGCGCAGCAGTTTGGTATCGGTCATTTGTTATCTCGCCGCTTTAAATACCTTTCTACCGGAGAAACCCGCAAAACCCTGCTCTGTCAGGCTCTGATGCCGCAGCCTGATATGTTAGTGCTGGATGAGCCTTTTGACGGATTGGATGTCGCCGCTAGAGAACAGCTGGCGCGACATCTGGCGGAACTGTCCGCTGAAGGCGTGACGCTGATATTAGTGCTCAACCGATTCGATGATATTCCTGATTTTATTCAAAAAGTGGGAGTATTGGCCGATTGCCATTTAGTCAGTTTAGGTGAACGTAAGCAGGTTTTAGCCGAAGCCCTAGTCGCCCAACTGGCTCACAGTGAAAACTTGGATGGACTATCCCTGCCGGAAGCAGAAGACCCGCAGCAACAACCTTCATTAGCAGTAGATAATCCGTTAATTATTCTGCGAAATGGCGTGGTGGAGTACAACGACCGTCCCATTTTGCACAATCTGAGCTGGCAGGTAAATCGCGGCGAGCACTGGCAGATTATTGGCCCAAACGGAGCGGGAAAATCCACGCTACTGAGCCTGATTACCGGCGACCATCCGCAGGGCTACAGTAATGATCTGACGCTATTTGGTCGTCGTCGCGGCAGCGGGGAAACCATCTGGGATATCAAACGCCATATCGGTTATGTCAGCAGCAGCCTGCATTTGGATTATCGCGTCAGCGCCAGCCTGCGTAATGTGATTATTTCCGGTTTCTTTGATTCCATTGGTATTTATCAGACAGTTTCCGATCGACAGCGGCAGTTGGCAGATAAATGGTTGGCGTTGCTCGGTTTGTCCGGCGCGGCAGCTGACCAGCCGTTTCACAGTCTGTCATGGGGACAGCAACGGCTGGCGCTGATTGCCAGATCTTTGGTAAAACATCCGGCACTGTTGATATTAGATGAACCGTTGCAAGGGCTGGATCCGCTGAACCGTTTGTTAGTGCGGCGTTTTATTGATGTCATGATTGGCGAAGGAGAAACCCAGCTGTTATTTGTCTCTCATCACGCTGAAGACGCGCCAGAGTGCATAACTCATCGTTTAAGTTTTATTGCCGACGGCGATATTTATCGCTACCAGTTTAGCCAACTGCCTGATTAGAGCGTTACCTTAAGGGCAATTGGCGCAGTTCGGACTGGCAAATCGGCTTGTCGACAACTGACCCGACCTTTTAATCCATTTCATTATGTTATTATTTATGCCGATCGATAGACATCGATCGGATTTACATTCAGTGCCAGGGCTATCGGCGCTGAATCTATCACTAAATTCAACACATAAAGGGACTAGTCTATGTGGGGCGTTCTTGCTGCTTCGTTACTCTTTTTGCCATTTAACCGGATCATCGCCCTGTTACTTTTGGCTATTACTTTAGGTATTGCCACTGCGACCGGCGTACTGACCTTACCGGCCATCACCGCACTGTTGTTAATTCTGCTCGCCTCGTTAGCATTGCAAAAATACCGCCAGATAACCTGGCTGGCGGGCGGATTAGAGTTGCTATTGGTAGCGGCTTCTGTGGCGCTGTTCTTCCATTACATTCCGGGTTTCAACAATCTGAAAGTACTGGATAAAGTGCAGATCGGGCCACTCAGCGCCCCGTTCTCAATGTATTACAATCTGGACAAAGCTCTGATTCCCTTTGTTCTGTTAAGCTGCTTGCCGGGCTTATTTGTTGCTAAAAAACATCCTTCCGTAGGGAAAGTCGGTTGGGCTGTATTGGTGCTGGCTGTTCCAGCACTGTTGCTGCTGGCAGTGGGTTTAGGCGGCCTGAAAATCGAACTGCACACGCCAGAATGGCTCGGTACTTTTGTTATCGGCAACCTGTTCTTTGTCTGTCTGGTTGAAGAAGCGCTGTTCCGCTGCTACCTGCAACAGCGTTTAAGCCAGTGGCTTGGTGCATTTCCCGCTCTGATTATTGCTTCATTACTATTTGGTGCAGCGCATTATCCCGGAGGCCCCCTGTTGATGGTCTTCGCAGCGCTAGCCGGCGTGATTTACGGTCTGGCATGGATGTGGAGTGGCCGCCTGTGGATCGCCGTTGCCTTCCATTTCGCGCTGAATCTGACTCATCTGCTGTTCTTTACCTACCCGTTGGCACTGCATCACTAGGCAGATCTGCCACACTGAATTCATCAACCGGCAGGACATTCCTGTCGGTTAGGTGGATGAAAGCGTTACCATAATGCTACACTTATTCCTCCCCTCTTATGCCCTTCAGACTGACTGTATGCCTGCTGTTCAATGCCTTATTGAATATGAGTGTAAACGATTCCATTTTTGATGTTAGATCACTTTTTTACCGTTATTGGCGTGGTATCTTCATCTCATAAGTACGATTCAGGAGCTTTGTATGTATGTTTTAGTGACAGGTGGTAGCGGTTACATAGGCAGCCACACTTGTGTGCAGCTAATTGAAGCGGGCTATACGCCAATCGTTATCGACAACCTATGCAACAGCAAATCCAGCGTATTAAAACGCATCCATCAATTAACGGGGCAATCGCCACTGTTTTATCAGGGTGACCTTCGCGACCGCGCACTACTGGATCATATCTTTAGCCAGCATACTATCGGTTCAGTGATTCACTTTGCCGGTTTAAAAGCCGTCGGCGAATCGGTAAATAAACCCTTGGCCTACTACGATAATAACGTCTGCGGCACGCTGGTATTGCTGGAAGCTATGGCTGCAGCCGGGGTTAAAAACTTTATTTTCAGCTCCTCCGCCACGGTTTACGGCGATCAACCCAAGATCCCTTATGTCGAAAGCTTCCCCACGGGCATTCCCTCTAGTCCCTACGGCAAAAGCAAACTGATGGTCGAAAATATTCTGCAAGACCTCCAGCGTGCCGATGCCGCATGGAACATGACTATTTTGCGCTATTTCAATCCGGTTGGCGCCCATCCGTCCGGGCTGATGGGCGAAGATCCGCAGGGTGTACCCAATAATCTAATGCCGTTTATTGCGCAGGTCGCCGTCGGCCGACGCGATTCTCTGGCCGTTTTCGGCAATGACTATCCCACCGCCGATGGCACCGCTGTGCGAGATTATATTCACGTTGTAGATTTAGCCGATGGTCACGTTGCAGCACTGAAAAAATGCCACAACCGAGCTGGAGTACATATTTATAACCTCGGTGGCGGTCGCGGCCACAGCGTGCTGGACGTGGTGAATGCCTTCAGCAAAGCCTGCGGTAGACAGCTGACGTACCATTTTGCTCCACGTCGAGAAGGCGACCTTGCCGCTTATTGGGCAGACCCAACCAAAGCTGCCGAGGATCTGGATTGGCGCGTACAGCGCTCACTGGACGAAATGGCTATCGATACCTGGCGCTGGCAATCACAAAATCCTCAAGGTTATCCTGATTAAGGAAGAAAAATGACTGGCTTTAATCCCGTGGATCATCCACACCGTCGCTATAATCCATTGAGCGATCAATGGATTCTCGTTTCTCCCCATCGGGCCAAGCGCCCGTGGCAAGGGCAGCAAGAACCATTGACCACGGGAGAACAGCCCGCTCACGATCCTGATTGTTTTTTGTGTCCGGGTAATTTACGGGTGACCGGTGATGCGAACCCGAATTATTCCGGCACTTATGTATTTACCAATGATTTCGCCGCATTGATGCCGGATACACCCGATGCGCCGGAAACCGCCGATCCTCTGATTCGCTGCCAAAGCGCGCGCGGTACCAGTCGGGTGGTTTGTTTCTCCCCCGATCACAGTAAATCCCTGCCGTTACTTTCTCTGCCTGAACTGGCCGGCGTGGTGAAAAGCTGGCAGGAGCAAAGCGCGGAATTAGGCCAATCCTATCCGTGGGTCCAGGTTTTTGAGAATAAAGGCGCGGCGATGGGCTGCTCTAACCCGCACCCCCATGGTCAAATCTGGGCCAACAGTTTCCTGCCCAACGAGGCCGAACGAGAAGATCGGCTGCAAAAAAACTATTTTGAACAGCATTCATCGCCACTGTTACTGGATTACGTCCGTCGGGAAGCCGCCGACGGCAGCCGAACCGTGGTAGAAACCGAGCACTGGCTGGCCGTCGTGCCTTATTGGGCCGCCTGGCCTTATGAAACTTTACTGCTACCTAAAGCCCAGGTCATGCGGATCGATGAGCTCACCTCGGAACAGCAGACCGACTTGGCACTGGCGCTGAAAAAACTGACCAGCCGCTACGATAATTTATTCTCCTGCTCCTTTCCCTATTCCATGGGTTGGCACGGGGCGCCCTACAACGATACAGACAATCGCCACTGGCAATTACATGCGCATTTTTATCCGCCGCTGCTGCGTTCAGCTACGGTGCGAAAATTTATGGTGGGTTACGAAATGTTGGCGGAAAGCCAGCGCGATCTTACGGCTGAACAGGCGGCTGAGCACCTGCGGGCAGTCAGTGATGTTCATTATCGAGAAGCTGGAGTTCAATAATGTCTTTAAAACAACATACCCAGGCCGTTTTTCGCCAATTTTTTACCAAAGAACCCCCCCTGACCATTCAGGCACCCGGTCGGGTCAACTTGATTGGCGAACACACGGATTACAATGACGGATTCGTGCTGCCCTGCGCGATCGATTACGCCACGGTTATTAGCATGGCGAAACGTGATGATCGACAGATTCGTGTGATTGCCGCAGATTATGATAACCAGCAAGATATATTTTCTCTCGATGAACCTATCGTTAGCCACCCTGAACTGCGCTGGGCCAACTACGTGCGCGGCGTGGTGAAACATCTGTTGCTGCGAAACCGTGATTTTGGCGGTGCCGATCTGGCGATCAGCGGCAATGTGCCTCAAGGTGCCGGTTTAAGTTCCTCTGCATCGTTGGAAGTCGCGGTAGGTCAGGCATTCCAGGCACTCTATCAGCTCCCGCTCAGCGGCGTGGAACTGGCGCTCAACGGTCAGGAAGCAGAAAACCAGTTTGTCGGTTGTAACTGCGGCATTATGGATCAATTAATCTCGGCATTGGGCAAGCAGGATCAGGCGTTGCTGATCGACTGCCGCTCGCTGGAAACCCGCCCGGTTGCTATGCCAAAAAACGTCGCCGTAGTCATAATCAATTCCAATGTAAAGCGGGGTCTGGTCGATAGCGAGTACAACACTCGTCGCCAACAATGCGAAGCTGCCGCTCGCTTCTTTGGTGTAAAAGCCCTGCGCGACGTCACTCCGGCACAGTTCCGGGCCAATCAGAGCGAAATGGAACCGATAGTTGCCAAACGCGCACGCCATATTATTAGTGAGAATGCGCGCACGCAGGCTGCCGCCGATGCTCTGGCTCTTGGCGATCTGACATTAATGGGCCAGCTAATGCAGGAGTCTCATATCTCCATGCGTGATGATTTCGAAATTACCGTGCCAGCCATTGATACGTTGGTCGATATTGTGAAATCTGTCATTGGTGAGCGAGGTGGTGTCCGTATGACCGGAGGCGGCTTCGGCGGCTGCATTGTCGCGCTGATGCCTCAGGATTTAGTCGAGCAAGTACGTGCGACCGTCGCTCTGGAATATCCGCAAAAAACCGGCGGTATGCGGGAAACATTCTATGTTTGTCAGGCTTCGGCAGGAGCCGGAATATGCTGAAAAATGCATTAGCGCCGGACGGCCAGCCGTTCCAGTTAACCGAATTACGCAACAAATCAGGCATGTCGGTGAGCCTGATGGACTGGGGCGCAACCTGGCTTTCGGCTGTTTTTCCGCTTAACGATGGGGGCCGACGTGAATTGCTGCTAGGCTGCCCGAATCCGGAAGATTACCCGCGGCAAGGTGCCTATTTGGGTGCCACCGTGGGCCGCTACGCCAACCGCATTGCTCAGGCTCAATTGCAGCGTAACGGACAGGTTTTTCCTCTGGTCGCCAACAGTGGTCCAAACCAGTTACACGGCGGGCCGGAAGGGTTCCACGCCCGGCGCTGGCAGATTATTCATCAGGATAAACGTCAGGTTTGTTATCAATTGCATTCCCCTGATGGCGATCAGGGTTTTCCTGGCAATTTGATCGTCGAAACTCACTATCGGTTAACCGATGACAATCGGCTGGAAATTGATTATCAGGCCTCGGTCGACCAGCCTTGCCCAATTAATCTGACCAACCACGCCTATTTCAATCTGGATGGCAAAAGTCGCGACGCACGACAACATCGGCTGCAACTTTTCGCCGATCGTTACCTGCCGGTGGACACTACAGGCCTTCCGGCGGAACCTTTAGCCAGCGTAGAACACAGCGGTATGGATTTTCGCCAGCCAAAAACGCTAGCACAGGATTTCCTCAAAGATCCCTGCCAACAACGGGTTAAAGGCTACGATCACGCCTATTTGCTCCACCGAACCTGCGGCGCAATCGACAGCCCTGCGGCTCATGTATGGTCAGCCGATGGCAAAGTCAAAATGAGCGTATTTACCTCCGCACCGGCAATACAGCTGTATAGCGGTAATTTCCTGAATGGAACACCCGCTCGACTCGGCGGAACTTACGCTAATTATGCAGGTATAGCGCTGGAAAGTGGATTTTTACCCGATAGCCCTAATCATCCGGAATGGCCACAGCCCGACTGTTGGGTCACTCCGGACAAACGCTACCGCGCGACCACGGTTTATCAATTTACGGCGCTGTAATACCTTTAAAATAAAGTATTCACGACCACACATTCTCCGTAACATATTGTTTACGGAGAGTTTTCTTTCCTTTCACCCCGCCTTCTGGCATAAGATATAACTGATTTTTCGCCCGTTCCTACCCTTCCTCAACGACGCCGACTACGCTTAGAGTCATCCGTAAAGCCAATAACAGGCAACTCCATGATTTGAGGTAGCTATCTCTCATCGTGAAATCAGCCTGTGTTAATGGCTCGCGACGGATCGATATTCATTCTGCTTACTGAACCAAAAGGAAATGTTATGCGCCTGACTACATTGTGGTTGTTATCCGCGGGGCTTTTGCTCAGCGCAAACGTAATGGCTGCCGATACGGCAAAAACGCCTTCTCCGGCTCAACTGGCACAGCAGAAAAAAATGACTGACTGTAACCACGAAGCCACCAGCAAGGCGCTGAAAGGTGACGACCGTAAGAAATTCATGAGCACCTGCCTGAAAGCCGGTGCACCAGTGGCACCGGCGGCAATGACACCGCAGCAGGAAAAAATGAAATCCTGTAACGCCGAAGCCAAAACCAAAGATCTGAAAGGCGATAGTCGCAAAACCTTCATGAGCACCTGCCTGAAAAAAGCTGCGTAATCCAGTTTCATTGCTAGATGTGGCGCTGCGGGGTATGTTTAGTACCCCGTTTGTTCGCTGCATAGACTTATAGACGAATCGATTCGGCAAAGAGTCTTACTTTGCGGCAAAAAATTGGCTATGGTTAAACACAATCGATTGCTGTTCGCAGTAATCCCGCAATATAATGATAATAGTTATCATTGAATAAGTTAGACATCTGAGGAGTTCGAACTATGGCAGTAACAAAGCTGGTTCTGGTACGTCACGGCGAAAGTCAGTGGAACAACGAAAACCGCTTCACTGGCTGGTATGACGTTGATCTGTCAGAAAAAGGCCGTACCGAAGCAAAAGCGGCAGGTAAGCTGTTAAAAGACGAAGGCTTCACGTTTGACTTCGCTTACACCTCCGTACTGAAACGCGCTATCCACACCCTGTGGAGCATTCTGGATGAACTGGACCAGGCTTGGTTGCCTACCGAAAAATCCTGGAAACTGAATGAACGTCATTACGGCGCGCTGCAAGGCCTGAACAAAGCTGAAACCGCTGCAAAATACGGTGACGAGCAGGTTAAACAATGGCGTCGTGGCTTTGCCATCACTCCGCCAGAGTTGAGCAAAGAAGACGAACGTTTCCCAGGACACGATCCGCGTTACGCAAAACTGTCTGACAAAGAGCTGCCAACGACCGAGAGTCTGGCACTGACCATCGAACGCGTTATTCCTTATTGGAACGAAGAAATCAAACCGCGCATCGCTAGCGGTGAGCGCGTTATTGTTGCTGCTCACGGTAACTCTCTACGTGCGCTGGTTAAATATCTGGACGATTTGAGCGAAGATGAAATTCTTGAGCTGAATATCCCAACTGGCGTGCCGTTGGTTTATGAATTTGACGAAAATCTGAAGCCAATCAAACGTTACTATCTGGGCAATGCCGACGAAATCGCAGCGAAAGCAGCTGCCGTGGCTAACCAAGGTAAAGCGAAGTAATTCGCCGGATGAATTTCATCCATAAAAAACCCCGCTCCGGCGGGGTTTTTATTCTCGGTACTCACTGATACCCACTATTTCTACGTCAATTTGTTAGTCGCGACGGGCTTTCACCGCGTTTGCCAACTGTTTTAGCAGAACTTCAGTATCTTCCCAACCAATACAGGCATCGGTGATACTTTTGCCATAGACCAGCGGCTCACCGCTTTCCAGACTCTGATTACCTTCCACCAAATGGCTTTCGATCATCATGCCCATAATCGCTTTTTCGCCCTCAGCTACCTGACGACATACGTCGGTGCCAACTTCCATTTGTTTCTTGAATTGTTTGCTGCTGTTGGCATGGCTAAAATCAATCATGATTTGCGCTGCCAGATTGGCCTTATTCAGCCCTTCTTTCACCGCACTCACGTGCGCAGCGCTGTAATTTGGCTCTTTACCACCGCGCAGGATGATATGGCAATCGCTGTTACCGGCAGTGTTAACGATAGCGGAGTGGCCCCATTTCGTCACAGACAGGAAGCAGTGTGGTGCACCCGCGGCATTGATCGCATCAATCGCCACTTTAATGGTGCCATCGGTGCCATTTTTGAAACCAACCGGACAAGACAGGCCAGAAGCCAGCTCGCGATGCACCTGAGATTCGGTAGTTCGCGCGCCTATAGCGCCCCAGCTCATCAAATCAGCCAGATACTGCGGCGTAATCATATCCAGAAACTCACCGGCAGCTGGTAATCCACTGTCATTGATATCCAACAGCAGTTTACGCGCCAGACGCAGGCCTTCATTGATATCGTAGCTGTTATCCATGTGCGGATCGTTAATCAGGCCTTTCCAGCCCACGGTGGTACGCGGTTTTTCAAAATACACGCGCATAACCACTTCCAACTCACCGCTCAGTTCTTCCCGCAGTTTCAGCAAGCGCGCAGCATATTCTTTTGCTGCTTCAGTGTCATGAATTGAACAAGGGCCGATAACCACCAGCAGACGATCGTCCGCACCACGCAGAATGTGATGAATCGCATTGCGGGCCTGAGCGACGGTTTCTGCCGCGCGAGTGCTGGCTGGGAACTTTTCTAACAGCGCAACAGGGGGCAGGAGTTCCTTAATTTCATTAATCCGTAAATCATCATTCTGGTAATTCATAGCTCTTCCATTCAGTCTTATGACAATCATTGCATATTTGAGGTTTCAACCAATCTAGCCTGTCAATGGAACGCTGTAAATCTACTTTATCGCTTTAGGTATACCACTTAGGTTCAGTCCCTAAATCCAGCCCTCCGCCAGGCGCATATGCGGCTAAAAATAACCTGTATCTACCGATCAGAAACATTGATACTTATTTGTTTGCTATCTATAGGAAATATACTTATTTTAATTAGTTATTTTATTAACAATTATAAATATTTCCCTATTCGTCTGTACTTATCTCACTCATAATGAATTTAGCAAAGTTATTATTTGGGATGATATATATATCAGAGGATAAAAGGACACTATGCCAAGGCTGCTCTTAGTTGATGACCATCCCGTTGTACACGTCGCCCTTGAAGCCGCGCTGCTTCAATCGGCCATTCCTTATCAATTGCAAAGTGTCTCCGACGACCAGCAGGCAGTCCAGCGTCTAGCCGAACAGCCTTTTGAATTGCTGATCCTCGACATCGGCTTACCGCAAGTAGACGGCCTGCAATTCCTGCGCAGAATTCGACGCCATTACCCCGAGCTTCCGGTGATCGTCTATACCTCGCAAGAGACAGAGGTATACGCTAAAATGGCTCACAGCGCCGGTGCTCAAGGATTTGTGCACAAAGGTAGCCAGATGACTCACCTGTTAGATGCCATAGGCCAGGTACTCGCAGGTAATACCGCTTTCCCGGAAGAAATTTCTTTTGTTACCTCGGCAGATAATTATGAAAAACATAATCTCACGCCAAAAGAAATCCAGATATTGGGCCTATTAGCGAAAGGGAACTCCAATTTGCATATTGCGCAAATGTTAAACATCAGTAATAAAACCGTCAGTACGCATAAAAAGAATATTTTGAATAAAACTGGGGCGGCGAATCTTCTTGAATTAATTGCCGTATTTAACGATCTACAGCCATGAAATTCATTTGGTTGCTCCTGACCCTTATTCAGTTCTGCCTGCCTACGGGAGCGATTGCCGCCGAACCGGTACGCTATAATCTGGTTAGTAGCATCAACGTCCCCACCGATCAGACCTTTGCTACGCTGAAGAATGACTGGCACGGCAAAACCCTGCGTGTGGGGATTTTGAGCGATAACCTCAGCCCCTACAATATTATCGTTGATGACGATCTCTATGGCCTGAACGCCGACTATCTAAACTATATTCATCAAGCCACCGGTGCCCATATTGCCATTTACGGCTTTACCGATCTGGCGCAGCTCAATCTGGCAATTAAAAACAAACAGATCGACCTGCTATTTGGCATACCGCAAAATGCCTTTACGCCTAACCTGTTCTCTTCTGCCCCTTATTACGTCAGTAATTTACGCGTACTGCGCAACCGGCAAAATAACCGTTCCATTATGCTGAACTCGGAAAATGCCCGAATTGCCATCAGCAAAATTACCGGTATGCAGGCTTATGACGAAATAAATAGCCAGACGGCCAACGTACGCTTATTCGACAGTAATTTACAGGCGGTTTACTCATTATTAAATGGCACCAATGATTACTTTATTGCCGATGAAACCAGCGCCAGTTTTATTATCGATCAGCTACAGCTCGGGCAGATCTATCAGGTTGAAAGCGCGATTAAATTAGGCAATTTATCCTTTGTTTTTGCCTCTACCGATAAACCGTTAATTGAGATGCTCGATCAGGTTATCAGCAATTTGCCCATGTCGATGGCCAATGTTATTCAGAATCGCTGGAGCAAAAAAATTCCCAGCTATCTGGATACCGGCAACGCCGACCTTTCGCAGTTGGAACAGGAATGGGTGAAGAAAAATCCGCGGATTTACTATGCCGCAATCGAAAATGACTACCCTTTCAGCTATCGAGGTTCTGACGACGAGCCTCATGGTTATATCGTTGATATTATTAATATCATAGCTCAAAATACCGGGCTGGAATTCGCTCCGGTCTGGAGCAGCAACCCGCAACAGGCAGACCAGCAGGTCAGCGATAAACAGGCATTATTCCGAGCCGTATTGCCATTAACCCGGGGTTTTAAAGAACAATACGACAGCACCACTCCCATTCATCGGGCTTTGTGGGGCGTTTATGTAAGCGAATACGCTAACAATATTTCTACCTGGAAGGATTTAGAGGGGAAGAGTATTGGCGTAGTGAATGGAAATTTGGGGCAACACCTGATTCCCGACGGTTTTAGCGTAGTCAGTTTTGAGAACAGTAAAGCCCTTTACAATGCTCTGGCGAATGGTCAGGTCGATGCATTGATTGATAACGTAATTTCCGCCAACTTTATTGTCCTATCTCGCTATGCCGGCGCGATAAAACTGGCCTTTGCCGCTAACAACATCGCTTATCCCATTGCGTTTGGCGTGCGCCGTGACACGCCACTATTGCTGTCTATTCTCAATAAAAATCTGCTGCAAATTCCGCCAGCCACTCTGCAATCGCTGCGCGAAGGCTGGACCTCGGATCGCAGCAGTTTGATAGATGCGGTGAATGATAATCGCATGATACCGCAAACCGGTTGGTTGCTAACCTTACTGGGGCTGATTATTGCCGGGTTACTCTTTGTATTGCTACGACGTTTCATTCAGCAGCGAAAAGAGCAACGGGAGCGGAATTGGTTGGAACAGGCGCGCCGCGAGGCAGAGGCCGCCAATAGTAAGAAAAGTCGTTTTCTGGCGATGATTAGCCACGAATTACGCACGCCGATGCACGCTATTCTGGGGTTGCTGGAGCTGGAGTTAAAGCAGGCTAATCATCAGAAGGATAACTTACCGGTGATATACAGTTCGGCCTCATCCTTATTGAGCTTGCTCAATGACTTACAGGATTACGCCAAGCTCGAAACCGGCAGCCTGCAACTGAATCCTAAACCGACGCCACTGGAACCGTGGATCGGGCATATCCGCGCCGTTTATCAACCGCTTTTGGGAATGCGCCCAATTAGCTTCGCTGTCAGCCAGAGTGAGTCCTTACCGGGGGCGATTTTGGTGGATGGAGGCCGACTGCTTCAGGTGATCAATAATCTGATTACCAATGCGATTAAATTCACCCAAAGCGGAGAAATTAACGTCAATATTCAGTGGCAGCCTCAAACAGATACCCACGGCAAACTATTATTGCAGGTTAAAGACAGCGGCTGCGGTATCGCCGCCAAAGACCTGCCTCACCTGTTCCAGCCATTTTATCGCGCTGGAAATAGCAAAAGCTTGTCGGTACAAGGCAGCGGTTTAGGTTTATCCATTTGCAAAGAAATCATTGAACGTATGGGAGGCGAGATTAACTTGACCTCGGTATACGGTCAGGGTACGCAGGTAGACATCAGCCTGCCCGCCACCCTAACAGAGGAAGAACCGGCGGTTAGCCTGCCGTCACAGCAATCGCAGGTGCCATTGACGGCGCTACAACCGTTAAGAATCGCGGTTGTGGACGACCATCCAACCAATTTACTGCTTATGCAGCAACAGCTAAACCACTTAGGTATGTCGTCAGAATTGTTTGAGAATGGTCGAGATTTCCTTAAAGCCCACCGCCAGCAACCCTTTGATTTATTGTTTATTGATTACAATATGCCGCATCCGGACGGTTTTACGCTGGCAAAAATCATCCGCTATATCGAACGTCAGCAAGATCAAGCTCCGGCAAAAATCATTCTTTGTTCTGCCGATGTGCAAGAATTCACCCGAATTCTGCCGGGAAAAGTGGCGATTGATCACTGGCTGACCAAACCCATATCTCTGGCTGCCATTGAAAATATTTTACGTGTGGAAGCGACCACTCTTGCTGCACCGACCGATTTCAGCGATCTGGAGAAAACTCTCCAATCATTGGCGCATCAAAATAGTGAGATGATGCACAAACTGACTAGCACGCTGCTCGATTCCCTCATCCAGGATAAACAGCTACTTAGCCAGCCAGATGCTTCTCTTTCCACTATAGAGAAAGCCGCCCATAGAACTAAAGGCAGCTTCCTGATTTTACAGCACGCGCCAGAGGCTGAATTGTGTCAGCAGGTAGTTATTCAATGCCAGCAGGGAAAAATTACCGAGGAAACCTATACTCAGTTATTGAAGATACTAGATGAAACAATTGATAAGTTGAATAAGATATCTTCAATACTCACTTAGCAAACCATCAGCAGATGGTTTTGATAACCCAAAGTATCAGCTAGGTTTTGTCGTAAATTGCTTTGTCAAAATCCAGGATGAATGATGACAACAACTCCAAACTCCCCGAAAAACAGTAACAGTAAGCGCCTACTTATCGCCTTTATCGTGACGACCGTATTTATGGTTGCGGAAGCGATAGGTGGCTGGCTATCTGGTTCACTGGCTCTGTTGGCAGACGCCGGCCATATGCTGACTGATTCAGCCGCGCTATTTATCGCACTGATGGCGGTTCGCTTTTCTCGCCGTAAACCTGACGCCAACCATACCTTTGGCTATCTGCGCTTAACGACGGTAGCCGCCTTTGTCAATGCAGCCGCGTTATTACTGATCGTGGTATTTATTTTATGGGAAGCCGCTAGCCGTTTCTTTACGCCGCATGAGGTGATGGGCACGCCAATGCTGATCGTCGCCGTTGCTGGTCTGTTAGCCAACTTATTTTCTCTGTGGATTTTGCGCGGCGATGGCGAGGAGCAAAATATCAACGTCCGCGCTGCCATGCTCCACGTTATCGGTGACTTTTTAGGCTCTGTCGGGGCAATTGTGGCGGCAATTGTGATTTTAACCACCGGCTGGATGCCTATCGACCCGATCTTGTCCGTGCTGGTTTCAATGCTGGTTTTACGCAGCGCGTGGGGCCTGCTGAAAGAGAGTTTTCATGAATTGCTGGAAGGCGCACCGCAGGATGTGGATATCGATAAATTACGCAAATCGCTCTGCCTGAATATTAGTGAAGTCCGTAACGTTCATCATGTGCATCTATGGAAAGTCGGTGAACAACGGGTGATGACCTTGCATGTGCAGGTGATTCCGCCGCGCGATCACGATGAGTTGCTGCAACGCATTCAGCATTATTTACTGCATCACTATCAGATTGGGCACGCCACGATTCAGATGGAATATCAGCACTGTGAAGAACCAGACTGCGATATTAATCAAGCCGCGACTTCCGCTAGCGCTCACCATCATCACCACTAAATCGTTAGTATCCGTGCCTGACAGCAGCCGCAATGCCGCTGTCAGGCCTTTATATGAAAAGTAAATACTGACTTAACTCTGAACGGCTAATGGTTGCGAATGATTCTCTCTGGCGGCTTTAATCCACAGCCACGAGCCATTCAGGGCAATCAACGTCAGGATGACGTATTCCAGCGCCATCACGTAAACGCCTTGATAGGTAAAAATCACCACGCTAATCAGATCGATAACCACCCAAACCAGCCAGTTTTCCACGTATTTTCGCGTCATCAGAATCATTGCCACAATGGATAACACCATCATGGTTGAGTCCCAGAACGGGAAAGAATCCGGTTCCAAATGCGGCACCTGAACGTTGGCTCCGAATGCCTGCATAATGGCGACGGTTATTCCTGTCAGCCAGGCAAAGACGCGATCAATATTGAATGTCATCAGTGCAATACCGATGACGCACACAGCGCCCCATCCCAACGCTTTTGGCAGTGAAAGCCAGCGAATTTTCAGCTCGATCTGATTATCGGTGGTCTGACGACTCCACGCATACCAACCGTAAATATTGGCACCAAAGAAGAACACTTGAAGCAACAGGCTGGCGTACAGCTGAATCTGGAAGAAAATGACGGCAAATAACGTCACGTTAATCAGGCCAAACAGATAGTTAATAATTTTCTCTTTGCTGGCGAACCAAATACACAGCAAACCAAATAAAGTGCCAATGGCTTCAATCCACGATAAATCGTATCCTTGTACGCCCAGCGGGATATGCACCAATATGTTACCCGTACTGAAAAAGTCCATCCGATAATCCTTTTAGTTAACCGCCGAAGCGGCCTCTTTAGACTTGCCAAACTTTCTATTTATCAATCCGTTGCTTTAACGAACCATTTCCGAAAACCCATAGCTCTCGCCAATAATAAGGATTAAGGAATTCAGGCATTACTCTGTGTCTGCAATTTTAGCTGATTGGCGAAATCCAGCATGCGATTAAGCGGAATCAGCGACTGCTGACGTAATTCTTCATCCACATGTATCTCGTGCAGTGCCCCGCCCCGCTCAAGTCCTTCAGCAATCGCCTGCAGGCCATTCATCGCCATCCACGGGCAATGGGCGCAGGTTCGGCAGGTAGCGCCTTCACCGGCTGTCGGGGCTTCGAATAATTCTTTCTCTGGGCAAACTTGCTGCATTTTGTAAAAGATACCGCGATCGGTGGCAACGATGAGTTTTTGCTGCGGTAACGTTTTAGCCGCCTGAATTAGCTGGCTGGTGGAACCCACAGCATCGGCCATATCGACGATGGCCTGAGGAGACTCCGGATGCACCAAAATGGCAGCATCCGGGTGTAGCGCCTTCATCTGCATCAACGCCTGAGTTTTAAACTCGTCATGGACGATACAGGCCCCCTGCCAGCAGAGTACGTCCGCACCGGTTTTCTTCTGCACGTAATGGCCTAAATGACGATCCGGAGCCCAGATAATTTTCTCACCTAAGCTGTCCAGATGTTCAATCAGCTCAACGGCGATACTGGATGTCACAACCCAGTCTGCCCGCGCCTTAACCGCTGCGGAAGTGTTGGCGTACACCACAACGGTACGATCAGGATGGCTATCGCAAAACGCAGCAAATTCATCGGCCGGACAGCCTAAATCCAGAGAGCACTCGGCGTTGAGAGTAGGCATTAATACCCGCTTCTCAGGGTTAAGAATTTTTGCCGTTTCACCCATAAAACGCACCCCGGCAACCAGCAGCGTAGAAGCCGGATGCGTGTTGCCGAAGCGAGCCATCTCCAAAGAGTCGGCCACACAACCACCGGTTTCTTCCGCCAGCGATTGGATCTCAGGATCGGTATAGTAATGAGCGACCAATACAGCATCCTGCTGCTTCAGCAACATCTTGATCTTCTGACGATAAAAAGCCTTCTCATCGAGATTTAAGGGCGCCGGCTTTGCCGGGAAGGGATAAATCGCCGCATTTATATCAAAAATTTCGCTCATCGCTCACATCTCATCGCAAGGTATATGGAAAAACACCGGTTACTCACGCTGTTATACATAAAATAAGGGATTTTGTTTTTTATCCTAAACAAAATACCCAAAACATGAGTGAAAGTCGCCCGAATTTGTTGATATATGCGAAATATGTTTAATAGAGTTAAAAATAGTAGATGAATCGTTTCTATTTATGGTTTTACCGAGCTTAGAATTATGATCGACGAGTCAACCAGGTTTAGATCCAATGGAAAGAGCCACAGCAGCCCGTATCTGGCGCAGTCTATGAAAAAGACTTAGGTGGCAAAGGAAGTATTTGATCGCTGACAGCGCCATAGAGAGACGATTTGGAGGCTATTAATAACAGAGCTGAGATAAAAGGTTTAAGCCTGACTATTTTCACAGACTCACAACTCACGGATCGAATCTGAACGCAGGTGACTCGTATCATCCTGATACTCGCCCTTCGGGCCAACGCAAGCGTTGTTCAAAACTGGCATGAAGTGTTATCGCACCACACAAATCGTACAGTATGAGATTGTTCTTTCTTTGGGGAGTTGACTGAACTAGAAGGGAATGCTGGGTCGTGCGGGATAATTCGTCAAGCGGATTCACCCTTACGGGTCAACGCTTTCGCGTTGCTGTCTCACTTCGTTCGGCTCGAACCTTTACGGTTCTCATCCCTACG
>NZ_QCZL01000024.1:0-62775 GCF_003634395.1 Yersinia sp. IP36721
CAGAAGTGAAACGCCGTAGCGCCGATGGTAGTGTGGGGTCTCCCCATGCGAGAGTAGGACACTGCCAGGCATCAAATAAACAAAAGAGGCTACCCTAACGGGTGGCCTTTTTTGTTTGTCTCGTTTGGGTGGTGTGCGACTCGAGCATGCATGCGACAAACTGCGCCTGCGCTGGCCCCAGCGGGGTGAGTCTCATCCAGAAGATGAGACGAATACAGTGGACACTGCAGGCATCAAATCAAGCCAAGACCCCATGCCAAAAGCGTGGGGTTTTTGCTATGGAAAAAAGACAGACGCGAGGCGGATAAAAGTCATTGCCGCCCTCGAACCGAGCCTCCTGCGATTGCGGGGGGCTTTTTGCGTTTAAGGGCATGGGAACCCCCGGGAATGCCGGGCGTTGAAGGCGTATATGGCGATTTTCATTCCATAAGGGGCGGCTTATCCGGTAAATTGCGCCGCCGTTGACGTTTTCAGGCAGTAAATTCGCAGCATTTTCAGGCAGATACAGTCACTCACCGGGCTTATATTAGGTGGGGAATCAACTACCGTCCCAGTAACATTGATTTTTCCATCAACGCTGGCACCGAAGGATATTATTTAGAGAGATAGCACTGACCAGTAACGTTTTATTGAATATAGAAATATCCTTTAATAGTTTAAGGATGAGCATTCCGTAACGTTGAGTTTAATTCGCTGCCTGATAAACACCGTATCCGGCCATGGCACCAGCTACATCCCAGACGAAGTCTTTCCAGCTCCACCCTGTACCGCCCTGACGGCTATCGTAGAACTCTTTCCCCGCACCTATACCTATAGAGAACAATAAACCAAAGCTGCGACTGCGGGCGTCTGACCAATTCTGGTGCTCGCCATATGCCGTGCCTGCCGCGGCAAAAGCAGCGGAGGCGAAGAAGTGCTGAGCTTTGTCTTTCCCCGTCCAGCTATCGTTGGCCATGTGGGTGCAGGCAGTGCTCAGAAAGAATAGGGGGGCGATGACGGCCGAACGGAGATATGAACATCGCTCCATGGAGTATTCCTTTTGTAGATGAAATAAAAACCTGTCTTTAGATAAAGTAGCATGTCAATTCCATTACCGAAACCGATCAGAAACTGAATGAAGGGCAATAAGTTAGCTACTTTAGCCGCCAGATATAATCAGCCGCCTTTTGGAGACCATATTTACGGGTAAACTCCGAGCCTTAAAAATCAGCGTCTCTTTAGTATGTAAGATTTAAATCCGATGAAGCCAAAATATGTTGATGGCAAAGTCGTTAGCCATAACTTTAATTTGGCCAATAAAAAACCCGGCTATTAACCGGGTTGCGATCTGACCATCGAAATCTACAGGATGCGGCTGATTAGACGGTCGATACGAATTCGCCGTAAGCGACGAATCAGTTTCCTGACCTTCACCGGATATTGCTGAATATTTTCCAGCTCAAGGTAGTGGGAAACAACTTTGGTATGCGTACGGATGCATTCTAGCTCTTTCGCCCGCTGTTCGTGCATTTCATGCTTGGGATCGTGGATCAAAATGGCGTTTTCCAGATCCAGGCGCCAGGCGCGCGGGTTTAGGTTATTACCCGTAATCAGCTGCCAGGTATCGTCTACCCACATGCCTTTCAGATGATAAGTGTTATCGCCGTCTTTCCATAGTCGAACCACAAGCTGGCCGTTATCCACAAAGCGCTGTAAGCGACTGAGGAAGCGGCGCAGATTTATTTCATACAGATAAGGTAAAGCTCCGATGATCTTGAAAGGCTGATCTTCCGGAATATAGAAATCGTTTGCCGTTTTGTCCCCGACAATAATCTCAACCTGTTTTCCTTCGCGCAGCAAATAAATGATATTGCGTACCAGCAGTGCAGGCAGGTTGAAATAAGGAGTGCAGATAGTGAGCTTTTCGTCGGCAGAACACATCAGATGATGTATTGCTTTATTTAAAGGACTTTTCTTTCCCAGGCCAACCAACGGGGTCACGGCTAGTTCATCATTACTGCTTCGATCCGTAAATTCATAACCGACATCACGCAGGGATAAGCGGAATTGGCGGGTCTCGTTTTTTATTTCAGGGTTTTTTGGACGATCGCTACGATCTAAGCGCTGAACCGCACCGGCTCCCAGGATCTGTTGCTTGATGTATTCCGCCATTGCATTCGCCATAGCCGGATTTTTAATTAACTGGTAGCGATCGTAACGGTATTTATCGTGCTGATGCAGATAAACATCATTAATACTGGCACCGCTGTAAATGACTCTGTCATCAATAATAAAACCTTTCAGATGCAGAACACCCAAGGCTTCGCGAGTATTTACCGGTACGCCATACACTGGAACGGCAACGCCCGGATGCTTTGCCGCCATATCACAATACCAATCGGCGTTGGTATTAACTGCAGCAGCACCAATACGCCCGCGTTGGGCACGATGCCAGTCAACTAATACGCAAATTTCCAGCTCAGGCCGCTGTTGTTTCGCCTGATAAAGTGCCTGCATGACGTCCCGACCAGCATCATCTTGTTCCAGATACAGTGCGACCAAATAAATACGTTGGGTTGCCTGAGCAATTAATTCCAGCAGAGTTGCGCGGAAAACCTTCGGGCAGTAAAGCGTTTGGACATCATCAACTGACTGGGGGAGTTTGGGCAGTTGTGCAAGGTGTTGTTGATGTTTGCTACGTTTGAATTTTGACAACATCACAGTGCGCTTCTTCTCTCGTTATTTGATGGCAAAACCGCCATAGCTTAAGAATACTAATCCATAGAATCTGGCGATAATACCACTAGTTACCCGTGTTGTGCGTAAGTTTTGCCTGCGGGTTAGCTAATCGACCAGCTCTGTGGCCTCGGTCACCCTTATGTTCGTCATCTTTCACGCTGGCTGCTTGCTTCCAATCCAATGACTTCGCGGGTTAAGCTTCGGCAAATTTGTGCCGTTGCCGTTTGGCCACGGCGTGAAATTTATCGGGCATAAATGAGTCAATAAATCACAGTGTTAATTCGAGATTAACGATTCCGTCTTCCAACTGTACGTCAACGTTGAACCCCAACTTTTGTGCCAGTCCGATCATCCCGCGATTGTGCGGCATGGTAATGGCGGTTAAACGGGTTAAACCGTGGCCTCGGGTATAGTGAATCATTTTCTCCAATAGCCGACTGCCTAGCCCCAAACCTTTCAGGTCGGATCGAACCAGTACTGCGAACTCGGCGTCAATATTGTCTGGATCGCTTAAGGCGCGAGTGACACCAATGATTTCGCTGTTTCCATGTTGCTGACGCACAGCGACAAAAGCCATTTCTCGATCGTAGTCGATTTGCGTCATATTCGCCAAATCATCGTGATTGAACTCGTTTATCTCACTAAAATAGCGGTAATAAAGATCTTCTTTTGTCACCTTATCAATGAAGTCTTTCAGCAAAGGCTCGTCTTCTGGCAGGATTGGGCGGAACAGGCAGGAGGAACCGTCTTTTAGGTGCACCAGTTCTTCCAGTTCTTGCGGATAGGGGCGAATGGCCAGGCGAGTTTGCGGATCGCCGCTAATTGGCGCCAACTGCATAGAAACATCCAATAGCGTGAATTCACTGCCGGAGGCCAGCACCGGGTGAATATCCAGACGGGTTATCTCTGGGCAATCGAGTATCAGATTGGAAACCTGCACCAGCAGGTGGCTAAGGCCAGGAATATCCAAAGGTTGTAGCGCGCCCCGCCGGCGAATTTTTCCACCTTTTACCGCCTGTAAAATCAGATAGCGGGCCAGCGCCATATTCAGCGGCGGCAGAGCAACCGCCGCCTGTGTTTCCTGATGCCACTCCACGCCACCTTCTCCCAGCATAATCAGCGGGCCGAAAATGGCATCTTGCTCCACCACAATCCGCAGTTCCTGTGCACCAGCGCGGTGAGCCATGCTTTGTACCAGCAGGCCATGAATACGTGCCTGGGGATAAGTGCGCTTAACCCGATCGAGAATATCATCAGCGGCGCGCTGCACTTCTAGCGCGGTGCGCAGATAGAGCATTACCCCCTGAACCTCCGATTTGTGGGGAATATCCGGTGAGCGCAGTTTGATTGCTACCGGATAGCCAATTTGTTCAGCGATATGTACCGCTTCCACGCTGTCACTGGCAATCCAGGTTGGCAGGATGCTAAGACCGTAGGCTTGCAGAATTGGCTGCACTTCATGGGTATCCAATTGCGTAGTGCCTTCCGCCAGCGCCTGACGAATTAACTGATGCACGTGAGTGGTATTGGCTGTTAGTCCTACCGGTAGAGCGGGTGTTTCCTTTAATTGTTTCTGGTTACGGCGGTATTCCACCATATGCATAAAAGCGGTAATAGCACCCTCTGGGGTGCGATAAGTCGGTATTCCCGCTTCGGTAAACATTCGGCGTGCGTCCTGAGATGAATATTCGCCACACCAATTAGTTAGCAAGGTAATTCGTTTTCCGCGCGGGTGTTGCTGGATGGCCGAAATCAGCAGTTCGGCCGTTTTATTACCGGGAGCCGCCGCGCTAGGGGAGTGAATTAATAGCAGCGCATCATAATCTGTACTGTCTAATAACGGCCTGACCGCCGCCAGGTAGCGTTCAGCGCTGGCATCGTCCCGTAGGTCTATTGGGTTGCGGATGGTGACAAAAGGCGGTAGTGCCTCGCTTAGCACGCGATGAGTTTGTTCCGATAAGGTCGCCAGCTTGCCGTTACGGCTAATCAATTCGTCCAGTGCCATCGCCGCTGGCGCAGAGCCGTTGCTGACAATCAGTAGCTTTTCACCGCGTAGCGGGCGCATATGACTGAGCGTTTCGACCGCAGAGAATAATTCGTGCGTGTCTTGCACTCGCAATAAACCCGCTCGTTGGATTGCTGCGTCGTAGGCGGCGTCCAGCCCTTGCTGGCCATCGAGTAACTGCTGAGCGCGCTGAGTTCGACCACTTTTTACTACTAAAATGGGTTTATTACGCGAGGCGCTGCGAGAGGCGGATAAAAAGCGGCGGGCGTCGCTGATATGCTCGATATACAGCATGATGGCGCTGGTTTTGGCATCGCGAGACAGGAAATCGAGCAGATCATCCAAATCGATATCCAAACTGTCGCCCAGCGCAATAAAGTAGGAAAAACCGACTTCTCGCTGCTGCGCCCAGTCCAGCACCGTGTTGGCCACCGCCGCCGACTGGGAGATGAATGCCAGCTTGCCTTTTTGAATCGGAACTGGAGAAAAACTGGCGTTCAGTCCTTGCCACGGAGCCAGTAGCCCAAGGCTATTTGGCCCAAGTAACCGCATGTTATAGCGATGGGCACAGGCTTTTAACTCGGGGAATTGATCCGGCGGCGCGGACAGAATAATAACGGTTTTACAGCCGCGGGTGCCTAAGGCATCCAAAAGTGACAGATTACGGCTGGCATTGGTGCAGAGAATGGCTAAATCCGGCGTTAGCGGCAGGGACGCGATATCCGGATAGGCCAATACGCCGCTGACCGCTTTATAGCTTGGCGTGACCGGTAAAATTGGCCCATTAAACCCGCCGTCCAGCAGATTACGCATCATCAGGAAGCCCGCCCGCTCCGGTTTTTCAGAGGCACCGATAACCGCAATCGACTTGGGGCGTAACAGTGCTTCTAATCCTCGTTGGCTCATGGCGTCTCCTGTTAGTTAACCTGCTAAAGGTTGCCAGGAGACTTTAGTCGTTTTTTGGCAGAATTGCTGTGACCCGTGGCACTGGATGGTGAGGTTTGCCTGCTAAGTATTGCTGCCTGAAATAGTTAAAGTGTGCGCTCAGTCCTTCCGCCGCTTGCAAATCGCCAGCCTGCTCCAGCAAAGCGGCAGCAACTTCAACGGTGCAATGCTGTTCCGGTCGCTGGGCTTCGCGTAGCTGATAGTTTGAAGTCATGTTGACGTTAAGAGAAAGCATCGGTAATCCCGCAAGATATGGGCTTTTGCGAAACATTTTCTTTGCTTCTGTCCAAGTGCCGTCGAGCAGAATAAACAGCGGTGGCTTGCCGCCTGCAGGGATCTTATTAAGAACCTGTCGATCCGGTTCGGCGTAGGCTTCGGGAAACACGACATAAGGCTGGCGGGAAGGATCGGCAATGGCTGCTAGTAGCGCCGGGTCTACTTCAGTTCTGGCCCACAGGAAGGCCTGTGTGTTCGGCAGAATATCGGCGATTAAACGGCCGGTATTGCTGGGTTTAAGCGGCTCGGTGTCGAACATCACCAAACAAAAACGGCTGGTGGCCTGTAATGGTCTAATGGTGTCGCACAGACACAGACGCTCGGCCAGCAGGCAATTTTGACAGCGAATGGCGCGACAACCGCGGGCGCGGTAAGGGCGAGTCGAAGCGTCGAGGCGTTGTTTACGCAGGCGCAGAACGGCATTTTCAGTCATAACGGCGGCGGCAGATGGTGTATCAGTCACGACTGACTCCTGAGAAAAAGCGCTATTCTAATCAACCCTTGGGGACAGGGATAGAACAAACGCTCCGGCGGAGAAATTCTCGGCCGGAGCGGGGGAGTTAACCGCGATGATTCACTCGAAATGGGTTAAACTAACGCTAGGGTAAACTGATTACTGCGCCAATTGCTCATCCAGCCAGCCTTCAAAAGGGGCTTTAGGCAGCGCGCCGCTGAGCATATCGACCATTTTGCCTTTTTTATACAGCATAATGGTGGGAATGCTGCGAATGCGAAAACGCGTACTGAGAGCAGGTTCCGCTTCGGTATTGACTTTGACGAAGCGAATCTTGCCTGCGCGGTCATTCGCCACATCTTCAAAGATTGGCGCAAAGCTGCGACACGGCCCACACCAGGGCGCCCAAAAGTCGATAACAATCGGCAGGTCGTCCTGTAGCAGTTTATCCAGCGTTTCTGCGGTGGCGTTGCTCACTTCGCCGTCAAACAGCGAATGACCACAGCGGCCGCATTTAGCGCCATCATCAATACGTTCTTCCGGCAGGCGGTTGGTCGCCATACATGCTGTGCATACCGTATTCATAAATTAGCCTTAATTCTTGGGTAAAGAGAGCTGGAAACAACAGTATTAAGTGGTTTTAGCGTGGGAGAGCGCGACTCTGACCACGGTGTTGTTTCGTTTATGTTATCTATTATGATGACAAATGCTGTCATCGCCAAAAAGGTTTATTCGATGAATACGATAGTTGCCGGCTTTTAGCGCTCGCTTATGGCTTACCGGGCGGACATCAGGTAATCTTCGCGCCCTGCGCGTTGGTGGAGAAGACAATGAACGATTCATTTAGTGGCAAAAACGGCAAAGTTAAAGTGATGTACGTCCGTAGTGACGAGAGCAGCAGCGACGACCGTAACAAAAACAAGCGTCCGGCAGGCAAAGGCCGTCCGGATAACGCACGTCAGGGCGGTTCGCATCAGGGCAATCCACGTCAGGATGGCTCACGTCAGGACAATTCACGTCGTGGTGACTCTCGTCGTAGTGATTCAGGCCGTAATGAAAGCGATCGTCCTCGCCGTCCGGCCCGTTCTGAAGATCGCGGCCCGTACGACTCACCGTGGAAGACCGTTTCCCGTGCGCCGTCCGAAGAGCCAGAGTTTGACCACGGCGGCATCGGCGGTAAGAGCCATATCGATCCGGCACAGCTGCGTCGTCAGCGTGCGGAAGAAACCCGTGTGTATGGCGAAAATGCCTGTCAGGCGCTGTTTAACAGCCGTCCTGATGCCATTGTTCGCGCCTGGTTTGTGCAGTCCGTCACGCCGCGATTCCGCGAAGCGTTGAAATGGATGGCGGCAAACCGTAAGGCTTATCACGTGGTTGATGAAGAAGAACTGGCGAAGGCCTCCGGCACCGAGCATCACGGTGGCGTATGCTTCCTGATTAAGAAACGTCAGGGTCTGGACGCGGAAACTTATCTGCAACAGGCTCCGCAACAAGATTGCGTATTGGCGCTGGAAGAAGTGGGTAACCCGCACAATCTGGGCGCAATTATGCGTACTTGTGCGCATTTCGGTATTAACGGCGTATTGCTGCAAGATCCGGCAATGTTGGAATCCGGTGCGGCAGTACGTACCGCAGAAGGCGGCGCGGAACACATCAAAGCGATTAACGCCGATGATTTCCTCTCCGTATTGGATACCTTCCGTAACGCGGGCTACACCATTGTGACCACTTCCAGCCATAAAGGGACGACTCTGGCGAAAGCCGAGCTGCCTGCCAAAATGGTATTGGTGTTAGGTCAGGAAAGTGATGGTCTGACGGACAGCGCGTGGCAGCAGGGCGATCTCAGCGTTTCTATCGGCGGGACTGGCCGGGTAGAAAGCCTGAATGTTTCCGTTGCGACCGGTATTTTACTGGCGGAATGGTGGCGTCAGAACAGCGGCGAATAAGCCATTGAGCTTTGCGTAGCACGCACAGCCAGTGATTTTGTCGCGTTGATTCAGCGGGTTTAACCCGGTAATCCAGTCAGGCTCAAACTATGTTTGGGCCTGATTTGTTTGTAACGTAATATGTTAAATATTTGATTTTTTCAGTATCAGTATCATCCTGTTTTCATTTATTTCCCCGTAAAATCCAACGGACTCTGTTTTTATTCACATGACTATTAATTGATAAATAAGCGAGATGGTTAATTTGTTTTGTTGTTAATCCTATTACCTATATTAAAAGCACGATAAATATTTTGTGTGATAATTTAATGATTAATTTGCTAATAATTAATTAATCCGCATTTAATTAAAATCAATAAAATAAATTAATTCGATAAAAACAGCTAAATTAGAAATAATAGCTATAATTATTTTTTATGATATAAATCGCTGCTTATGTAATTAGATTGATTAATATATGTAATTTCATGCGAGAATTTAAATTAAATACTTTTAAAAACAAGGCGCTATTGTTTCTATAGTGTTGGCGCAATGATGTCGAAACTCGCTATCAGCGCACTCTATATCACCAAAATAATGTATTTCCCGATTTGAATCATCCCAATTTAATTTATTTGAATGTGAGGAAGAGCTTCATGGAAAGGCGTGCATTTCTGAAAGGAGCGGCAGCTCTGGGTTTAACGGCCGGAGCTGCGTCGGTCAATGCGGTAGAAAATGCGTCATTACCGCTGACGGATGATGTTGAAGGGGCATTAGCCCGTTTCCGTAAAACGGTTCCAGCCAATTTTAATTCCGATTATGTTGAGAATGCGGTTATACCTTTCTTTCTGAGTCGTTTCTATGACGGTGAAAAACCGATGTTGCCGATGATTGGCCTGAGTCTCAGCAAGAAAAATGCGCTGCCCTATGATCTGTGGGGATTGCTGTATAAGGATTGGAAACCGACGCCATCCGAAGGAGAAACCGTATTTTTGCAAGGGCTGGATGAGCGCGGAGAACATAATATGCGTAAGCGCATATATTATTCCGCGGTGACGCCCGATTTATATCAGCCAATGTATCAGGAAAAAATCGCGGCATTTTTCGATCTGTTAATGGAACCGCAATTTGCGGATAAACCTTTTATGCGTCACTACGCGGATCATTATGTCGACGTATATTGGGATCTGCATTTAGGCGTTAAAGGGCAGGCGGTACCGCAAAAGGTTCGTGAAGTCGGTGAATCTTTTAATGCTGTGCTGGCCTATCGCGATCCTCTTCAACCCATTGTCTACGAACATTATATGAGGGTTCGCAGCAATATTGATTATCTTAAACAATGGATTGATGAGCGCGTGGATGATATTCGAACCGGACGCGTTGCCGAACCGCAAAAAACGCTGGCCTGGTATTGGCTAAAAAACTCCGAAAATAACGATAATTTCAGCAAGAAAGATATCGTTTTTGAGTGTTTCCATAACTTTGTTGCTTTCAATCAATGGGGCAAAACGCTGTATGGCATCATGATGAATCTCAGCGAAAATAATGGCGATCCGGCGGTAAAAGCCGCCTTCAAGAAAACCATGAGCGGAGATTATCAGAATGCCAAAGACGCGGCCTACACGCCGTTGGATCTATTGGTTATGGAGTTATTCCGCACTATTTCGCCAAACGCCCGCAGTGTTTCCGTTGCAGAGGATGTGCAGCATAAAGTGTATGGCGAGCGTTTTGGCCTGCCGTTGAAGCGCCATAGCTATATCAACACGCCTCATACCAGCAGTAACTTCAATCCGGTTCACTGGGCGCAGCCGGAGAAATTTGATCCTGAACGTTATCTCAAGGTGCCGACCAGCGCGGAAATCACCGAAGAAGAATGCAAGCGTATCGGTTTGGCTCGCTGCCCGTTCGATATTACCTCAATGCCGGTAAACGATGGCCGCAATATGGCAGTGACCAACAGCGGATTTGGGACGGTATTTAGCGTCATTGATGATAAAAAACAACCGGTATGTGATTACGCCGGTTTTGCTCCCTTTGGTTTCAGCTATCGCCGTTGTCCGGGAGAGCAGTTTACTATTCAGGTTATGGGCGAATTTTTGACCAAAGTCTGGCGGGATAAAATTACCTTCCATAAACTGGCGTTGGTTAAGCCCGAGAGAGTGCCGATCAGTCCGCGAACGGTGATCGATGACAATATCAGTTTCAGAAGATAGCTATAGATACTCGTGATGTTACTGGCAAAAAAATGCCGCTCGTTGATAAACGAGCGGCATGAGAATCCTGAATCAGCCTGATTTAGTGGGCACCACCGCCACCGCCACCGGAGGTAAACGGAGGACGGGCAAACCACACTAACACCAGTAATAGCAGGAACACCCCAGCCGACAGCCAGAAAATCTCATTAGCCGAAATTATCAGCCCCTGATTGGTAATTTCCCGTGCCAGATAGGCCGAGGCCTGCTGGTGGTTCATGCCTAACTTCTCCAATTCCTGATAGGTCTGCACCGAATTCGGGTTATACGGATTCACAAACTCCGTTAACTGGGAATGGTGCAGAGACTCGCGCTGACTCCAGAGCGTGGTGGTGATTGAGGTACCAATCGATCCCGCCAGCGTTCGTAAAAAGTTAGACAAACTGGACGCGGCCGCCATTCTTTCCGGCGCTAAACCGGACAGGGTAATCGTGGTCAGTGGCATAAAGAAGCAGGCAATAGCGAAACCTTGCACAAACTGCGGCCACGCTGACGCGCCAAAATCCATTCCCGGCTCGAATGTATATGCCCGCCAGTAGAAACAAACTGCATACATAATGAAGCTGAATGTCACTAGCTGGCGCATATCGATACGATGAGAAAAACGCCCGATAATCGGCGACAGTATCACTGGCAAAATCCCGACCGGAGCCGATGCTAATCCAGCCCAGGTAGCGGTATAGCCATAGACTTCTTGCAGTAACTGTGGCAGCAGTACAATAGCGCCGAAGTACAACATATAGGCCAGGCTGATACACAGACAGCCAATAGTAAAGTTACGCGATTTAAACAGCGAGAGGTCGATAACCGGATGATCGTCGGTCAACTCCCAGACAATTAAGAAGGAAATCGCCACCACCGCGACGGCTGCCAAGACAATAATTTCGGTGGAGTTAAACCAATCCAGCTCTTTGCCCTGATCCAGCATGATCTGCAAGGCTCCGATCCCGACCACCAATAGCACCAATCCGATAGTATCGATCGGTTTGATTTCGGTTTTGGTTTCCCGCCCTTTCAGGGTTTGCATCGCGACCAGAATCACCACGATCCCAATTGGGATGTTGATGAAGAAGATCCAGCCCCAGTGATAGTTATCGCTGATATAACCGCCCAGAATCGGGCCAAATATCGGGGCGACCACGATGGTCATCGACCATAGTGCCAGAGCCATTCCTCGCTTGGCGGGGGGATAGTTATTCAGTAGCAAACTCTGCGACAGCGGGATCAACGGGCCGGCAACCAGCCCCTGAATCACGCGGAAGAAGATCAGCATACCTAAACTATTGGAAACGCCGCATAGCCAGGAGGCTAGCGCGAATAGCGCGGTTGACCACAGAAATAAGCGAACCTCACCAATTCGTTTCGCCAGCCAGCCGGTGATGGGGATCGAGATCGCGTTCGCCACACCAAACGAGGTGATAACCCAGGTGCCCTGTGAGTTCGAGGATCCCAGATCGCCTGCTATGGTCGGTATTGCCACGTTAGCAATGGTGGAATCCAGCACCTGCATGAAGGTCGCCAGCGAGAGCGCGACCGTCATCCAGGCGAGTCTGGAGCCCTCTAGGGGTTTTTGAGCCACATTAGCCTCCGGCGGGCTTAACTGGCATTCGCCTGGATCACATCGGCAATCATTTGATTAACCGGTGCCAGATCCAGAGAAAGCGCATTACTTTCGAAGGCGGGTTTTTTACGTACGCTTTCGGCCAGAACCAATCCATCCTGATTAGCCGTATCGACCCGAACGACGGAAGACAAACCGATACGCAACGGGTGCTCTGCTAGCTGTTTGGCATCCAGCTCGATACGCACCGGCAGGCGCTGTACCACTTTGATCCAGTTACCGGTGGCGTTTTGCGCTGGCAGTAAAGAGAAGGCGCTGCCTGTCCCCATATCCAGACCGACCACTTTGCCCTGATAAACCACATCGTCGCCGTAGAAATCAGTGACTACGGTAGCCGGTTGGCCGATACGCATATTAGCCAATTGGGTTTCTTTGAAGTTGGCGTCGATCCACAGCTCATTGGCGGGAACCACGGCCATCAGCGGCGTACCGCTGGCGATCTCAGCGCCAACTTGCACGCTGCGACGGGAAACGTAACCGGTGATCGGGCTGACAATTTTGGTGCGCTGCAACGCTAACCAAGCGTCACGCATTTGCGCGGCGGCCTGCTCGATAGCCGGTTGTTTCTCCAGCGGCGTATTTAAAACCATGGCCTGATTGGCGTTAAATTGCTGTACCGCTACGTCGAGCGTCGCTTTGGCCGCTTCTACCGCATCGCGGGCGTGTTGCAATTCTTCTCGACCAATCGCATCTGCCGCGCCCAGCACTTCACGACGTTTAAGATCGCTTTGAGCTTTTTTCAGTTCGGTTTTTCTTAACTCGATATTGGCCTGATACTGCTTGCCGTTAATCACGAGCTGGTGGGTTTGACGCACGCTGTTCGCCAGCGCGGTTTGTGCTCTGGCAAAAGCCTGCTCAGCATCGGTGGTATCAAGAGTGACCAGTACATCGCCGCTTTTTACCAAATCGGTATTTTCGAAGTTAACGCTAACAACGCTGCCGGGCACCTGGGACATAATCTGTACCTGATTACCGGAAATATAGGCATTATCCGTTTCCTGATGGTGACGCAGCACCAGGAACCAGTAAACCAGATAAGCTACCCCAATAATGATAAAAATAACCGTCAAGAGAATCAGTATATTCTTGCGCTGCTTCTTTTTATTTTGCGGTTGTGGCGGGGTTTGAATTTCCTCGCTTGCGCTCATGGTGTTCTCCACGCTTTATATTATTTTGTTGTATGAGCCATCGCTGTCGGAGCTTGATAGCCGCCGCCCAGTGAACGGATCAGTCCGATCTTCGCCTGCAATAAGTTATTGCTGGCGCTAAGTTCTGCCTGTTGTTGTTGCAAGAATTGTGACTGGCTGGTCAATAGTTCGCCGCGTCCGATAATCCCGGCTTGATAGCGAGCATTGGCAACGCGATACACCTGTTCCATCGCGGCGGAGGCTGAAGCGGCTTGTTGTAACTGCTGCTGGCTGCTCTGCTGGATGGTAATGGCGTCCGCCGTTTCCTGTACCGCATTTAAAATAGTTTGGTTATAGGCTTCGACAGCTTCGTCGTATAAAGCCGATTCTTCACCGAGTTTGCTGCGTAGCGCGCCTGCGTGGAATATCGGTAGGGAAATTGCCGGAGCAAAGTTCCATGCCTGACTGGCGGCTTCGAGCAGATTCGGGTTAGTCCCCTGGAAATTGGTGGTGGAGAAACCGGCAAAGCCGGTGATTGATAAGCTTGGATAAAACTCTTTTTTCGCCGCCTGTACTCGCTGATCGTAAGATTCGACCAACAAACGTTGAGCGGTGATATCCGGCCGTTGACCCAGTAAATCGGTAGTCAGCTCTGCGGGAGGAGATAAGCGATTAATATCCGGAAGGTTCACCTGACGTAGGTTTTGCGTTGCGCTCGGTCCTTGCCCGGTCAGGGCGGCCAATTGATGTTTTAATTGCTCGCTCTGCGCGGTTAGCTGGATTATTTGCTGTTTTACGCCGTCAGACTGCGCCTGAGTCTGCTGCGGAACTTCAACGCCGTAGATACCCGCCTGATATTGTTTCTGATGTAACGCCACCCGACGCTGATTGTTTTCCACTTCCTGCTGCAATAGCTTTTGCAGCGCCAGATGGCTTTGGAGCTGGTAATAAACCGAAGCTACTGAGCTGGTTAGCGTTAGCGTGGCCTGTTGCTGCTCTGCCCGGGCAGCATCGACCTGTGCTTTAGCCGCGTTGACCCGATTGCGGAATTTCCCCCACCAGTCAAACTCGTAGCTCATGTTTAGCCCCAGCGTATTCGCTGTTTCATACAGAGGCTTGTTTGGATAAGCCTGCAAAAATGGCTGAAGCGTATTTTGCGATATTTTTTGTCGGTTGCTGCTGCCGTACAGGTCCAGATTTGGCCCGTTGGCAGCATCTGCCTGCCCCATCACGCTTTGTGCCTCACGTACCCGCGCCGCCGCCTGTTTCAGCGACGGTGAGGTTTGCAGGCTTTGTGTCATTAATGCATCAAGCTGGGGATCGTCCAGAACCCGCCACCACTGAGAGCTTATCGCCAGCGAACTGGTTTTCGGTTGCGCCAATTGCAGTTGCTGGTTATCCATCATACGAGACTGAGGCGCAATATTATCGCTTGAGGCACAGCCCGCCAGTAGTAAAACGGCGAACAAAGGCGTGACCCTCCAGCTATGTGGGGATGGCATAGTTATGTTACCTGGACAGAGATGTAAGGATTACAATTCTGGCACTTCCATTTGATCCAGACGGGTTAATAGCTTACGAGTCAGCTTTTCAAGCTGTTGCTGCTCGTCAGCATCCAGTGTTGACCAGAGGAAATGCAGACATTTATGTTGCGGCGGCAGGAGTTGGTTTAGAAACTCTTCACCGGCCTTGGTTAAATGCAGATGAAGGCAACGGCGATCGTTATGGCTTTCGCGCCGTTCGATCCAACCTTTTTTCTCCAGCTCATCAGCAATGCGGGTCGCGTTGGTACGAGACGATCCTAATGCTGCGCTCAGTTCTGAAGGCTGAATGCTGTGGCTTTCCTGAGCATCCAAAGTAATTAATGCCATGAACAGGGTTTCGTTAATCCCTTGAGCTTTCAACATCTTATTGCGATTTTCGAGCAACTTGCTATGCATATGCATGCACAGGCGGGTCAGCAGAATTTCCTGGTAAGGGAAGTCCTTCTGACGTTTAGCACGAAAATTAAGCATTTGTTCAATGGGAGTAAACGAGCTTTCCATGATAAAGAGCCTCATTAATTTCAGATGATACAGTAACGATAGTTACTAATAATGTAAACGCTATAATACGGTAAAACTTTAGCAATTAGTGTTATTTCACCGAGGTATAGCGTTGATTAATGCCAAGGATAGTAGGGATATCGCGGAATTGCCCACGTTTTGAATGCGTTATCCCATCATTAGCAATTTGAAGGTTATTCCGTAGCTCAGAGCGCCAAATAAAGTAGCGAAAATGATGCTCTTGGTTTTATAGAAATAGGCGCAGATCACGATAAATCCGACCAAAGTAGGGATGAGTTTGTGCGCGTCACGCACAATTTCCGGCACGCTGGAAACCACCAGTAGGGCGCAAATCGAAGCAATTCCGATACTATCCAGCAGGAGCGAAATTTTCCCGCGTTGCAGACCGGCCTGCTTGCGCGCTGGGCCCAGCCGTAGCGGGAGATAACGGAATAAATAGTTCACCAGCCCGACCACCACGCCGATTACGATGACATCCGTATTCATAGCTGTTGCTCCTTAGCCTGTTTTTCTGCCGCATTTGAATCTGTTAAAGACGCAGCGGGAGGCTGAATTAACGCCGCCAGGCAGCCACCGCAGATACCAGCCAGAATCGCCACCGGAATAGAGAATACGAGTGCTCCCAGCAATGCGCCGCCTAGCGAAGCCACCACCGTCAGGCTGTATTGGCGTTTAAAGGAGGCGAGCAGAAAACTCAAAAATAGCGCTGGCAGCATAAAGGACAGTGAGGCTTCAACTGCCGGATAGTTATCTAACGGTCCGTTGCCAAATACGGCACCTACCGCTGTGCCCACCACCCAGGACAGCCAGGAGGTGAATGAGATGCCCAGCATCCAGTTTTCACTCCAGCGGCGCTGATCTTTCATCAGTTTAGCGGTAGCGGCAGCGAAGACTTCATCGGTTAATCCGAAGGCCCACAGGGCGGTTTTCTTACCGGATAGACGCGCCACAATGCGGTGTTTTAACGCGGGGCCATACAGAATATGGCGGACATCCATTGCCATTACCGTTAGGGCGGAAACCCATAGGGACATTCCCGCGCTCAATAATGCGGTAATCACGAATTGGCTGGCACCGGCATAAATAATGCAGGAAAAGAAAATGCTTTCCAGAGGAGTAAACCCCAGCTTAACTGCGCTTAATCCAAAGGCAAAAGCTACGGGGAGATAACCGATCACGATAGGAAGGCTATCGGTCACACCTTCACGAAAACGGGCGATGGGTTGATCGGGGGAAAGGGAGTGAGTTATTGGCTTTGGCATGATGGTAGCTACGGGTCGGCTCGGTTAAAGGGTAGAAAGCAAATTTAAACATTTGGTAACATTACCAGAGTGTTAATACTCTTTGTACCCCATATCCAAAATTTATATCTCAATTTACTATTTGCAAGCTAATCATTTAATTTTTTTAAATTAGCTCACTGGATGATCGGCCGCAGGGTCAAATTTCTTACCCATTAACCACACCACAATATTGAGCAGACACAATCCGCAGCCGGCAATGGCAACGCCGTACCAGCCCGCATGTTGATAGGCAGCGGCAGAAACCAGCGAGCCCAATGCGCCGCCGATAAAGTAAATGGTCATATAACCTGCGGTTAAGCGGTTCCGCGCTTCAGGCATCATACGGTAAATCACGCTTTGGTTAGTGACATGCACCGCCTGCACCGCCAGATCCAAAATGACGACGCCAATGATTAGCGCGATTAACGAATATTGCCCCAAAGCGATGGGGATCCATGACAGCAGCAGCAGGCCCAGACCGGCGCTGGTGGTTAGTCGCGCTTTACCTTTATCCGCCAAACGACCCGCTTTGTTTGCCATCAGAGCGCCAGCGGCGCCCACCAGACCGAATAGACCGATGGTACCTTCGGAATAACCGAAAGGAGGTGAGGCCAACAAAAAGGCCATTGAAGTCCATAACACGCTGAAATTAGCGAAAGACAAGGCTCCCAGCATAGCGCGAGTGCGTAATACCGGCGTACCGAAATACAGCGCAAAAATAGAACTTAGCAATTGCCCGTAGTTCAGACCGGCCTTTTGTTTATAACGCGGTAGGTAGCGCCACAGCACCAGCGCCATCACCGCCATTAGCACGCTGGCAACCCAGAAAATAGTTCGCCAGCCACCGAGGGAAGCCAGTGCGCCAGCCACGGTTCGCGCCAGTAGAATACCCAGCAATAGGCCACTCATGATGGTGCCGACGACCTGACCGCGCTTCTCCGGTTTGGCCAGGGTTGCAGCCAGGGGAACCAGTAACTGCGCGACCACCGAGAACAAACCGGTCAGCGCGGTGCCCACGATCATCATGGTCAGGTTTTGCGACATCGCCGTAATCAGCATGCCGCCAGCGGCTAACAGCGTCATGCCGACGATCAGACCGCGGCGCTCAAACATATCTCCCAACGGCACTAAAAACATCAGCCCAACGGCATAGCCCAATTGAGCTGCGGTAACGATAAATCCAGCCTGATTGACCGAAAGATTAAATGCCTGAGCAATGGTTTCCAGCAACGGTTGAGCGTAATAGTTACTGGCGACCGCCAGACCGGTAGCGATAGACATCAGTACGATCAACGCAGGGCTTAGCCCGGCATGTTCAGTTGTTTGGTTCATGAATAATTCTGCTTAAGATGATGAGGGCGACAGTATTGGATAAATTTAAACGATAAACCAATGTATAATTTTCATCTGATTAATCTCATTTCGAGATAGATAAATGAACCTGAAGCAGATTCGTTATGCACTGGCGGTGGCAGAAACCCAAAGTTTTACTCAGGCGGCGCAACGTTGTCATACGGTGCAATCGGCGCTGAGCCACCAGATTGCTCGTCTGGAGCAAGAGTTGGGTTGCCAGCTGTTTGAACGTACTTCGCGGCGGGTCAGCTTAACCGACGCCGGACAGGCTTTTATTCTGCCCGCTCAACGCTTGTTGGCGGAGCAGCAAAGCCTGATCAATGAAGTTAATGCCGCCAGCGGTAACGTGACCGGTACTTTGACTCTCGGCACTATTTCAACGCTAAATGCCTTTGATCTGACGGAAAAGATTGGAGAATTTAATCGCTGTTATCCGGCGGTGAATATTCGGCTGTATGTTGGAATGAGTGAAACTTTGCTTGAAGACACCCGACAGCAGAAAACCGATGTGTCTTTTGTCGGCATCTGGCCGGGGGATAAAAATACGTTGCCGCTTTCTCATTGTAAGCTAACGGATGAGCCTCTGGTGGCGCTGGTGGCACCGGATCATGTTTTAGCCGGTAAGGCCAGCGTAGACCTGCAAACATTGGCTGCTGTCCCGCTGGTGGATTTCTACAGCGGTACGGGGGCGAGACGTCAAACCGATCGCGCTTTTCAGACCGCGGGTATCAAGCGCCACGTCAATTTCGAGATTGATCATATTGAATGGCTGGAAAATCTGGTGCGACGTGGGCTGGCGGCGGGGATCGTTCCTGTCTCGACCGCTCAGCGGCTAATTTCTCTGGTGTCTATCCCGATCGACGATGGGCCGCGGCGTCAGGTTTATTGCATCTGGCATACGCCGCTTAGCGCTGCCGCCGAACGTTTCCTGCATTTTAGCGGGTTTACCGGACAGGGTATCGCCAGCGCTGAGTAAATCTGGAAAGTCCGTAAGATGAGCGGTTAGATTGCCAGATAAAAAAACAGGCATCGAAAGGCGCCTGTCTGGTTTACGTCAGCGGAGGAGGTTTATTGCGCGGTTTTGTTATTGGCAGCTTCAGCGGCGGTTTTTACCCAGCCGTCAAAGGTTGCCTGATGCGCGGCTATCCAGCCATTCACATGGCGCTCAATATTCGCATCCGATGATTCACCGGCGTGCATTCTCATATTCTGCGCATTCACGTCACTAATCGGTAGTTTCATGATAGAGAACAGTTTGGCGGCAGCCGGATTCGCTTCCGCCCATTTCTTATTGGCGACGATGTGCATCACGCTTGGCGGAAAACCGTAGTTGGCACCGTTAGCCAGTTGGGTATCGATGCTTTTATCCGGCAGGGAGGAGAACGGTACTTGCAGCCAGATTACGTCACGACCCGGAACCAGCACATCGCTAACCCAGTAAGGCGTCCAGGTGTAATACAAAATTGGCTTGCCTTCTTTGTAACGGGTAATGGTATCGGCAATCATTGCCGCATAGTTGCCCTGATTATGGGTGACGGTATTACTCAACCCATAAGCATCAATCTGATGATTAATTGGTGCTTCACAACCCCAACCCGGATTACAGCCAGTCAGATCGGCTTTGCCATCGTTGTTGGCGTCAAACAGCTTGGCAATCTTCGGATCTTTAAGCTGTTCAATATTGGTAATGTGGTATTTATCCGCAGTTTTCTTATCGATCAAATAGCCCTGCGCCAAGCCTTCAATATAATTGCCCTGACGATAGAATTTGGCATCGCCACCCGCCGCTTTATATTGGTCGTCATGCAGCGGCTCCCAGTTTACCGCCAGAAAAGTCGCATCACCGGCAGCGATAGTGGCATAAGCCACGTTGTAATCAACTTCCTTGGTCGGTTGAACGTCGTAGCCGAGTTTTTCCAGCGCTTTATTCACCAGCGCGGTCTGGAAGGTTTCTTCGGAAATGGTGCTTTGAATGGGTAAAACGGTCACGCCTTTGCCCGGTAATTCAGCGGCGGATAATTGAGAGCTAACCAGCGTAGTGAGAGCCAGTGCCCAGATGCCTGTGGTGCGCATGAGTTGTTCCTTCTTAGTCTTGCCCTTCATCTTTCACGCCGCAGCGGTACTGGCTGCAACCTGAAATCTATCGGGCATGAGTAAAATTGATGACTTATTAAGCCCATTTTAGGGAGAGCGCAGCGATGGGATCGAATTGGCGTCAGCCACCTGAACGCCTTTGGCGTGGTAGAACCAAGAATCTCGCTTGAATCCCGTTCCCTGTACTGCGCCGCGATTTTGGCTATCCATAGGGTATTTATATGATTTGTTTTTAACGCTGCCGCTGGGACGATTGCCATTGCGGCAGCGTTAAGAACGCAGGCTATCAGCCCTTGTAACAAGCTGTTATCACGCTTTTTTGATAAAAGGTTTGGCGATCAGACCCAGCGGGCCAGTGGTGTACCAGCGGCCAACGCCTTTGCTACGGCGATCTCGGCCCAGAGATTGAGTTAGGCGGTCGAGGATAATCGCCAGAATAACAATCCCCACGCCACCGACGGCAGCTAATCCCATATCCAGACGGCCAATACCACGCAGTACCATTTGACCTAAACCACCGACCGCAATCATCGAGGCAATCACCACCATAGACAGCGCCAGCATCAGAGTCTGGTTAACGCCGGCCATAATGGTCGGCATCGCCAGCGGCAATTGCACCTTAAACAGCAACTGGCGTGGATTGGCACCAAAGGATTCTGCGGCCTCGATTAGATCTTCCGGCACCTGTTTGATACCTAAAATAGTCAATCGCACTATGGGTGGCAGAGCAAAGATAATGGTGACGACCACGCCCGGCACGTTACCGATACCGAACAGCATCACGATTGGAACCAGATAGACAAACGCTGGTGTAGTCTGCATCGCATCCAATAATGGCCTGATAATTCTGGCGGCGTTATTACTGCGTGCCAGCCAGATCCCGAGGGGCAGCCCGATCAAAATACAGAAGAACAGCGAAGTCAGAACCAGCGCCAACGTAACCATCGCCTGTGACCATGCGCCGATGGCACCGATAGCAATCAGAGACACCAGCGTTGCGACGCCCATCCCCAAGGTAGAAAACTGCCATGCAATCAGAGCGAAAACCAGAATCGCAACCGGCGCTGGCATTCCCAGCAACATGTGCTGAAAACCGCTCAGGATAAAATCAACCGGAACCCGAATGCCCTGAAATACCGGGCGGAAGTGAGTCACAACCCAGTCAATACCCTGTGTAACCCACGAGTCCAGCGGCACCCACGTGTTGTGGAATGGGTCCATCAGGCTAAAATGCTCGGGAGCGACAGCAGGCGCGCTGTTTAACCAGTCTGCGCCTGTTTGTGCGGTTTGGTTGGTTGCTTCCTGAGCCGCCGCGCTGCCCTGAGCCATGCTGGCGCCCCAAGGATCTGCCGCAGCAGAAAGTACCTGCGGCGCAGCATCGGTAGCGGTGGTCGACGCCTGTTGAGCAACATCAGCCGCCGTCTCCCACGGATTATTGATAACCTGCTCGTTAACCTGTGTTGTATTACTCATTTGGCGTCTCCTTATCTAAGGCTTGCAGCAGCATGGCCTTGGAAATAATACCGATATAGTTGTTGTCCTCGCCCACCACCGGAACGGCGCAAGGGGCTTGAGCAACAAGTGAAATCAACTCATTGAGCGGCATATCAGCCGGAACCGGCGCTGGCTCAGCCAATAAGGCATGATCGAGCGGCTGGTTTTCTGAAAGAGCCTGTTTCAATGAATCTATCGATACCACGCCGATAAATTTTTGCCCGCGTTCCAACACATAGCCGTAATCGCGGTCTTCATCCTGAAGTAGTTTTAACGCTGAACGGGGGCCAAATCCTGGAGTCTTGCGGATTAAGGCCACCGGACGACGACGAGCAATATCTTTTGCGCTAAATACGTGACTAATATCAACGCCACGGAAGAAGGTTCTTACATATTCATTTGCCGGATTATTCAATATTTCATCCGGTGTACCGACCTGAACGACTTCCCCGCCTTGCATAATGGCAATACGGTCGCCAATACGCATGGCTTCGTCTAAATCATGGGAAATAAAAACGATGGTACGTTGATGCTTGGCCTGCAATTTCACCAACTCATCCTGCATCTCAGTACGAATTAATGGATCTAGCGCTGAGAAGGCCTCATCCATCAATAATATGTCCGGATTGTTTGCCATTGCTCGCGCTAAACCAACGCGTTGACGCATACCGCCAGAAAGTTCATCGGGATATGAATAAGCATAATTATCCAGACTGACCTGACGTAACGCCTCTAATGCTTTTTCATGGCGTTCTTTTAGCGGGACTCCGGCTAATTCCATACCAAAGGCTGTATTATCTAACACATTCAGATGAGGCATTAAGGCAAATGACTGGAATACCATACTGATTTTATTTCGCCGAACGGTCCGTAATGCACTGTCAGATATTTTGGCAATATCTTCACCATCAATAAGGACTTCGCCGCGAGTAGGTTCTATCAGACGATTGAGAAGGCGTACCAGGGTGGATTTACCGGAACCCGATAACCCCATGATGACGAATATCTCGCCTTCTTCAATGGCCAGACTGGCATCTTTGACGCCAACGGACAAACCGGTTTTACTAAATATCTGGTCTTTATTCATGCCAGATTCAATCAATTTAAAGGCCCGATCCGGGTGCTCACCAAATATCTTATATAAATTTTTTACTTCGAGTTTAATTGCCATGCAGTGGGTATATTCCTCTGTCAATTCTTAGATTATATTTTTTCCTGATGCAAAAATAGAGCGCCATATACCCTAACATACTGAGAGTCTGAGGCAACCCTCAATATTCCGATAATTTATTTGATGTTGTTAATCATGACTTTATATATGAAGTGGCTCATTTGATTTAGATGCGTTAATACTGGGGTTGTTTGAGATGATATCGCAGGTAAATATAAGATATTTTTTATGCCAATAATGAGTGTGAAATGTTTTCTATAGAGATGATAATATGGCAATGTTTTTATCGCTGATATAGACAGATATTTGACAGATATATCAGAGGATATTGTCTTTGATGATAAACATATATTAGTGCGATTAATCTATGGATAATTGGCGTGGCGGAAATTGCTCTCATCCCTTTTGTGCTCTGGGTATAAGCCCAACGAGAATTTTCTTGGCAAGGCTGATTTTGACGTGATTTTTAGCTAAACAGACGGATCTGATAGGCAATTTTTATACTCATAGCGAAAGGAAATTTATCGGGGCAGGGTAGCGATCTGTTATTACCCCTCGCTACCCTCCAGACAGGGATCTCCCTGTTAGTCAGAAAGACCTTCAGCCGCGTTAATTTTCCGGGATCAAAAATCCCAATCTTCATCCTCTGTCGTTACCGCTTTTCCGATGACATAAGAGGAACCGGAGCCAGAGAAGAAATCGTGATTTTCATCAGCATTTGGCGATAATGCAGACAAAATGGCCGGGCTAACTTTGGCCTCGCTGGCTGGAAATAGCGCTTCGTAGCCCAGATTCATTAGCGCTTTATTAGCGTTATAGTGCAGGAATTTCTTCACATCCTCGCTCCAGCCCACGCAATCGTACAAATCTTCGGTGTAGCGCACTTCGTTATCGTATAAATCCTGTAGCAGATCGAAAGCGAAGTTTTTAATTTCCTGACGGCGAGCGGCATCGACCTTTTCCAACCCTTTCTGGAATTTGTAGCCAATATAGTAGCCGTGTACCGCCTCATCCCGAATAATCAGGCGGATCAGATCGGCGGTATTGGTCAGTTTGGCTCGGCTGGAAAAATACATCGGCAAATAAAAACCAGAATAGAATAGGAACGATTCCAGAAATACGCTTGCAACCTTCTTCTTCAGCGGATCCTCGTGGCGGTAATGGCTTAGGATAATCTGCGCTTTTTTCTGCAACGGACCATTCTCTTCACTCCAGCGATAAGCATCATCCACATCAGACGTCATGCACAGAGTTGAAAATATCGAACTGTAAGAACGAGCATGTACCGCTTCCATAAAGCTGATATTGGAAAATACCGCTTCTTCATGTGGGGTGATTGCATCCTGTAGTAGTGCGGGCGCCCCAACGGTATTCTGAATAGTATCCAGCAGCGTCAGGCCGGTGAATACGCGAATGGCCAACTGTTGCTCTTGGAGCGTTAGAGTTGCCCAAGAGGGAATATCATTCGACAGCGGAATTTTTTCCGGCAGCCAGAAATTGGAGGTCAGACGATTCCAGACCTCCAGATCTTTATCATCTTCTATTTTGTTCCAGTTGATGGCTTTCACGCGGGATAAAGGTTGCGTAGCGATCATATTCTTGATTCCTTTTATAACGGCGGCCTACAGTGAGCAGGAGACGCAGCCTTCAACTTCTGTACCTTCCAACGCCATTTGGCGCAGGCGAATGTAATAGATGGTTTTAATACCTTTCTTCCAAGCATAGATCTGGGCTTTATTAATATCCCGCGTGGTGGCGGTATCACGGAAAAATAGCGTTAGCGATAACCCCTGATCCACATGCTGTGTTGCTTGCGCATAGGTATCAATAATTTTTTCCGGCCCGATTTGATAGGCATCCTGATAATAATCGAGGTTGTCATTGGTCATATAAGGCGCAGGGTAATACACCCGGCCAATCTTGCCTTCTTTGCGTATTTCAATCCGCGATACAATTGGGTGAATGCTAGACGTAGCGTGATTGATATAAGAAATAGAACCAGTCGGTGGTACAGCCTGTAAATTCTGGTTATACAGCCCGTGCTCCATAACTGAATGGCGCAAAGCTGCCCAATCATGCTGGGTTGGAATAGGAATCCCTGCACTTGCAAACAATGCCTGCACGCGTGAAGTTTTTGGCTGCCAGCTTTGCTCAATGTATTTGGTGAAATAGCGGCCGGAAGCATACTGTGAATCATCAAAACCTTTAAAACAGCTGCCGCGTTCAATGGCTAATTGATTCGAGGCGCGAATCGCGTGATAGGCAACGGTATAGAAATAGATATTGGTGAAATCCAGTGCTTCTTCAGAACCGTAATAAATCTGTTCGCGAGCTAGATAACCGTGCAGATTCATTTGCCCTAAACCAATAGCGTGAGATTCCTGATTCCCTTTATCAATAGAAGAAACCGAACGAATATGACTCATATCGGAAACCGCAGTTAGCCCGCGGATGGCCGTTTCGATGGTTTGCGCGAAATTCTGCGAATCCATGGTATGAGCAATATTCAGCGAACCGAGATTACAAGAAATATCTTTGCCAACATGTTTGTAACTCAGATCTTCGTTATATTCCGTTGGCTGATTAACCTGCAAGATTTCAGAGCATAGGTTGCTCATGTTGATCCGGCCTTTGATCGGATTCGCTTTATTTACCGTGTCTTCAAACATGATGTAGGGATAACCGGATTCAAACTGAATTTCAGCCAGAATCTGGAAAAATTCACGGGCGCGGATTTTGCTTTTGCGAATACGTTTGTTATCCACCATCTCACGGTATTTCTCACTGACGCTGATTTCTGACATAGGAACGCCATAAACCTGTTCAACGTCATAAGGCGAGAACAAATACATTTCCTCGTTCTGCTTCGCCAATTCAAAAGTAATATCGGGAATCACTACGCCGAGAGACAGCGTTTTAATCCGCACTTTCTCATCGGCGTTCTCACGTTTGGTATCCAGAAAACGCAAAATATCCGGGTGATGGGCATGTAGATAAACAGCGCCAGCGCCCTGACGCGCACCTAATTGATTGGCATAAGAGAAAGCATCTTCCAGCATTTTCATAATAGGAATAACGCCAGAAGACTGATTTTCAATTCGTTTAATTGGCGCGCCCACTTCACGAATGTTGCTCATCAGGAAAGCAACGCCGCCGCCTCGTTTGGATAACTGTAAAGCCGAGTTTACCGCCCGCCCAATGGACTCCATATTATCCTCGATGCGCAGCAGGAAGCAGGAAACCAGTTCGCCCCGTTGTTTCTTGCCACAGTTGAGGAAGGTTGGTGTAGCAGGTTGAAAACGACCAGAAATCATTTCCTCTACCAGATTTCTCGCCAGTTTTTGATCGCCGGCGGCTAGTGTGAGCGCCACTATACAAATACGATCTTCATAACGTTCCAGATAGCGCTGGCCATCGAAGGTTTTTAGCGTATAGCTGGTGTAATACTTAAAAGCACCGAGGAAAGTCGGGAAGCGGAATTTTTTAGCATAGGCTTGCTGGAATAAGCTTTTAATAAAGCTGAAGTCATACTGTTCCAGCACTTCTTTTTCGTAATAGCCTTCTTCTATCAGATAATCGATTTTTTCCTGCAGACTATGGAAAAACACCGTGTTCTGATTAACGTGTTGCAGAAAATATTGGCGCGCAGCCAGACGATCTTTATCGAATTGAATTTGCCCATCCGCATCGTAAAGATTGAGCATGGCGTTCAGCGAGTGATAATCCAGTTCGCTGGTTAATGGGGCTGTCATTGTGAGTTCTGTCGTTGCCAAAATTCGGTTACTCCCTTACGAACATTTGCCACATCTTCATCAGTACCCAACAACTCAAAGCGGTACAGATAAGGGACCTGGCATTTGTGGGAGATAATCTCGCCGGCCAGGCAATAGGCATCGCCAAAATTAGTGTTTCCCGCGGCGATAACGCCGCGGATCAACGCGCGGTTATGCGGATCATTGAGGAAACGGATAACTTGAATCGGTACTGCACCGATCGAACTGCCGCCGCCATAGCTGGGCACCAGCAAAATGTAAGGTTGCTCAACCTTTAATTTTTCCCGTGCTCCGGCAATCGGAATGCGTATGGCCGGAAGCCCCAGTTTCTCCACAAATCGGTGGGAGTTCTCCGATGAGCTGGAGAAATAAACCAGCGGATTCATCATCGTCACCTCTGTCAGACCGCAACGTTTTGACTCAGGGCACTGATTTTATCCGGTCGAAAACCCGACCAATGATTGTCACCCGCCACAATGACCGGCACTTGCTGATAACCGAGGGATTTAATATGGTTGAGCGCCTGGGAATCATTCGTAAGATCAATGACCTGATAGTTAATTCCATGACGATCTAAGGCGCGATAGGTTGCATTGCACTGGACACAATCGGGCTTACTGTAAATAATAATGCTCATGATTCGCATTTACCTTTTGTTTTGAGGTAAGGCGGATAAGTCAGAAATGCGAAGAACGCTCGCGGCCTGACTCCCTCTTTATCCCCCCTGACAGTATTGCCCTGAGCGACAAACAAATACTATATGTAGAGTTTTATTATTTCAACCGCACTATATGTAGTTGTTTTGATGTTTTTGGAATGATTAGACAGCGAAGCGCCGCCAGCCTTGGGCTAGCGGCAAACTGGCGGGAATAAAAAATATTTTTCCAGTAAATGGTTGGAAAAAGGCTGAAAAAAGACTACTGGCGCAAGCTAACGGCCAGGCGGTTAAAGGCATTCATGATGCTAATAGTAAAGGTCAGATCTGAAATTTCTGTATCGCTAAAATATTTTTTCAATAAATCAAAAGCGTTGTCCGGCGCACCGGTTGTCGCGATATGGGTAACGGATTCAGCCCAGGCCAGTGCAGCGCGCTCGGCATCGTTATATGCTCCGCTGACCTGCCATCCGGCTAACATATCGATTTTACTTTGGCTGACACCGCTGTCGCGTAGGGCTTTCCCGTGCATATTCAGGCAGTAGGCACAGCCGTTGATTTGTGAAACTCGCATGAAAATCAGTTCAATCAGGGATTTGTCGAGAGAACTATTTTCCAGCGTCATCAAGGCATTCACGAGTGCTTGATAGGTGGAAGAGGACAGCTGAGAGTAATTAAGACGTTGTTCGATCATGGAAAGTACCTTCTACAAGTGCAGTGACGTTGAGAGCGACTCTACCAACCCCATGACCTATACTATAGTGGCATAACTTGATTTTTTTTATGGGTCATGATGATGAGTATTCCCGTTCAATTGCAGGTTGATCGTCAGCAAAATGAACCTGTTTTTCGCCAGATTTATCTGCGATTTAAAGAAGCCATAACGCAACGAATACTCTTGCCAGACACCCGAGTTCCGTCGGTTCGCGCTCTGGCCAGCGATCTGGGCGTAGCCAGAGGAACGGTAGAAAATGCCTATGCTCAATTGATTGCAGAGGGCTATTTACAAAGCCGAGGGCAATCAGGGACTTATGTATCAGACCAACTGCCAAGGGTGACCGCTCCAATCCCCGCCGAGCCGTCAAAACCGCGGCCAGCCGCTAACATCAACCACGCTTTTGCTCTGGAAACAGAAAGTCCGCTACCTTTTCAACTGGGGCTACCAGCCCTTGATGCCTTTCCCTATGGGCTGTGGGCGCGAATTGTTAATCGACAGGCTCATGCCGCGACTCGCGCTTCATTGGGGCATCCGCCAGCTACCGGACTCTCAGTTTTACGCGAGGCAATTGCCAGTTATCTCCAGCTTTCCCGCGGATTCCATTGCTTACCGGAACAGGTTTTTATCTGCTCCGGTTATCAGTCTCTGCTGGATTTGGCGATATCGACGCTGTTGCTTCCCGGGGATGCGGTTTGGCTGGAAGATCCGGGCTATCCGGTTACTCAGCAGTTATGCAGAGAGGCAAAGCTGCGCCACGAGCCGATTCCGATTGATGCGGAAGGGATGAATCTGGGTGCAGCTATAGCCAAAGTGCCTGATGCCAGAGCTGCTATTGTCACCCCGGCACATCAAAGTCCAACGGGCGTTGCCCTGAGTCTACCGCGCCGCTTGGCGCTATTGGAGTGGGCTGCTGAGCAGCAGAGCTGGATTGTAGAGGATGATTATGACAGTGAATTTCGCTATCAAGGTCGGCCACTACCGTCGCTAAAAAGTCTGGATCGTCAGGGGCGGGTGCTATACGCCGGGACATTTAGCAAAGTAATGTTTCCGGCATTACGTATAGCCTATTTGGTGGTGCCTAAGGAATTAGTTGATAAGTTCACTCAGCGTTGTCGATTGCGCGCCTGTACCGTGCCGGTGCTGATTCAATCCAGCGTGGCTGAATTTATTCGTCAAGGGCATTTTTACCGACATTTGAAACGAATGCGGCATTTGTATCCTGAACGGCGGGCATGGTTAGTGGCGGCTTTGGAGAGCCAGCTAGGTGATATTTTGCAGGTCGAAGAGCAGGCTGGCGGGATTCAGCTATTGGCACGTTTGGATAAGAATTACAGCGATCGGCTGGTGGCTACGCTGGCGCATCAGCAGGGATTGGCGATACAGGCACTTTCTGATTGGCAAATAGCTATTTCTGGTAGCAATGGATTACTGTTGGGCTTTACCAATTTGCAGTCAGCAGATGACGCGAAAAGGCAAGTATCTCGTTTGGCATCGATTATTCGGCTTATGGAGAGAGAATGATGCCTAAGATCGGATAAAACAATTCGACCCACGTCCAAAAGGCAGTGGGCCGAAAAAAGAGCTATCTGCTAGCCTGCGACTAACGACGCGACAATAATACGCCGAGCACGACACCGACTGCGGCACCAATACCAACGCCCTGCCAGGGTTTGTCACGAACGTAGCTGTCGGCGTTGCCCACGACGTCTCGTGCATGTTGGGTCAGTGAGGTGGAACCGCTAAAGCGCGCTCTGGCATCTCTCAGCACGCCTTCTGCATTTTGACGAACTTTTTCCAGCTCTTCTTTGGTTTTATCACCGGAAGAGCGCAGGACATCATCGAGAGTATCTGCCAGCAGATTTACATCTTGATCGATATTTCGTTCAACTTTCTCTGATTTCTTGAACATTATGCTCTCCGTTTTACTTAGTAGACATTAAGCATAGTATAACTTTGGCTAATAAAAGCCGCTTACAGAAGAATCCTAAGAGCTATATCAACAGCCGGCGGCAATAAAATCCCCGCTGGCACTAATAGGAATGACTGAGCTGAACAGTACCAAACCAAACAGTATTAATATAAATCCGCCTATTACCGTGGCAATTCGTGACGCATGAATCAGTTTCCCCGCCAGTAACTGACCGTGGCTAGAGATAAATTTTTCGCGGGCATGATAAACCAGCGTTGCGACGATCATTATTGATAGTGATGTGCCCAGCGCCATGCTCATTGCGGCAATAACACCCCAGGTAAACATGCCTACTGCATTCGCAAAAACTAAAATCAGGATGGCACCGCTACAGGGGCGAATGCCAATTGAGGCGATGACCCAAAGGTAATTTTTCCAATCTCCATTCAGTTCTTCTGCTAGTGGCATATGCTTATGGCCGCAGCCGCAGTCGACTTGCTGATGGGAAGAGGAGGACGCTATAGGCAATTTACTGATGCCTATAGCGGGAAGAGGAATTATTTGGTGAATGGCGAGGCGCTTTTCTTTCTTATAAAGGCGGAATAGGCTAATGCCTGAAGCGCGTAGCATTAAGACTACGCCGAACAACATAATAAAGACCGCACTGCCTTTCTCGACAAAATAGCGGCTGAGGCTCAAATCTCCCATTGAGAGATTAAAAAAGACTGCCAGAATCAGCACGAACAAAATAGCAACAACGCCTTGCATCATACTACCGAGGAAAGTGATTAAGCGGCTGGTGTTGGCTTTTTCGCGATTGGTAGACAAATAGGTCGTAATAACAAACTTGCCATGCCCAGGCCCGACGGCGTGTAAAAAACCGTAGGTAAAGCTAAACAGAACCAGCATCAGCCCGGCTCCGTTCTGATTATTTTGTTGCTGAAGCAGATACATCACTAGATAACGATGCATATATATCTGTAGGTTAATGCAATATTGAACAAAATCAGACCAATGCCAGATAAGGGTGGCTAATAGAGCTGTCATTAGCAGAGCGGTCAGCATAGCGCCGGCGACTGAGGTTCGCGTAAGTTTAATGTTCGCAATCATGATGGGGTGATCCCTGCTATTGATATCAACAGGTGGTAAATCCTGTTTTTCCCTTGCTCCGCCGCATTTTACCCAGAGGATACAGTGAGACGAGCTGCACTGAATTATTATTACTACATATAAGTTATGGCGGATAAATATTGTCGACGAATTTTGCTTTTGTAAAAGAATATATCGTCTGTTAGATGCTCGATGAAGCGTGAAAATCAGCATTAGTGCCAGGTTGTACATTTGGTTACTTAACGAAACCAATGACTCACGGAAAGGAAAAATAGCTTCCTCTATGATTCTTTCAACGGCCCGACAGGGCTTAGCGAAACAAACTCTGAGGAATTACAAATGAAAAAAGTATTAGCGCTGATCGTTGCTGCAACTATGGGTATGTCTTCTGTTGCTTTCGCTGCTGAAACAGCTGCTGCACCAGCGCCTGTTGCTACTGGTACCACCGCTGCGGCTCCTGCGGCAGAGAAAGCGGCTCCGGCCAAGGCAACCAGCCACAAAAAACATCAAGCGACCAAGAAAACCACTGAACAAAAAGCACAGGCCGCTAAAAAACATGAGAAAAAAGCACCGGCTCAGAAAGCACAGGCCGCTAAAAAACACGAGAAAAAAGCACCGGCTCAGAAAGCGCAGGCTGCTAAAAAACACGTAAAAAAAGCTCCGGCTCAGAAAGCACAAGCCGCGAAAAAACACCACAAATCAGCTAAGAAAGCCGCCGTTGCTCCAGCAGCAACTCCAGCAGCATAAGCACTTCTGATTACAGTTGTCTCCAGGTTTGCCAAACCTCAACACCCGGTTCTTCCGGGTGTTTTTCGTTTCTATCCGCTGGGAATGATTCAAATACCGAATAGGTTACCTGCTTTCCTTTGAGATCGTTACCGTCCGAATTTTCATCTCCCGCGGATATTATCCCGCCAAAGTCTCGTGTAAATGCCGCCACAGCAGTTTGCCGTCCGTTGTTTTATCGAAAATCGCCGTTGATAAACGACGATGTATCGGTTGATGAGGCATTTTTTGCTGTTCCAGATAACTGACCACTGCGCCTTGCGAGTTTTCCTGAATCAGTGTCATTTCGGAAAGACGAATAGTTAACCCCGGCTTAGCCGCAGACTGTGCCCGAAAAAAGTGGCATAGAGCGGAATAATCCAACGAGTGACCGGTCAGGGTGATCATGGTGTACTGGGGTGAAAAGTCCCCGAGTAAATGCTCACAAACCTCCGGGCAAGTATCGCTACCGCTAAACCACTGTTCGATAAGCTGGTGGGTGCTGCTGATGAGACCAAAATAGGGGTTGGCGTTATTCATATTGATTCCTGATTGATGAAGGCTTAACGATTGCGTAAATCACGTAAAATAGACGTATTAGTCATACGGCTGGATAGCCATAGGGGTAATAAAGCCGATGTTGCCGCGAGTAAAAAACACCAGTGAAAAGCCTGCGTTGCTGGCTGGCGTAGCGCGGGGTTATCCAGTGCGCCAACGCCTTTTAGCGCCAACATTAAATTGAGTAGCAGGCTAAGTAAGGCAACGCCAAAGCCGAAGCCCATTTGTCGATTGATGTTCCAAAGTGCGCTGGCATCGGCCAAATGACGTGTTTCTGTATGCAAAAAAGCGGTGCTTTGTGCGGTACAGCTGCACAAGCTGCCGCCAAACCCCATACAGGCAAAGGCGATGAACATCGATGGCAGTTGTTCCGCCTGAACGATGTTGGTTAGTAGTAACATACCAATCCCTTGTGTCAGACAACCGCAGATAAACAGTGGTCTTGGCCCGATTCGGTTAAAGATTTTTCCCGTTAAAGTAATGGCAATAAAAGCCGCAATGGACCAGGGAATCATCAGTAATCCAACCTGTGAGGCACTCATCCCCAATATATTTTGTAGGTACAGCATGGTAATCATGCTAACGCCGATGAAAATACCGGGAATAAACAGATAAACCAGCATTGAGATACGCATCAGCGGCTCTTTAATCAAACTCAAATTAAGAATTGGCTGAGAATGAGCCACACTGTGACGAATAAACCCCCTCAACATGATAAGGCCTAAAACCACTAATAGAGCGCCAGAAATTCCGTGTTCTGGTTCACTCAAACGGCTTAATCCCAGTAGTAATAGAATTAATACCGCCGAACCTGAACATAAACCTGCGATATCCAACGGCGATTGTTCGGTTTTCCTTTCCTCTGGTTTTAACCAGATAATGGAGAGAGTGAGTGCTAACAGCGCAAGGGGCAGATTAAGATAAAATATCCAACGCCAGCCTAAGGCATCGACAATCAAGCCGCCAACCGCCGGTGATAGCGCCGGAGCTAACAGGCCAACCAACATAATGACGGAAGAGAGACCGGCTCGTTCATCGGGACGATAATATTGATAAGTTAACGTCTGACCTATCGGAATTAATAAGCCTCCGCCAAATCCTTGTAATACTCGCCATACGATCAATAACTCGATAGAACCTGCGGTTCCGGCTGCGGCGGTAGCAAGTAAAAATAACAGTAAAGAAAGTAGGAAGGTACGCCGTGCACCTACCGTTTTGGTCAGCCAGGCGCTCAAGGGAATAACCAGAGTCAGCCCCAGAATATAGCCCGTGCTTACCCAGGCTAATTGACTGATACTGGCGTGCAAACTGCGGGCGATATCCGGATAAGCCACATTGGCGATAAACATGTTAATCAGATCAACAAAAAATCCGAGTAAATAGACGATTGCAACTTTAGTACGGTATGCCATTGGAGCCTCCGATTGAAGGCGGGGAGTGTATCTCCGAGGCTATGGCTGATAAATCCGCACAATGCGATTACACTGGTAAAAATTTTTTGACAATCTGGGCGGCAATGCATGGTCAGTTTGCATCGATTGGGTACTTTTGTTGCGGTAGTGAATGCGGGGTCATTCACTGCGGCGGCAGATATTTTAGGGCAGACGCGTGCGGTGGTGAGCTTCAATATCAAGCAATTAGAAGCTGAGCTTGGCGTTGCTTTACTGATTCGGACGACGCGTCGCCTGGCGGTGACGGAGGTAGGCGAACGTTTTTATCAGCATTGCCAGCGTTTGTTACAAGATGCTGAATTTGCAGTAGAAGATGCCCGACGCGGCCACGGTACTCTCAGCGGAACTTTACGTATTACTACTACGCCGGAATACGGTATTCGTACTTTGGTTCCTATTATGGCGGCCTTTATGCGCCAGCATCCGCATTTGACCATCCAGCATGCTTGTTCTTCGCAGCATGCCAATCTGATCTCTGAACGTTTTGATGTGGCTATTCGCCTTGGACAACTGGTTGATTCCAGCTATCGAGCCGCATTGATCGAAACATTCCCTATATTACCTGTGGCTTCACCGATGTATTTACGTAGTCACAAAATAAGTTGTTTAGAGGATTTGCGGCAGGCGCAGTGGGTTGCCCATAGCCGTCTTGCCACGCCGTTGACGTGGCAGGTACAAGGGCCGGATAACGGCTGGCAACTGTTGGATGTTACCGAGCAGCCTAAAGTTTTGGCCGATACCTCGGCTTCACTACAGGTATTTGCCCGAAAAGGTGCGGGCATCGCGTTGTTACCGGAATGGCTGGTGGCGGAGGATTTAGTCAGCGGGCTGTTGCAGCAGGTATTGCCTCAGTATCGTTTTCCGGAGCAGGGGGTTTATGCCCTGTATCCTAATACTCAGCATGTATCGGAAAAAGTCAGGGCATTTATCGATTTTCTTCGCCTTAGCGTGAAAATGAAGTCAGCTTAAAAGCCAAAAGTTTTACCAAGCATGAAACGTAGATCGCCACACAGTCATTGCCTTTGGCGCAGCAAAACCACTCTCCATGTAGACTATTCTGAAATAACCTGTTTGAGACAATAAATAGGTTATTTCCCTTATTTATTGCGGTAAGGTCGCTCCAATTGCTGTCGGAAGGAGGGATAATAAATGTATTTAAGACCAGATGAAGTGGCGAAAGTCCTGGAAAACTCTGGGTTTGAGCGAGATTATGTGGTCGAACAGGCCTATGGCTATCGAAAGGGCATTCACTATGTGTATGTTAATCGGGAAGCGCGCATGGGGAGAACTGCACTGGTTATCCATCCTGCGCTGAAAGATAGAAGTCTGCTGTTTGCCACGCCTACCGCTCCCATTCGTATCAGTGATAAGTACCATGAGTTTCCGCTCTATCTGGCGGGAGAGGCCGAAGAGCGTTATGGTATTTCTCACGGTTTCAGTTCGCGGGAATTACTGCAACGCTACCTGCATAGCATGTTCCAATAGCTTTATACTTCAATGACTTTTTTGCCCTAATCGGCAGAAATAGCCTCAAGCAAAAATCTGGCGCGCCGTATCCATCCAATCAATGCAATACGGCGTCTGATTCCTGGTTGAAATTCATATTGTAGGTGCGCCTGAATTGAGCCAGTTCGAAGGCGTCTATATCCAATTCAGCAAAATAGAACAAAGCGGCTTCTGTATGCTCTGAAGTTAGCGTTGGCGGAATATGCGCCCGCAGCAACGTATTGCGCCATTGCGCCACGTTTTCATCGGAAGCGTCTTTGATAAAAGTTTGATAAATAAAAATAAGATAGGCAGCTTTTCGCACATCCTCAGCATAACCATTGCTGATGGATCGGATAAACATTTGCGTTTGACGGTTTCCCATTTCTTGCAGCATCGATTCGATATAAATCGGTTTTATCTTCAACAAAGTAGCTAAAGTATCTACGGTTTTTCGTGTATCAGACGTTAAGACTCGGTAACCCACAATAAAAACTACAATGAGTACAGCAATGATTATCCATGTCATTATTATATCTTTCATCAACTTAGAATAATTAATCGAGTAGCATTCTCGTCGCAAATCTGACCTTTTGGCAAAGCTTAGCGATGTTCGCCGCCAAAATTTCCTTGAGATTGCTGCACAGAGTTCAAATGACGGTTAAAAGAAGCGGCGTCTTTGGCTAATGCATCGAGATGTGCGCCTAACATTTTGATTTGCTTTACTAGCTGATGTTGTTCCGGCAACGAATTAGCCTGGCTCAACTTTTTCCGCAGTAAATCATTTTGTGTTTTTAGGATTGCTTCACGGGCTTTTGACTGTTCCAAGGCGTGTTGCAACGCTTCATAGCTTTCCTGCCATACCTGATGCTGTTTCTCGAACGTTGACTGCAACTCATTCATTGCACTAAGAAACTTCACTTCCAGCTCGCGCATTGTCATTGTTTCTCCCTTGGCATATCCCGATTATCATTGGCAGTATAACTAAATCTCCCCTTAACCTCATCCGCTAGAATTTATCTCACCTTGCACTTAGCTGAATGGGTTACTCGAAACCAGCGAGTATAGATATTTATCATAAATCGGTGCTTTGGATGTGGTTTACTTTTTACCCATGGGTTATGCCTTTGGGAAATAAGTCTTGCTATAAAAAGGCTGCCGTGCGTTAATAAGCGCATCGGTTTGTAACACAGACCTATTTATGTAAGCCATTTAAGTAAAGCAGTTCCTAGTTAAAGCGATATTTTTAGACATCACTTCTCCGACGAATTTCCTTCTTTAGTGCCCCCATAAGTAATTACTGATAAGCAGACCTCTTTGCCATATGTTGGCTCAAAAAATAATGAAGGAAATACCCCTATGTCTACTAAAATGACTGGTTTAGTTAAATGGTTTGATGCTGGTAAAGGTTTTGGTTTTATTTCTCCTGCTGACGGCAGCAAAGATGTATTCGTACATTTTTCTGCAATCCAGAGCAGCGATTATAAAACTTTGGACGAAGGCCAGAACGTTGAGTTCAGCATCGAACAAGGCCAAAAAGGCCCTTCAGCGGTTAACGTTGTTGCGCTGTAAGTAAACCCAGCTTAGGCTGCGTTTATAGTTGGGAAATTGCGATAGCGATGATGGCCATGCCGGAGCAGACAATTTAGTTCTCGATGAGAATACCAACACCTTGAGACCTCGCTACGGCGGGGTTTTTTGTTTTATGGATATTAGTGATTACGTGTTACCCCGCCATATTTATCCTTTTCTGAATTCTTAGTGAAAAAACTCGATCTATATTGTGATTAGGATAAATGCATACTCAGTTATCTTTTTTATATTCAGACATTAGCCACGTTCGAAAAAGTAGAATATATTCGAAAGCGATTGTTTAATCGCCAGCGGGCTGCTTGGTATAAGTACAGTCTACGCACCTGCGGGTGCACGATTTTTACGTTATGGATATATCAACATTTTCACTGTGTAAGGGAGTAGGGCGTGAACTGGAATGAAATAGCAATATCAGCGGTAATAGGCGCTGTATTGGCAGGCGTGGCTTCGCTGTTAAAGAAAAATGGAAAGATAGGTAAGTTTTCTGGAGTTATGTTGGTTATCATCCCTATTATAATTGGTAATTTTGTTTATTATAAGTATATTAACCAGAATATCGATCGTGCTGAAGTGGAATATTCTCTAGGGAAATTTGCTGTTTACCAAACAATAAAGCAGCAAGACCCTACGCTATATACTAATCTGGTTAACCGTCTGGTTGCCTTAAAATCTGGCGGTAGCTCAGAACAAGACATTATTGATGAAATTAAGCAATCGGTCGCCTTGCTGACGGTAAGTAAAATTCAAAGCGCTCCGGATAAGAATGTTGTTGAATATATGAACATTATTCTGGATGAGCTTCATTTTTATCAGGAAAATGACAAAACTCATCAGCTTTGCTACAAAGCGCTTTATCCACAGGTTGAAGGCGGCGTTAATACGGTAAAAGAATTACCCGCCACTTTAGTACAACGCGATCTGGAAGCGTTGAACAACCTGTTTACAGCATCAACCGGAAAGCCAATAAAACCAGAGAATGAGCAATATAAAAGCCAGCTGGAAGCCATTGTGCAGAAATTGCATTAGAAATATGGTGATGATTTACTGATGCTGAGTAATCCGACCGCTGCCAATGTGGACCGTAAAAAGGTCTGCGATATGGCTGTTGAGCTATACGGCAATGTATTGCGATTGCCACAAAAAGAAGCTGGAACTATCATCAGAACGATGCTGGCAGGCGAATAGAACCGAGACAGTGAAACAGCCAATTGCTTTACAGACAGGTAACAAGCCATTGGCTGGGAATATCATTTTACGGGGTAGTTGACGAAAATTAATCGTGATATTTTTTAATTAAATAATTACGGTTAATCATAAAGTTAGAATGTTAATTATCACGTTATCTGATAAAGACTCCCCATACTGATTGAGATACAGATAATCTTAATCAGTATGGGGCTATATACCTCAATTTTTGATGTGAAACATACCTAATATCCATTTGATAATTTCTAATATTGATTTGTGAATTGTGAGATTATTCTGAATGCAAATCAATCATTTCAAGACAGATGTCTAATGTATTGCTTCTTGCCTAATGGCTAATAAAAGACATAAAACTATACCTTAATCCAAATTTATCGGTTTTACTGCTGATTAATTATTGAACTTATATCCGCTGAGTTAGTGTCACTATTTTTTAATAATTAAAATAATCACAATAAGACGTAACATTAATGTTATATTAATCTGGAAAAGTTGAAGTTTGACTGATTCCGTACTAATGCTGTGTATATTTTTTGTTATCTAAAATCATAGTGAGCAAAAATAGTTATTCATTTTGTCATTAGTGGAATTTAGCTTCACCACCAGGTCACAGACTTAAATTTTCACCTGCATAGATTAAAAAACAAACAAATAGAGATGTAATTCAATGAGAAAACTACTCGTCATAATTTTCTGTTTGAACTTGTTTGCCGTAACCAAACAAGCCGCAGCAGAAGATGGAAAAACCGTAGATGTTGTATTAATCGGCGGCGGTATCATGAGTGCAACGCTAGGCACCTATATTCAAGAGCTTGAGCCAACATGGTCAATCGATATGTTCGAGCGTTTGGATAGCGTAGCCAGCGAAAGCTCAAATGGCTGGAATAACGCCGGTACTGGCCACTCTGCATTAGCTGAAATGAACTACACGCCAGAAAAAGACGATGGTTCTATTGAAACAGCGAAAGCTATTGAGATTAATGAAGCTTTCCAGATTTCTCGTCAGTTCTGGGCCTATCAGGTAAAAAATAACGTCCTGCACGATCCCCGTTCATTTATTAATAGCGTTCCGCATATGAGTTTTGTATGGGGTGACGATAACGTTAATTTCCTACGCAAACGCCACGCAGCCTTACAGCAAAGTACGTTATTCCACGGTATGGAATATTCTGAAGATGCTGAGCAAATTAAAAAATGGATACCTTTGGTAATGGAAGGGCGCGATCCTAAACAAAAGATCGCCGCTACCCGGATGCCAATTGGTACCGATGTAAACTTTGGTGAGATTACTCATCAGTTAGTTGATGCATTGTCGAAAAGCGATAATTTCTCCCTAAGTCTGGGTCATGAAGTTCGTGATATTAAACGTAATGCGGATAAGACCTGGAGTGTTACCGTTGCCGATCTAAAAAATGATGGCAAAGAACGTACGGTGAAGGCCAAATTCGTCTTTATTGGTGCCGGTGGCGCATCATTGCCATTACTGCAAAAGTCAGAAATTCCGGAAGCAGATAATTACGGTGGTTTCCCGGTGGGCGGCGAATTCCTGGTTACCGATAATCCGGAAATTGTGCAGCGTCATTTAGCCAAGGTATACGGCAAAGCGGCTGTTGGTTCGCCTCCAATGTCTGTCCCGCATTTAGATACCCGTATGCTGGATGGTAAACGCGTGCTGCTGTTTGGACCCTTTGCTACTTTCTCCAGTAAATTCCTGAAAAATGGTTCTCTGTGGGATTTATTCGGTACTATGACCTTCTCTAATATCATGCCGATGACCCATGTAGGCATAGATAATTTCGACCTGGTTAAATACTTAATCAGCCAGGTAATGCTAAGTGATGAAGATCGTTTTGAAGCGCTGAAAGAATATTTCCCGGAAGCGAAGCAAGAAGATTGGAAACTGTGGATTGCCGGTCAACGCGTACAAATCATCAAAAAAGATGAAGAGAAAGGCGGCGTTCTGCGTCTGGGTACTGAAGTGGTCACCTCTCAGGATGGGACTATTGCCGCATTGCTGGGCGCATCACCGGGGGCTTCAACCGCTGCGCCAATTATGTTGCACCTGCTTGAAACCACCTTCAAAGATAAAGTGGCTTCTGAAGCGTGGCAGGCTAAATTAAAGCAAATTATTCCATCTTATGGCCAGAAATTGAATGGCAACGTGGAAATGACCAATGAAATTCTGGGCTATACCAGCACCGTATTGCAGTTGGATAATTTAGCGCCGCAGCCAGTGGTTGAAGCTGAAGTTAAAACCGAAATGAAACTGGAACCCGTGGCCGAAGCTGTCCACTGATTGGTTTTAAACGTACCAATGATGCTAGCCGGAGAGCGATCGTTTCTCCGGCTTTTTTATATCAAAAATAGGCTGATTCTTTTCCTTTTCATGCTGATTGAGGCGAGTTTCCCTCAGATATTCTGCGGATTAAATTTACCCAAGGCTACACAAAGCATAAACTGCGGTAAGAAAAAAATTGCATTGTTACGCGGTAAAATAAAATAATACTCACCGGTCATCTATCAATAGAAAGGAATCTTATGTCTGGTATTTTATTTAAAACTCTCTCGGTATTGTCCTTGAGTTTTCTCCCGCTGCAATCATTTGCGGATATTGCGGTAATCAAAAAAAACAATATCAAACCGGGCAATATAGAATATGCCAAGGTGCTGTACTCCGGCGATGTGACGGAAAATAAGACCGTAGAATTCATCTCTGTTCTCGATGAAATCAATGCTAATTACCCAAAACTGAAAAAAATCTATGTCTACATCAATAGTTATGGTGGTGATATGGACAGTGGCTATATGGCTTATGAGGCGATTAAAAGCTCACCGGTTCCGGTTACTACGGTGAATTTATCTATGGTCGGTTCCTCTGCAACCTTATTTTACTGCGCTGGTGCGGAACGTCTATCAATGAAAGGAGCTTCTTTCCTGCTGCACCCTGCCGCCGTGGCTAATGAAAACAGCAACTTCCTCAAGCCTGACGCACTAAAAAATATGCAAGAGGCGGTGAGTATATATAACAATATGTTCGATACGGTTTATAAAGAATGTACCACTTACACCGATGCTGAGCGGAAAAATATTCTTTATAGTGAAAATGGTCGCGCTTTGATCAATTCGGGCACCGCGATAGATAAAAAGATAGCTAACGGGCTTGCCAACGGATTTTCTGATGTTCAGATATCTTATTACATTACTGAAAAACCCAATCAGTAATAGTGCTTAAGGCTTCAATGATAAAAGAGAGCGCTATAGCTCTCTTTTATTTCCCTGCCGGGGTAGATTTGTCGCGAGAGTATTAGGGAAACGACCTCGATTTCAGCGTTGTATTATTTGGCTAATTCTCGTTGATAGCGTGGTACAGCATTCCCGACGCAATTTATAAACATAAAACCCGCCGATATCTGCACCAATGATATCCTCTAAGTATTGACTACTATATTCCAGCGCAGCCCCTGAACTCAGGCATAAATATCTTTCTCACTGCCAGTACTGGGGCGTTCCCCTGCCGAAGACCGTTTCTTAAATGCACTCTTAATGCATCCTCTTCGTTATAAAAAGAAGTGGCTACAGCCTGATAAGATAATAAGAGAACCAATCCCAATAATATATTTATTTTCTGAGATTTTCCCTCTGGAATATTATCCAAATATATAGGGTTTCTGCGTTCGGAATTTCTGGCCACTCCTTATTATCAGAGTGGCCTTTTGGCTTTAAAGGGCGTTTTTAACTAAAGAACCTGCGCCGATTTCTGCAATATTTCTCGCTCCGGTGAGCGTCATCGCTACGCGCATTTCTTTATCGAATAGCTCCAGCAAATTAGCGACACCGGCTTCACCGGCGGCAGCCAAAGCATAAACAAAAGCGCGGCCCAGCATCACGCTGTCAGCTCCCAGCGCAATCATTCGAACCACGTCCAGACCGCTGCGAATTCCCGAATCTGCGAATATTTTCAGATCGCCTTTTACCGCGTCAGCAATGGCTGGCAGAGCATGGGCGGTAGAAAGTACGCCGTCCAACTGGCGGCCACCATGGTTGGAAACCACGATACCATCGGCACCAAATCGAACCGCGTCTTTGGCATCCTCCGCATCGAGAATACCTTTAATAATCATAGGGCCTTGCCAGAATTCTCGAATCCACTCCAGATCTTTCCATGAAATTGAAGGATCGAAATTAGTCCCAATCCAGCCGATATAATCTTCCAGATTGGTCGGCGTACCGCGATAGGCCGATACGTTGCCCAAATCGTGCGGTTTGCCGCATATTCCGACGTCCCATGCCCATTGCGGATGAGTCATGGCCTGCAAAATACGGCGGGCTGCCGCATTTGGGCCGCTCATGCCGGAATGAGCATCGCGGTACCGCGAGCCAGGAACCGGCATATCTACGGTAAATACTAGCGTTTTCACTCCGGCAGCTTTGGCTCGTTCAAGCGCATTCCGCATAAAACCACGGTCTTTTAAGACGTAAAGCTGGAACCACATAGGCCGATCTATAGCCGGTGCCACTTCTTCTATCGGGCAAACCGAAACGGTGGATAGGGTAAATGGGATCCCTTTTTTAGCCGCCGCTCGTGCCGCCTGCACTTCGCCACGGCGTGCATACATGCCGGTTAAACCAACCGGTGCCAAAACAACCGGCATTGACAAAGTTTCATCGAATAATCTGGTTTCCAGACTCAGCTCGGACATGTTTTTTAACACGCGCTGCCGCAGTGCAATACCGGCTAAATCTTCGGTATTACGCCTTAACGTATGCTCCGCGTTGGCTCCACCGTCAATATAGTGGAACAGAAAAGGCGGAAGTTTAGCCTGTGCTGCGGCCCGGTAATCGGTTGAAGCGGAGATAATCATGATCTGTACCTTAGTTTGAAACGTTAACTTAATTTTTACTCTCAGGGAGCCAGAATCACTGCCATTCCTGCGGCTATCGCACCGTAAACCAGCATGGGCAGAAGCGTTTTTTTGATGATTTTCCCCTCGGCGTTACTGAGGCCTAAAATCGAACAAACGGCGATAATATTGTTCAGGCACACCATATTACCCATGGCTCCACCTACGGATTGTAGTGCCAGGGTTAGATTGACATTCAGCCCGCTGCTCAGCGCTATGGATTGCTGAATCCCGCCGAAAGTCAGGTTAGACACGGTGTTCGAACCGGAGAAAAACGAACCTAACGCCCCAAGGAATGAAGAGAACATGAGCCAACTCTCGCCGGTAATAGCTGCTAACTCTTTACCAATTAAAATGACGGGAGCGTTGTCACCGCCCAGCATCATCATATTGACCATTACCAGCGCACCGAACAGGGCAATAAACGGTTTGGATATCCGTGATGCGGTTTCGCTAAACATATGTTTAACCTGTGTGCCGCTCAGCCTAAATAGCGGAATACACAGCAGAACCACTAACAGGAAAGGTATCAGCGCCGGGACATACAGGGTTTTGTAACCCGCAGCTGCAGAGGTTCCCAGCACTTGTTGTAAGTTGATAATCAATGCCTTACTGATGCTTAGCTCACCTAGCCAGCCTAAGCTGCCTTGCCATAGCGTAGCCGTATTATTGAGTAACGCTTTTAGCCCTAGCTGATGAATGCGGGTGACAATCAAAATGGCAATGAGTAGCAAGGTCGGTGTCATGGCTTTGATCACCTGCAAGAAAGGAACTGCCGTTGCCGTATCTTTTCTATCCGTTCGGGTTAGCCCGATTCCCATACGTGCCAACAATACTGAAAGCGCTAGACCAATAGCTCCGCCTATCAATGCGGGGAATTCATAGTTAACTTGCGCTAGCAGTAGGTAGGGAAGAGTGCAGCTCAATACGCTGAGATAGATGAAAATCAGGTTGCCGCGAATTTGCTGCCAAGAAACGATAAAACGTAATGCCAGCAATGGGATGACAAAAGCGGCGACAAAATGAATCAGTGCGGTTTGACGGCCGATTTCCAGCAGGCTTTCATCGGAAAGACCGAGGTTAGCGAAGCCGAACCAGGTAGGCGTGCCGACGGCACCGAATGATACCGGCACCGAGTTCATAATCAGCGTCAATAAGGCTACGCGTAGAGGGTTGAATCCCAGCCCAACCAGTATTGGTGCCGCGATGGCAGCCGGTGTGCCAAATCCGCTGGCACCTTCAATCATGAATGCAAATGCCCAGCCGATAATCATCAGCTGAGCAACTGGGTTAGGGCTGATATTTTCCAGCCAGTTACGTACCACGTTTTCTGCGCCGCTAACCTGCATCAGCTTATTCAACAAAATTGCGCCAGCAATAATGGTGATAGGGGTAAATACGGAAACTAGCGCGGTAATAATATTGGCGTGCAGCAACAGCGGCGCGCTGTTGAACCAGAATAATTGCACGCAATAAACCACGACGGCGGTCAGTGGCAGAGCGATATAGGATGGGATTCCGTTACGCCTGGTCATCATCCAAATCAACAGAACGATTGGAGAAATACTAAAAAAAAGGGACATATCATCCTCAGGGTTATTATTTTTTTAGATGGATAGAGATGTAGCCAAAAGGTTAATTAGCTAAACATTATTATTCTAATCGCAACCTTTGCAGATGTACTACGCTGCATTTTCGCAACAATTAATTAGTGTGAAATTTAGGCATAATTCAACAATCCATTCAGGAAATTTATTTTCAAATAACTTTTAATAATCAGATTGTTAGATTGTTTGTTTTGTGTGAGGAATGTGTTGGTTCACATTAATTAGGCAGGATTAGGCCATAGACTATATCCAAAAATGGCCTAATCATCGGGGGGAATCTAGCGGGAAAATGGGGTAATCAGATGATATTTTCAAAAATAGTGGCTGATATTCTTATAGGAAGTAATGATATGCTCGATGAGCAGGCGGGTTTTCAACGGTAAATTACGGGTATAAGGATAAACTGCATAAACGCCCAAAACTTTACCGCAGTGGCCAGCCAGAATTTCGATCAATTTTCCGTCCTGAATATCTTCATACACCATACAACGCGGCACCATAGCAATGCCGTGACCACTGATAACGGCTTTTCGAATGGCTCTGGCATTATTTACTGACAGATTTCCATTCACCTGCATTTCATAGATTTCGCTGCTACCGGGTTGTTTCATTAACCAGTTGGCTGTACCACTTTCCTGATAGGTGTAAGTCAGACAATTATGATTAAGCAATTCCTTCGCCGAACGAGGTTCTGGATGCAGCTCCAAATAACCGGGTGAACAGACAATGACCCAGCGAGAATCGAGAATAGGACGCGCAATCAGGCTGGAGTCAGGCATGGTGCCGGTGCGAATAGCCAGATCGATACCTTCGTTGACCAGATCGACAAAGCGGTTTTCCAGCCGCATTTCAATCTTCAAATTAGGATGTTGGCTACAAAACTCGGCCACGCATTCGCTCAGCAGTAATTCTCCAGAAATAGTGGGTACTGACATACGAATAACGCCAGCTAACTCATCACTTTTTTCACTGACCGCATACAAAGCATCCTGAATTTTGGTGCTGATTTCGCGTGCATGGCGATACAACACCTGACCATTTTCGGTAAGTCGCAGGCTGCGCGTGGTGCGATAAAGCAGGCGGGCACCTAAAGATTTCTCCAGACGGCCGATACGTTTACTGACCACGGAACTGGTGATACCGGCGGCTTCGGCTGCTTTACTAAACGAACCGCAATCGACAATTAATACAAAAAGAATCAGATCGTTGGCATATTCGTGAGTGGGTAACATAGCGTCCTATTCTTCTTTGGCTCCACTGATTGACACAGTGTAAGACCTCTTGGTCAGGAAGCAATATGCATTGGTTATTTGGTTGAGGTGATAGGTAAAGCCTGTGGTGTTCAATATCTGTATGATTTTATTAAACCAGGTGTGTAAGAAAAATAATGGTAATAATCTTTTAAATTACATTCAACAAACTTAGGCTGGTCATAGTAATTACATTGCTATTTTTTATTTCTTAACCGAAAGCATATAAGCCATAATTTAACTTTACTCGCTTTAAATATCATATTAACTTACTCCACCTATGATGTTAATCATTAGGATAATTTCCATGTGAGAATTAAAAAATCATATCTGTAATGAGCATTTCCATCTTCAAGCAGTTTTCTCGTGAGAAAACAAGCATATCTCTGGTTGAGTTCTTGGTTATATCCTTTGTAATAACAGGAGTGAGGCTGTATTTTTTTTTCGTGTTATCGGAAAATAATAAAGCATCGAGAAAATTTTTATGTTGGATTTCTTTCACAATCAGATCTTTATTGATGTCATCATGTTTTAATCCAGTCGTCTTTTTCATATCATGAATAAAGGTTCTAGCACTGTCATCAGCAACATTAATTGTCTGGCGGCCTGAAGCCGTAATTCCAGATAGCTGTAACCCCCCCCCAAGGGCCAAATTTAGCGATATAGGTAATCTTCTTGTTCAATCTGGCCAGTCTGGCGGTGGGATCATCGGCTGGTCGATATTTTTATACCTTATTGATTTATGGCTTATATAGAATAGAACCGCATGACCTCCGACAAATCGGGATAATTGAGACCTATCACTAATATTATCTGATGGCGAACACCGCGTAGCGAACAGAGAGGAGGGGACTAAATTCTGTTTTTGGCGAAAATAAGCGTCAAATGATACTTTTTTCGCCGGGTTTTGGGTTGTCTGAATTGTATTAAAACTGCCGTCACAGCCGTGACTATCGCCGGACAGTGGAATAAAAACGTTCCCGCTGCCTAAACATCGAGTGATCTACTGTCTGTATTATTCAATTCTGACTCGGAAATAATATATTGGATTAGCTGATGTAAATTAGTTATTTTCTGAGATGTCAATAATTCGGGTTTTAACTCAATATTATAATCTTTTTGTATATTGAATTGAAACTCTACAAAATCGAGGCTATCAAAGCCAAGTTGCCTGAAATCAGCATTCGGAGTAATTTGATCTTCCTCCAGATCTTTCATGGTAAGAATCCAATCTTTCATCGTTTCAAAAACCTGATTTTCATTAAACATAGCTTGTCCTTTTAATGGTTTATAATTTAAGTGTTATTATTTAGACTGAATTTGAATTCCTATATCTGACTGCATAACAAATTGTCCATTGATAATGACTTTAAGTTGAAATAAAGAAGAAATAATATTTTGAGAAGAGCTAATCATAATCGGTTGACATAATCTAAATCGAATGTTGAGAGAGGAATCCAGGCCAGATATTTTCACTTTAAAGAAGTCGGGTGCAACCAAAACCCTATGGGTGGTTTGTAATACTCTCAGTTCAGCGAATAGATCGCTTTGCTGCTTTATTTGTGGGTTATTAAGTAAATGGCAAATGTTAACAAACAGAAATTCACTCTGCGAAAAACGAGTGAAAACAAGAGAGTCCATAAAAAGCCACGCAGAGTCGAAATAGGGGTATGTGGTTTCGAATAATGCTTTTTTCTCCTCATATAGCGAGTGTTCAATGAGAACATCTTCTGGGGAATATTCTGTGATTTTCTCCATGGGATGCGTTTTATACCGGCTGCCCGTAATAGCTTCACAAGATCTATCTTCAGAGAATAAGAGAAAGTAATCACGCTGATTTTTCTTTTTTATTGCCAATTCATAATGAAGTTTTTGTAATACCGGTGAACGGAATAAAGTTTTTATCGCAACCCAATCTTGGTTCGGTTGTATATCATCTAGGCTTAAACGATGTTGGATATGCATTAAAGCTAACATTCCATGGGCGACAATATTCGCAGAACCCATTGCCTGAGCGTGAGATAAGCTAAAGTGAATAGGATTATAGTCACCTGAATAATCGGCCCAGTCTGCAATAGCTTGTTCATCGAAGTAGAGCTTCATATCAACGGAACCTCTCAATGACTAGCACGGCATTGGCCCCGCCAAAACCGAAACTTAGGTTTAGTGTTGTATCCACGGGACTGTTCTTTTTATGCGTCAGCGGTAAGTAATTCAGATCGCATAAGGGATCGGGCTCGATTAAATTGACTGTGGCTGGCAATATCTCGGTTTCAATCGCTTTCAGGCAGATAATTGACTCAAAGCTACCTGCGGCTGAAATCAAATGGCCTGAGTAACCTTTCGTACTGGAAATAGGGATATCGTAAGCGGCCTGTTTAAATACGGCTTTAATCGTATTGGATTCATTGAGGTCATTTAGCTGTGTTGAGGTTCCGTGGGCATTAATATAGTTAATCTCGGTTGGCGATCGGCCAGCTTGCTGTAATGCAAATAACATTGAATCAATTCGTGCTTGCATGTCTGTAGCCGGGGAGGTGTAATCCGTGGCATCGGAAAAATTGCCGTAACCCGTAATTTCGCCGAGAATTTTAGCCCCACGGTTTTGAGCATGTTCCAATTCTTCCAGGCAAAGCACTGCTGCCCCTTCGGCCAGTACAAAACCCGAACGACGACGATCAAATGGGCAGCAGGCACGACGAATATCGCTCTGCTCTCTGCTAAGCGCATTCAGTGCATCAATATTCCAAATATTTGTTTCATGACGTAATGTTTCTGAACCGCCAGCGAGCATCATTTGAGCGCGTCCCTGGCGGATTGCTTCATAGGCTTCGCCTATTGCAATAGAACCAGTGGCGCAGGCTGCACTTATCGTATTTTGATAACCCCGCATATTCCACATTAACGTACAGGCCGCGGTGGCAATACTGGGCATTGAGATCAGCGTGCCTAATGGATTACCAAAGCCCGTATCACGATAACTATCGCGTAGAATATATGCTTCATCTAACCCGCCCCAACCGGTGCCAATGATGGCTCCGCATTCGCGAGCCGCGTAGTATTCGGCTATGGCTTCAGGTTGTTTAAACGCCATAAGAATTGCTTCATAGGCTGCAACCAATGCATTTTTGGCAAAAACAGGCAGTGCGCGGGAAATACGTTTAGGAATAAAACCATAGCGTTCATTATATTCAGGTAAAAATGCAAAGAATTTAGCTTTAATTAACGGATTCTTAAATGCGTAGGGTTTATAGCCTAAATTCCCGTTCATAATAGATGACCATACGGTTGCGCTATTTTCCCCCAAAGAAGTTAAAGCCCCATAACCGGTTACCACTACTCTCCTTTTGTTCATGCCAATACCTCTAATTAATATATTAGGCGGAAATGGATATATGCCTTGAAATAATCAAGGCATAAAATAACCACTATCGGTTGCTAATAACCACATCTTGATTATTTATTGTACGAAGGGAGAATTGATGCAGATTACCAAAGTTATCAATAATATCAACAGATACCTGGCCATTAATAATAATGTTCTGGTTGTTCCTATTATTGTAATAGTTAATTGCACGAATATCGCCATGTCCATGACGTAAATTAACTAATGCAGAAGAGTTATCGGATCTTATCTCATTAACACGAAGGCTTGTTCTATTTCTAGCCATCCAGCCGCTGGTATAACGGCCCGAATCGAAGAATATCCTCAAGTTATTACGTAAAGTAGTATTACCAGAATTAAACGCTGTATCCGAATGGACCCTGACTCCTGAAGGTAATGTCCAATAATACACATCGACCTGCGCCCAATGCCCTTTAGAATCACTACGTGAATGGCCAATATCAACATCTCTATTTAGCGCAGAGGCGAGAATTCTTAATGGTGGCACGGGAAGGAGAGAAATAGAGCTCGAAAAAACCATACCATCAGCATTAAAACTAGTCGTAATAACCCGGCGTTGAAGTTGATTATTGGCGTCACGGAACTGGATAGTCACTGCAGCCATAAATATTCTTGTTTCTACCCGTTGATTTGATCGCAAATACCGGAATATACGCGTGGCACCTGCGAAAGGTTCGGGGCCAGATCGTTCGGTATTATTATCGATTTCTCTATCCATCTCTTCGTACGAAAGTCCTCTTATACCTTGCGAATAGCCGTTGGGAGCCTGATCAACATCCCAACCGACTGGCAGGTTGTCCCGATTAATTTCGCGAACGGTGACGCTCCTTTTTTCTTCATCATTGAGATCGACATTATTCCAACCGCTCCCGCTGAATTCCTGTTTTTGAATCGTGATCAAAACTGGCATTTGTTGACGACCGTTAGCATAAAACTGATTACTGCCGGGTAAAGTGATCGTAAACTGACTAATATTCACATTATTCATTTTAAACCCCGATATTAATCTTTGAAAACTGAGAAGCCATAAAATGGCGGTGAGATTTCCTTTATCATGTCGACTTTAACTCTGTCCGTTAATTTTTGGTCGGCATTGAATACTTGATGCTCAATAAAATTACTGAACTGACTATCTGACTCAAAAAAATACTGATTAGCGCTAGGGTAATTTTCAAAATAAACTTTAACTGCTAACTGCAGCATTTTTGCAAACTCTATATTTTCATAATTGAATCTGCTTTTATCTAATACGCAGATCTCAGCGAAGCCTTCTTCCGGGGTGGTTCCTCCAAACCAAATAGAAATAAATCTATGATCTATTTTAGGTATGAAATAATATCCATCCCCATCAGTTGAAAAATTATCATTAAAAAATACTTCTTCTCTGAAGTGTGAAGGATAAACAAATTCAATAATAATTTTATCGCCATTGACCATTATCGGGACGCATTCTCTACCACTAGATAAAGCATGCACCTGTCCATGCCAATTAGAGTTATCGGCTGCTCTGAAAATGGAATTAATAATGTTCTTATCAATAAATCTCATAGATACTCCTGATAATAAATTAAATATAAGCCTATATTATAAAAATACAGGCTGACTGGATAAGCTAATCATGCATAAATAAAAGTGATGCCAATAATCAATATGGAGATATAAAAATAGAATATCTAGGTGCTGCATTGTTTTAGCTTGGGAGATAACAAATTAAACTTATATAGAATAAACCTCTTCAATAGCCGAAGCTCGGATTCGGCCTACGTGGTTATCAAATTCAGTATAATATTCATGTGCGCTGGCCAGCGATCCTTGCATAGTATCAATTGCGGGTAAAAACGGATTACTTCGTACTTCGGCATTTAAATTACTCGATGAAGAAGGTGAGGTTGTTGCCAGGTCGTGTGAAGTATTGGCAATATCGAAAATTGTAAGAGGGATAGAAGCGACGCCTGCTACGGTTCCTACGACTCTAGCGAATAATCCTAATGAACTATCGTAATTAGCTAATGCTTTTAAACCTTCGAAAAGTCCCATGCGGGCGGCAACTGAAGTAGATGAAATTCCTGAAAATGTGATGCGTTCGGCGCCGCTACCTGTGGAGAAAAGAATGGTAGGCGAACGAGCGGTCTGGTAGGTGCTTCGCACCGTTGCTCCCGCTGAACCTAAGCCAGAAACAAAAGATAGCACGCCAAATGTTAGCGATGCGATGCTTAGGCGTTGTATTGTGTCACTTCGATCCCATCCGGCACGAGCATCGACTTCTTCCATTGCCGCCGCTGCAATTGCCAGGGTGCTGCTGACTATTCCTAATGCGCCGCCAGTCACGCCAAGAACCGTGGCTACGGTTGCCCCTGCTGCCGCAAAGCCGACCAAAGCATAACCAAAAGTCAGAACGGTAAGTGCAGTACCGATGCCAATTAATAGCCAGGTTAGCCATCTCGGCATTTGAATCAGTCCACTGGGATCTCTGAAATTGATGGGATCGCCGTTGCAATAACCGTAACTATTAATACCTGCTGCACTGAATGGACTTAATGGGTCAGGTGAAAGGAAAATCATTAGCTCCGGACTATAAACTCTTCGTCCATTGCCCAAATGATAGAGTTGAGTCATTGGATCCAGCTTTTCGCCATTGAACGCCGGGCGACTCTGCTCTAGCAATGAAATATCCAGATTATCTGAATCAATTATCGCCATGCCGTAAGGGGAATAATGGGTCTGTTTAATATCATTACTCTGCCCGAGAGCCCCTCGAATACTGGCGGCGCTGTCGCTAATATATAATTCAGTGCCTTGAGTACTGGTCGTGCGCGCCAGCACATTTTCTTCCTGCCTGACAAAACGAGACGTGTTATTTCCCTGGCTGGCGCCAATAATTCTATTCTCGCTATAATGGAATGCTACTGTCGTATTAGCGTTGGCGCTTTGTTTTATTTGACGCCCCTCAGCGTCATAGTGATAGCGAGAAATATGACTTTCATTTTCAGTAACATTAATTAAACGCTCTAGTTCATCATAATGATAATTTCTTTTACCATCGCTGAGTAAATTACCGGAAGCATCATAGTTTAGGTGTAGTACTTTTGATGGATTGGTATGGCGTATTTCAGTTAGCTGAGTGGGGTCGCGTCCCTGAAAACTACGGGTAGAAATATCCTCAGTACCATCTGTAAATTGGCTGATAACCTGCGTTATATTATTTAACGCGTCATAGGTAAAGGCCTGATATTGAAGACTACGCCCATTTTGATCTTTAGAATATTCAGGGCCGCTGCATGAATAGGTGACTAATCTGCGGTAGGCATCATAAAGGTAAGTCTCACCAATAATAGCGATACCTTGGGCGTTTGTGAGCATCTTGGAAGCAATCAGGCCATTTTGGTGATAGGTGGTAGTTATGGTTTGTAGCAATGCGCCATTGTGTTCGATACGTCGGATAGATTCTCGCCCAGCCTCGTCATAAGTCACCCCCGTTATAACATTGCCCTGCTGAGCAGAGGTATCCACGCGGCTAATTCGACTAAAACGGTCATAATGTGTTGTAAGATGTACCGAACCTACGCTGGCTTTTTCAATTCGACCTGCGGTGTCATAACTGCGCATTTCTTTATCTCGCAGAGCCGAATCAGCGGTAATTAAGCGACCGGCAGGAGAATATTGATAGTTATTGGCGTGGCTTTGATTATCGAATAACTGTGTATCTTTATTGAGATGGCCGTACGTATCGAAATGTAATTCGCGCTTAAATTCGTTATTACTGGTGTGAATCAAATTGCCAGTCACTCGATCAAAATCAAATTCACTCGTCGTTACGCTGCCGAGTTTAACTTGTTCTAAAGAAAGGAGCTGCGCATTATATTGGAAATTCTGAATGATACCGCGTGGTGAACGAGCCGAATTCGGTTGAGTCGAACCATTAAGATATGACCAGGTTGATTCTCCTGCGTTGCCTCTGGATTGTTTCGTTAATCTGCCAACGCCATCATAGGCGCGGCTACCAACTAAGATCCCATCTACTTTTATCGCGGTTTTAAGTGCTTCAATTGAATGAGAAACAAATTCGGTTTCGATTACTTTCGCTGAGGTTGCATCGGCAGGTATGTAACTTTCTCGTACCAAACGGTCAAAAGCGTCATAACTGAAATGAGTTCGGTGGCCATCGATATCGACTTCAGAAATACAGCGACCAAATCCATCAAAAGTGCGGTTGAAGTGATCAACAATGCCGCCAACGCTATCAATTTGTTGGATTCGAGTGGCTTTATCGAAGGCATTAAAATAAGTTCGCGTATAGTGAGTGCCTTCTATACCTTCAGTGCGCACTCGTTGAATCGGATCGTAAGCATTCACGATTACGCTGCCGTCTGGGCGTATAGTTCTTTCTAGCTCCCCCCAACCGTCGTAAGAATAAACTGAATTTAATGCTAACTCCTGTCCGCTAATATGATCATAGGCTGTTTCTGAAATTAGCTGACCCAATCTATTGTAGGAGCGGCGGCGCAGTAATAGTTCTCCGTTACTTTTTATGACGCTGCTAGACAGATTACGGCCAAAACCGTCATAACGCGTAATATATCGCTCACCTTTTGCATCATTTATCACCATATTTGCCAGCGCGCCGGAAATGGAAAAATGATATTCATAATGCCGACGAGCTTGATTTTGTGTATTAGGCGAGGCTATTTCAGTGACGAGTTTTTCATTAATATCGTATTCAAAAACCAGCTTAACTGCGTCTTCTTTTTGAACCTCGGTCACTAGGTGGTTGATAAGAGATATCGTCCGGTTAGATGTCAAAAATGTAGCATCATACCCAACAATTTTTCGGCTTTCAGTTAAACGATCAAGGTTGGTTGTATAGCTAAATTGTGTGCGAGTCGTATGGCTATTTAAAGTTGCCGCAGATTCCTGGATTCTTCCATGCAAAGCAATATTGGAGAAGTTCTGGAGGTAGGTTAAACGGGACGTAAGATTCCCATTGGTCGCACTTGAAGCGTGCAATACATAATTGGCATTTCTACGGAAGTTGGCTATTTGTATATAAGTATGCTGGGTGACTCTTGTAGATTCATTGCCTGAAGAGGGAAATATTCTTTCTTCTCTTTTAAATCGGGTAAATAAACCGTGTGGCTCCGGTGGACATAGCCCTGCAATGCCGCCAACCGGGAAGTAATCAGATTCATAGCGAATACCAGAGGCTTCTGTCCGAGATAACTCATTACCAAAATCATCAGAGATCATTCTGATAGATTCTTCACGATTACTTGAGCTATTTCGTATTTCAAATCGCGTGAGAATTTCTTTTGGTAATTGCAGATTGGCCGGTTGATCCGTAAACATCACCCCAGTTATATCATTGTAAGTATATCGACGAATCAGCCTCCTACCCTGTTTTTCGGTCGTTTCGAGCGTTTTAAGATGGAATCGATTAAAGGTAATTTCTCTAGATTGCAGCACGCTATTGTTACTGTCGAGTATCTGCTCAGTAGTTGAGTAATTGTATTCGCTTCTGACTAAATACAGATTGTCTTGCCCTTGCGCAAACCCGCCGCTGAAGGGAAAACCGGTGAAATTATGAGTGCTAAAAGTGAACTGCCGTGTCATATCAGCAGTACCGCCATTCGCGCGATGAGTTATCTGAATGACATTAGGAATAAATGTGTTATTAGCATACGCATGCCCGTTCTCCCGATAGGTGATAACGTCTTCTCCGCCCATAGGATTGCTTAAATTGTTAATAGCAATGAGGCCATTTCTAAACGTTTGATAGCGATATGTGTAGGCCGGAAGAGTATTTGGATTAGGCGGTAAAACATTTCTGTCGATTGGGATCGTTGCTCGAGTTAAGTGGCCATTCGTATGCGAAAAATAAGTACGAGCGACCCGATTGTTATCTTTCAAACTGTCGGAAATACTGATTCTTCCAGTGTTGTATTCTATTGATAATATTTCTCTACCGCTTTCTTCATTTACTATTTTTGACAGGAAACCCATGTTGTTATATTGGAATGAAATGTGCTCGCCATTTTCAAATATTATTTGCGCTATTTTAAATGAGTCTGATGGTCGCGGTCGGCGTAAAACATCAATCATGCCGTCTTTATAAATAACATGGAGAGTATTAGCATCATGTCTTCTTACGGCTATGTCTTTCAGTTTACGATCTCTGATTCTCATATATGAATTGATGGGAGGCAGTGCATCGGTAAGGAAACTTTCGCCGCTTAATAGCCTTAAGCGAGATGTAGTGCTATCAAATTCAGTATTACTGATTGACCAACCGAGCCCATAGCCGGAGTCGGTTGTGTCCAACATAGAAAAGAAAATTTTTATATCACGACTGTTTTCTACAGGGCCTTCAGGGTAAATCGTTGCTAAACGGATAATACTACCATATTGACCAGTACGCTCATCGACATCCGCACTGAGGTAAGAGCTGAAGTTGAAGGCATTAGAATATACTTGCATATTGATTTCCTTTAAATAATTTTTGCGATGTGATTTATTTAAATACAATTAACAAAGTATTTTTTTGACATGCTTGAGTGTATTTAAACAAGCGTGATGACATTATAATTGAATGGCCGATGGGGCTATAGGATATAAAATGAAAAATTAAATTTTAATTACAGTTTAGGGTTAATTAATTTCTTCAATAAAGGAATAAAAAAGAGAATTGCGAACTTCGCCATTTTCTTCCTCTATCAAAGTCTTGAATTTTTTCTGTTGCTGAGAATTTAAAGAAGATAATTTATTATTTGACTGATGGTTATTTTTATTGAGATGCGACACTGCCTGAGAACACATTGGCAAACACATTACGCTATCAATAACCGCTTCACTGATATTGGGGAATCCGCCGGCAAAACGAACCAGATGACTAATGCCAGGATTACGCTCAACTTTTGAAGGAGTATGTATCTCTGGGTTGAAATAGATAAACATGTAGCCGGGGAATAGCGGTTCTATAACTTGCCTGATCTGCCCTGGCCGATCGGCTCGAGAACGATATGTCCGTAATATTGGGCTAAAAACCATGATATTCAAACGCTCTAAAGCTATTTGCGCATGTAGTAGATTTTTTTTTCCGGGTTTATGACAAGTGAGATACCAACGTTCCATTATTTGGCCCTCTGGCAAGAGGTTTATTAACGAAAGATGCGGTATGCCGGGCCAAGCTCCGCCAAAATCGTACCCAAAGGATAGAATTTGACAGTTTTATCTATGACGAAGCTCAAATTAATCGCCACTGCAGACTGCATCTAGACTAGATAGCATTCATAAAGTGCGAGGTATAACTATCATGAGAAATACTTTAGTAAAAGCAAATTATTTCTACAACCTAGTAAACAAACTTTTACAAAAGCTATGAATGAATCGGATTTTTCTGCAATAAAATAGCTAATTTACACTGCCTATCTCACCGTTTAATTCTGTATATATAACTTTAGAATCATATGTATCTCCTTGTTTCGGTTACTGCTATAGGGTTTGAAGCCTATGTGTGAAATTATGGCTATAATGACCATGATATTATGGTGCTGACTTAGCAAACGCATCTGTTATATTCAATTTTATGAAAGTATTCTGTATGGATAATGTTAAGTCTGGCGATAAATCTCAGAGAGTAAGTAGGCAATAAAAATCGCGATTATAAAACACTATAAAATTTATTTTTTAACAAAAAATCCGATAGGTATATTTGTAAAAAATTATATCGAAACTAAGAAGAACTCCACTTTTCCATTTAAAATAAATGATATTTTATGTTTGAAGGCTATTTCATCTAAATTATTAGCCTTATAAAAAGGCTTGTGATAAATAACGATTTAAGTTCTATTTTGTGCCTAAACCCCGGCTTCGGCCTCGCGTGGTAATGATCTGTTCGTCGTAAAAACGCTTCTTCATGGGCATGTCCTCACGTTACTGAGGAAGACATTACTAACATCACGGTGTATTCATCGCGGCGAGCAGGTCAAAATGGTGTGCGCGTCTGTTGTGAGCGAAAAGCCGATGTTTTACTTGGAAAAAATAGCATGGAGTGTCGAGATTACCCGTTGCGACTCAAGAGTTGCGGACATCGCAGTGTTCCTAGGAAAAACTTCAAGCAGATTCTAAATCTTATCGTTTGCAACCTGCGGCCAAATTCATCAAATTAAGCCAGTACGCCCCTTCAACTCTTAATTATGGAAGATAGACATGATGCATAAAACCCTTTCCTGTGCGCTGCTGCTCGTCGCGTCAGGTTCCGTGTTTGCAACGCCTCAAACAGAAAAGAAATTGAGTGGAATTGTTAATAACGTTGTTATTCCTTTGATGAAGGAACAGGCCATTCCTGGCATGGCGGTGGCGGTGATCTATCAGGGCCAACCTTACTATTTTACTTGGGGAATGGCTGATATCGCAGGCAAACAGCCTGTCACGCAGCAGACGTTATTCGAACTCGGTTCCGTGAGCAAAACCTTCACCGGCGTACTGGGTGGAGATGCCATTGCACGCGGTGAAATTAAACTGAGTGATCCAGTGAGTCAATATTGGCCAGCGCTTTCAGGGAAGCAATGGGAAGGAATTAGTTTGCTGAATTTGGCAACCTATACCGCCGGTGGTTTACCGCTTCAAGTACCTGATAACATTACCGATGAGGCGTCATTACAGAATTACTATGAAACCTGGCAGCCACAGTGGGAACCGGGCACAAAGCGTCTTTATTCAAACGCCAGCATTGGGTTGTTTGGCAAATTGGCGGTTAAACCTTCAGGTATGAGCTTTGAGCAGGCGATGAATAAACGCGTGTTCCAGCCATTGAATCTAACGCATACCTGGATACAGGTTCCTCAACGTGAAGAAAAACACTATGCGTGGGGCTATCGCGATGGGAAAGCTGTTCACGTTTCTCCTGGTATGTTGGATGCTGAAGCCTACGGCGTGAAATCCTCAATAGAGGATATGGCAAGCTGGGTGCGCGCCAACATAGCGCCGTCTGAAGTAACCGATGCCTCGCTACGAAAGGGGATTTTGCTTGCCCAGTCGCGGTACTTGCAAGTGGGCGACATGTATCAGGGGCTGGGTTGGGAAATGCTGAATTGGCCGATGAAAGCAGCAATCGCGGCCGGTGGGAGCGATAATAAAGTCGCACTCGCACCGCTAAGTGCGACAGAAATTAACCCGCCTGCTCCTGCATTAAATGCCTCATGGGTACATAAAACTGGTTCAACCGGCGGATTTGGAAGCTACGTGGCTTTCATTCCCGAGAAGAATCTTGGCATCGTGATGCTGGCGAATAAAAGTTATCCTAACCCTGCGCGTGTCGAAGCCGCTTACCGCATCCTGGAAGCTTTACAGTAAAGTAAATAGTATGGCCCGCTTTAGCGGGCCTTCTCAAATAACGGGATACTTCTAACCCTGTTGCATCACGTCTACTTAGGTGGCCAGTTTTAGTGTGCCACTCCAAATTGACCTACGGAACTACCTGCCCGCCTGTCAATATCCCATCAAAACGGCTTATTCATTTTTAAAGATATTCTGACATACTGAATATGTCTTTTGAGGCGTTCACCATACGAAAAGCCCGATTCGCTGGGCACCAGAGTATTGCCGTCCTGAAGACCGTCGAAGTCTGACGCACCGTCAAGGATGTCTGCCACTCAGCCGGAATTTCTGAGGCCTCAGACTACAACGGGAAAGAAAAGCACGGTTGGGTGAAATTCTCTGATATCAAAAGAATGAAAGACCTTGAGGACGAAAGCCGTCGTCTGAAGCGGGTGTTTACCGATCTGAATCTGGAATGCCGAGCGCTTAAAAATGTCATCGAAAAAAAATTTAAAATCAGCGATAAAGCCTGATCTTGTCAACTATTTGACTGCACGGTTTAAAATGAGAATCCGCAATTTTTTCAGTAGGTTATCACTGGACAGGGCGGTGTATTGTTACCAACCTAGAATGCTCGCTGAATGAATATAACATTGAGCGAGCATCATAAAAAAAACAGCATGTTACCTGACAAGTTCTTAATGCGACATAACCCACCGCAGGGGCGCTACGTTCCTTAAAGAGCGAGCATATTCTTTATATGAAAATCGTTTTTAGGTATGTAAGGTGGGTAATTCTCAGACTCTTTATCAGAAATATCAGAAACATTGCCAAACATATCCACTTTCTTACGTTCACCTAATGAACCGTAAACGAAATATATGCCATCAAACGGTTTTATTACGTTCTTCTCGTCATGCCCAATAATCCGCCACTCTCCTGATATCTTCTTATCGAAAAGGCTATAGCTGTCTAATATCACAGGCATTGATTTTGAATCGGAGTTAAAGATCGCCCTATCATAATCATCAGGGGAGTGCGAAAAATAATCAAAAATTTCTGCTGCATGACCGACACTAACTTTTGCCACAATTTTTCCAAATCCAAATTTATCATTTGGTAGCTGGAAACAAAAAATATCACCTGATTTCAGATGCCTAAGCATAGTTCTTGGCTTCTTATCCCAACCCCAAAATTTGATGTCACTCATTAGCATTTCCTTCCTAAACAGCCAGAACCTTTTTTCTTGCTATCGTAGGCTTCTCTAAATGAATCTGCACGGGTATCCGTTCTACTATGATTGAACGAATTATATTTATTACCACGATTCGTTGAAGATACAGCCTCCCCTATAGTTCCCGTGCGCGTCTCGTATTTTTCCATATAGTATTGTTCATAGCCACGTGCTTGACCGTATTTGATATTTTCATCTATTGGCGTCATACCGGTGCTTCCACCTAACCGTCCAGTCTCTAAGTGTTCCCCTGCTCTTCGAGGTAAATCATTCGTAATACCTACATACTAAGGGTTACCTATCGGCTTCCCGGTCGCGTCGAGTTCGTATAAGGCCAGGAGCGAACCACCTAAATCGAGCCGAGATACCAGAGCGTAAGCTATGAGAAAGCGCCACGTTTCCCGAAGGGAGAAAGGCGGTCAGGTATCCGGTAGAACGATATGGGGTCCGCTTGGAAAACGGAATCTATGGTCACTCCCGTTTTTGCAACACCGATTTTGACGATAAGTTGGTTTGCTTGAATCTATCCGGCGGCTGAATGGGATTTTATTCCCGCGCCTCGATGAGTTCCGCGCCTGATGAACCTCCAGAAATTATACGGCTTCAGTGAGCCTTTCCGTTTTACAGGTTCCTCAACAGGCCGGTGGGCCGTTTGTATCATCAATAATCAGTATCCGCAAACCAGATGAGTGATTGTTTAAACTGGTGTATTTCTCGTTATGCTTCGTAAGTTTGCTGTCGTGTCGTCAGTGCCCAGGCTATTCTGACCAGCTTGTTTGCCAGAGCACAGGTCACGACAAAGTTGCTTTTTCGACACAGTAAATCCCTGACCCAGTCGGCCAATTTACCAGACTGGTGTTCCAGTTTTTGTATGAATATCCTGGCACACTGAACCAGCAAAGTTCGGATCTTTTTGTTGCCTCGCTTGCTGATGCCCAGCAATGTCGTCCGGCCGCCGGTGCTGTACTGCCGGGGAACCAGCCCTGTTGCCGCTGCAAAATCACGACTACTGCCGTACTGCTTTCCGTCACCAATCTCAGTGGAAATGGTACTGGCCGTTAGCGTTCCGACGCAGGGAATGCTCAGTAAACGTTTCCCGACCTCATCCTCGTCCAGTTTTCGTTTCAACTGAGATTCCAGGTCTTTAATCTGTTCAACCAAGTAATGATAATGCTGTTGTAATTTCAGTAATAACTGACTGAGATATAGAGGCAGGCTACTGTCCTCAAGAATGGAGCTCAGTCGACTAATAACGGCGAGCTCCTCGCGGAACGCTGATGCCAAATTCCAGCAAAAAAGCATGCATCTGATTGGTTGTTTTTACCTTATCCTGAACCAGGGTTTCACGGACACGGTGCAGAGCCCGCATTGCCTGCTGAGATTCTGTTCGGGGCTGCACGAAACGCATCGATGGACGTGATGCAGCTTCACAGATAGCTTCTGCATCGACGAAGTCATTCTTGTTGGTCTTAACGAATGGACGGACAAATTGTGGCGATATCAGCTTTGGAAAATGTCCAAGCTCGGCCAGCTTTCGCGCCATAAAATGAGAACCTCCGCAGGCTTCCATTGCGATGGTCGTTGCCGGGCATGTCGCCAGAAATTCTATTAGCTTTAGTCTGGTAAACTTTTTACGATAAACAGCCTTTCCACGACGATCCTGGCAATGAATATGGAAAGAGTTTTTACCCAGATCGATACCAATGAGCGCAATGTTTTCCATGATGGTTCGCCGAATGAAAGCCTGTCCTCAGCATAGTACCGGGAAGGAGGGAGGGAGTGACCATCTCATTAATTATCCTACGTTTAGCGTTTTTAGCTCTAATGGTGGATTTCGCTCCGTTGAGAACAACCTCTGATCGTAAGGGATGTATGGAGTGTTCTGGCTGAGCGTTAATTTAGTACACACGATCAGCGTGGTGTACGTAATCGGTCAGTTTCGGAGCAGAAACGCTACTGCGTCGGCAGTTCAAGTAGTTACCGATACAGTGCTGGATAAGAAATAGCCTTGGCGTAGGATATTTTCCTTTCTCCAAGCGGACCCCTGATACGTAAAGGGCAACTTCAGCACCCTGCCGGAGAGCATCTATCACCGGCAGAACAATTTTTGCCGATACAGCAATGTTAATGCGACAAAACCTCGCTTCCGGCTTTATTTATTTTATATATACATCACATCTTTGGAAAGTTAGTGACTTAAAATCAATGGTTATATTCCAGTCACTTCCTTTAGAACTAAGGGAGTATATGCCATTTTCTTTAACATCAATCACCAATGGAGACGGGTTTATATTCTGCCAGTTAATTACTTCAACCTTAGATATGAATTGCGCCAGCACGTTAATTACAATTATATTGTAATCCTTACCCCACTCACCCCATTTAGCAACCACTTTATCTGGAATCTGACTTACATGAACGCTTAACATAACTTGATCAGCCATATCTAAAGATACTTGCCCAATCAACACATTACCATCAATGCCATTTGGATAAAGGGAATGTAGGAATTTACTCTCTATCAGTTCAACTATATTCATATAAGCCTCTAAAAATTATAATGCCCATGAGTCCCAGGAACATCACCTGTATTCAAGTTCTTAGCAGGCCTTACATTGAAATGTGGTTCAGCCCCATGTAAAGGTGTTGCTTTAGCATGACCTAAGCTGTGTTCCTGAATAACCACAGTTGACCCATTCCCGTCTTTAAAATGATATTGTCGAGTTTGCAAAGGAATACCATTGTTATCTCTCACATGATCACCATACCCGTCACCTAATTTAGCTCTACTAACTTCATAAGGCTGCTGGCTATTAGGTATGCCCGCATCACGTTTAGCCTGCCTGAGTGCATCTCTGCGGCTGACACCTTCGTAAGTCGTTTTCTTATTCGGCGAACATTTCGTTAAACCAAGAGGATCGATCCAACTCAGTGGATTCGGCGCATACTGATATAAATTCAACCCACCCAGTAACCCAATAGGGTCAGGCGTGATAAACCGACCGACTTCCGGTGCATAATAGCGGTAAGTATTGTAGTGTAACCCGGTTTCTTCATC
>NZ_QCZL01000025.1:0-62665 GCF_003634395.1 Yersinia sp. IP36721
GCGGGGTGGAGCAGCCTGGTAGCTCGTCGGGCTCATAACCCGAAGGTCGTCGGTTCAAATCCGGCCCCCGCAACCAATTCTTAATCACAGTTTTCTAACTCAAGACACCCTCAAGGGTGTTTTTTTGTTTCTGGCCTCCGGAAACTACCCTATCCCGTCTGACTTCCCTAATGTATTTCCTTACTCCATTCCCAATCAGCCAATCCTTGGACCGATAAATTCCAAAGCGCCTTAATACCATTCCCAGCGCCATTACACCCGAGCAACTGCCCCACCGTTAGCAAAGTAAGCTTTGATTCCGGCAAATACAGATTCAGCAATTTGTTGTTGGAAATGACTGGTACGTAATTTACGTTCTTCTTCTACGTTACTGATAAAGGCGGTTTCTACCAGAATCGAAGGGATATCCGGCGCTTTTAATACGGCAAATCCAGCTTGATCAACTCGATTTTTATGCAGTTTATTAATTTTACCCAATCGATGTAACACTTCTTTACCAAATTTTAGGCTGTCGTTAATCGTCGCGGTCTGTAGCAGGTCAATCATGGTGTGATCCAGATAGCGGTCGCCGCTTTTACTGACGCCGCCGATCAGGTCAGCCTCGTTCTGGGTTTGCGCCAGGAATTTCGCCGCCGTACTGGTTGCACCTTTGGTGGATAACGCAAATACCGACGAACCTCGAGCGGCTCTATTGGTAAACGCATCTGCATGAATCGAAATAAACAGATCGGCGCGCTGCTTACGGGCTTTTGCCACCCTGACTTTCAGCGGGATAAACACATCTTCATTTCGCGTCATAAATACCCGCATATTTGGCTCACGCTGAATCAGCGCGCGAAGGCGGCGGGCAATTTGCAGCACAATGTCTTTTTCGCGAGTTTTGTTTTTCCCTATTGCGCCAGGGTCTTCGCCACCGTGCCCAGGATCCAGCATAATAACAATCGGGCGATCACGTCCTGCCTTACCCGCCCGAGCCGATTCGGCCGGCAAGGTTCGCTCCACGTTACCTTTGTTGTAATCCTCAAGTAGCGCCAACAAAGGATCGTCTTCCTCGGAAACGCCTCCCTTAGCGGGATAAAGATCGACAACCAGACGGTTACGGAATTTGGAAACAGGCTTCAGGGTAAACAGCTGCGGGCTAATACTTTGCTTGAGTTCCAATACTAGACGCACGGTATTTTTATCAAACTGTCCAACGCGAGCCTGCTTTAAGTAAGGATCGCCAGATTGGATTTGCTCACCAATCTCTTTCAGTACGCTATTGAGATGAACGCCTTCGATATCCACCACAATTCTGTCGGGATTCGTTAAAGCAAATTGGCGATATTTAAGTGGCGTATTCGATTCCAACGTCACACGGGTATAGGTTGAGGAAGGCCATACCCTAACGGCAACTACCTGAGATGCGGAGGCAAATCCAACCTGACTAACACTGAGTAACCAGGTTGCAGCTACGCCTTGCAGTAAACGGCGACGCGCGGGATTATGATCTGAATTTGCCATGGAACTCCAAAGTAACTACCAATAAACGATGAAAAAACAACCAAAAAAGATAATGATGGCAAAACTTTAGCGAATCACTCCTCCTCTGTCATCAGAAAACATTTTTATGTTATTCAATTTATTACTCTCTCATAGCCATACACATGCATTTAATAGCAATTTCTTGCTTGCCTTCACGGCCATAAAAGAATAAAAATACAAAAATACCGAATAAAAATTCAAAGAGGGTCTGCCGTGAAGGAACGTAGTACTGAACTGGTCCAAGGGTTTCGCCACTCAGTTCCCTATATTAATGCGCACCGGGGCAAGACGTTTGTCGTCATGCTCGGCGGGGAAGCGATCGAACATGAAAACTTCGCCAATATTGTCAATGACATAGGGCTATTGCACAGTCTAGGGATTCGTCTTGTGGTGGTTTATGGTGCCCGCCCACAAATCGACAGCAATCTCGCTCAGCATAACTATGAACCTATTTATCATAAGCATACTCGGGTAACTGATTCCCGAACTCTGGAGTTGGTTAAGCAGGCAGCAGGATTACTTCAGTTAGATATCACCGCTCGTTTATCCATGAGCCTGAACAACACGCCACTGCAAGGTGCTCATATCAACGTCGTCAGCGGTAACTTTATTATCGCGCAGCCGCTCGGCGTGGATGATGGCGTTGATTATTGCCACAGCGGCCGTATTCGCCGTATTGATGAAGAAGCGATTCATCGTCAACTGGATAGCGGGGCTATCGTTCTGATGGGGCCGGTGGCCGTTTCTGTCACCGGAGAGAGCTTTAATCTGACCTCTGAAGAGGTGGCAACGCAGCTTGCGATTAAGCTAAAAGCGGAAAAAATGATCGGTTTCTGCTCATCTCAAGGGGTAACGGATAGAGATGGGAATATTATTTCCGAGTTGTTCCCCAACGATGCCCAGAAACGCATTGAAGAACTGGAGCAAGAAGGCGACTACCACTCCGGCACGGTACGTTTCCTGCGTGGGGCATTAAAAGCCTGTCGCAGTGGCGTTCGTCGCAGCCATTTACTGAGTTATCAGGAAGATGGAGCACTAGTGCAAGAACTGTTCTCCCGCGATGGTATCGGTACCCAAATCGTAATGGAAAGCGCAGAGCAGGTAAGACGTGCAACTATTAACGATATTGGCGGCATACTGGAGCTTATTCGTCCATTGGAACAACAAGGTATTTTAGTGCGCCGCTCCCGTGAGCAGTTAGAAATGGAAATTGATAAATTTACTATCATCGAGCGTGATAATTTGACTATCGCCTGCGCGGCTCTCTATCCATTCCCAGAAGAACACATTGGCGAAATGGCCTGCGTAGCGGTTCATCCCGATTATCGCAGTTCGTCCCGCGGTGAAATGCTGTTAAAGCGGGTAGCCAATCAGGCACGCCAGATGGGGCTGAAAAAGCTGTTTGTGTTAACCACTCGCAGCATTCACTGGTTTCAGGAGCGCGGTTTTACTCCCGCAGAAGTGGACGTTTTGCCCGTTGAGAAGCAGGAACTGTACAATTATCAACGGCGTTCAAAGATCTTGCTGGCAGATCTATAGCTCATTGATATAAATAGCCCGTTGATATAAATAAATTTGAATCTGAGAATTTAAAAAGCGCAGCTCGTTACCGGTAAAGCTAATGATCGATGGTACAAATTATTAGTGGGGGTTCGAGCTGTAACTTTTATTTATGGGCAGCGCTTATGTGTAGATAGATGCCGATGCGTAGATGCTGATGCGTCGAAACGACAGATTTCTTATACGACGAACGTCAAAAACCAAGCAAACAAAAAAATAGCAACAAACTGATTTATAACGATTTATACATTCCCCTGCCGTTACTCTTTTTTGCTCATCAACATACCAAAACATTAACTGAAAGCCCATCACCTAACCCTTCCGCTGATAAGCTTTACCAGGCTTTCCATCCGCTTACGTTGAGATATTGCGACCATTTCCCCCATTAAACATGGCACCCAAATCACCGGCTAAACGCTAGCGAATTAAGCGTTCCACCAAACCACTGCGTCGCTGAGTTGGAGTCAATATTGCGCTGGTCAATACCTTATCAGTGCAATAGAGCGTTAAGTGCTTCCGAGCACGGGTTATCGCCGTATAAACCAATTCTCTGGTGACTACCGGAAGAAAATGGTTCGGTAAAACTAACGCCGTGTGCTCAAACTCCGATCCCTGAGACTTATGCACAGTCATCACATAGGCTGTTTCATGGCTGGGCAAACGACTCGGTTGTACCGATTTAATGCTGCCATCAGGTAACTGGAAATGAACGCGTAAATCGCCTTCAGAGTCATATAAAGCAATACCAATGTCGCCGTTGAATAACCCAAGGGCGCTATCATTGCGGTCAATCATTACAGGCCGGCCAAGATACCAGCGACCTGATGGCCCAGGAATCCGGCGAATCAATCCTTTCTGGTTGAGAATCTGCTCAATTCGTTCGTTCAGACCGCTAACGCCAAATGGCCCGGTTCGAAGCGCACAAAGCAACTGATAACGACCAAATTCAGTCAATATAACAGCGGGATCGGCCCCCTCAACCACCTGCTGCAAATAACGCTGATAACCGACGAGGCTATGGTGTAATAGAAGTTGGTAGTCCTCAGCGTCAGATAACGGGAAATACTCAATATCTTCGAAGTTGCCATTCAATATGGAGAGTGCCTCACGAGGCTTACCCGCGTTGACCGCTAACGCCAGTTGTCCAATGCCGGATTTCTCATCAAAACGGTAGCTTTTCCGGAGCAAACACAGGCTATCGCGTATATTTGCCGCGTTATCGATAGCAGTTCCAGCAAGCTGGCAACCGGTCAGACGCGTCAGCTCTTCTGCCCGCTTTGGGCTATACCCTGACTCTACCAGCCGGCAGATATCCCCTAAAACGGCACCGGCTTCAACCGATGCCAATTGGTCCCTATCTCCGAGGAAAATCACTCTAGCCTGCGGTGGCAGTGCCGCAATCAATTTTGCCATCATAGGTAAATCAACCATCGATGCTTCGTCTACCACCAATACATCCAAATTCAACGGATTTCCCCGGTGAAAGCGTAAACGTTGGCTATTGGGTTGAGCGCCAAGCAGGCGATGTATCGTTGAGGCCTGATCGGGAAACAGCTTTCTTTCGTTTTCACTGAGCGGCAGAGCGCTACTGGCCTTACCTAATGATTCCGTTAATCGCGCGGCAGCTTTCCCGGTCGGGGCAGCCAATTGAATACGCAATCTTTTCACTTCATTCAATTGCACCAGCGCCGTTAACAGCTTGGCCACCGTAGTCGTTTTTCCGGTGCCTGGCCCGCCGGAAATCACCGAAATTCGGCGAGTCACGGCAACAGCCGCAGCCACCTTCTGCCAATCGATTTCACTCGATGACGAACCAAACAGGTTATCCAGAATCCCTCGTAACCGTTTCTCATCGATTGGTTCATTCACTTCATCACGGGCAATAAAATCTGCTACATCGCCCTCACTCTGCCACATACGCTGCAAATAGAGGCGTTCCTGCTGTAATACTAAAGGCGTAGGTAAAGAGCCATCACTGATTGCATCCGAATTTTCTAACGCAGCCTGCAAATCTGCAGCATCCGGTTCGCCGGCAGCTTGCCATAACGCATGAGCCAAATCGGGCTGGCGCCCGCAAAACAGTCGTTCCGGATGCAATCTATCTAAAGGCAGGCAAACGTGCCCGGCTCCGGTTTCAGCGCTTAAATATGCTGCTACTAACTGGATTAAAGGAGAATTATCAGTGGCAATCATCCGTGCAAACTGAACGTCTAACGGGCGCAATAGTTTGTCGCTAACCGCCTGTTCCAGCAGCGTTATCATACTGACTCTCCTTCTACGTTCACGGATTCCCCGCTAAATAGGCGATCCATTCCTTCAACCAAGGCGATATCCGGCCGACAGTCAAAAACGCCGTTTCCGGGTTTTTGGCTGTCGGCACCACGTAAAAAGAGATAAATCACGCCGCCAAAGTGCCGCTGATACTCATAGTCGGGTAAACGATGGCGCAAATAACGATGCAGAGCCAAGGTATAGAGCTGATACTGCAAATCATAGCGATGTTCAGCCATAGCCTGTTCCATCGCCTCTCTGGTATAGGCGCTGCTATCTTCCCCCAGCCAGTTTGATTTGTAGTCCAACAGATAATATTTACCCTGCCAGCAAAATACCAGATCGATAAAACCTTTTAGCATTCCTTGAACCTGCTGGAAATCCAGCTTGGGGCAACGGGCGGATAGAGGGTCATAGTACCTGACCAAAGCATCCAGTTCATTTGGCTGCAATAAACGCTCGATAGGTAGGTAAAACTGCAGCTCTGCTTGCTTCTCCTTCGGTGATAAATGGCTCAATGTCACGCCTGTATTGTTTAACGGCGTAGTGAGGATATCGGTAATCCATTGATACAAAACCGGTTGCCATTCATCCCCTAGCCCCTGCTGCTGTAGTTGCTCAGCTAACCAGGCTTCGTCGAGGGGCTGACTGAAGTCCAAAGGTTCCAGTAAATCATGTAAAAAGGTTCCAGGCGCAGCGCCTCGCGGGAAGGTATGAGCCGTCAAACCCGCTTCTTCCGTAGGCCCTTGTTCTCCAGCAGCGTCGGTGTCCAGCTTCGGTAATAGCTCCTGAGGTAACACATCGTCTGCCGGAATACTGATATTTTTGGACGAGCCGTGTTGTTGTAACCCCGAATAACTGGTTACACGCCAGTTATCGAACATTCTGCGGGAGAAGGTACGACCAGCCAGCTCGGGCATAGGTTCGTTTTGCTGCTGCCACTGACGATCATCCAGCCGTTCGACCACGGTGACCGCAATATCCTCATCGGATAATTCAGCCAGTTTTTCAGCCAGGTAAACGGCGTCTCCTGCCTGCGCAGCTTGAACCAGGTAACCGAGAGCACTGAGATGCATATCACTCTCCCCCTGTTTTTTCCGGCCACCTTTAATGAGGGGAGCAATACCTATGCTACAGTGATAAACCGAGCGGGTAAGGGCAACGTATAACAGGCGAAGATCTTCAGCTAATCGCTCTTCTTCAGCCAGTTGCTTACTCTCGTCACTGGCGTTCAAATCCAGCAGGGCTTCAAAATTGGTTCTATCGTGGTACAACACATCCTGTTGCTGCCTGAAATTGCCCACAAAAGGCAACCAGACCAAGGGGTACTCCAATCCTTTCGACTTATGAATGGTGATGACCTGTACCAAATGGCGATCGCTTTCGAGCCTTAACTGTTGATTTTCCGATTGATGGTTGGGCTGAGCAATCTGTTGAGCCAGCCAGCGAACCAGACCATGCTCACTTTCTAACTGCGATTCTTCTTCCTGCAATAACTCCCCCAAATGCAACACGTCAGTCAGCCGCCGCTCACCACCAGCCGTAGCCAGCAGATTTTCAGCCAATCCCCTACGCGCAATAAGCTCACGTAGCATCGGTAAAACACCACGTTTTTGCCAGTGTTGGCGATAGCGATCAAACTCCTCAACTAACGCATCCCAAGCTTTTTCATCGTGATTAAGGGCATCTAACATCTGCGCATCCAGCCCCAGCAAACTGGTCGCCATAGCGCTGCGTAATGCCCTTTCTTGCTCTGGTGCCAATACCGCCTGCAACAACCACAATAAATCCTTGGCTTCTGGGGTATCAAATACGCTGTCTCGGTTGGACATATACACCGAAGGAATAGAAAGCAGACTTAAGGCATCACGTATTAACGCAGCTTCCGCGCGGCTACGCACCAGAATAGTGATATCCGACGCTTGTACCGGACGCGGCCCATCCGGTGTCTGTAAAATCGCCTTTCCATGCTGCCCGGCGGTTAGCCAATCACGAATCTGCACGGCACATTGGCGAGACATAAGCTGCTGATATTCACTCACACCAACGCCATCACCATGCTGTAACCAGAAATGCAGTGCAGGCTGCGTAAGACCCTCAATCTGGAAATCCAATACCTGGTTTTTCTCTGCCGCCGCAACTTCAATAAAGGGTATTTGCTCGAATAAAAAAGGCGCTTTAACTCGGCTAAATAAGCGGTTTACCGAACGAACCATCGGAAAAGATGAACGCCAGTTGGTTTCCAACGTGTAGTGAGCATTAACCTCAGAGCGAGCACGAATATAGGTAAAGATATCCGCACCACGGAATGCATAGATCGCCTGTTTGGGATCGCCGATAAGCAACAGACCGCAATCTTTCTGGCGGCCATACAGCGTATTGAAGATGCGGTATTGTTGAGGATCGGTGTCCTGAAATTCATCAATCATTGCAACGGGATAACGCTGCCGGATAGCGTCAGACAACATTTCACCGCCCGGCTGCTGTAAAGCAGCATCCAAACGGCTGAGAAGATCGTCAAAACCGAGCTCTGCCCGCTGCCGTTTCTCCTGCTGAACACTCATTCGAATTTCGCTGATAGCTCGAGCCAAAATCAGGTCTCGCAGCGTTAAGGGTTGTTCAAACAAAACGTCAATCGCGGTAAATAGTGGATGTTCAGGAACCGCACCTTTTTTGGTTTTTTCAAACAAAACTGTCTGGCGAAACTTCTCTAATTCTTTGGGCAAGAGATAGTCTAGGGTTTCCTGCTCGGCCCATAGCCCAACTTTCTCAAGCCAATTGGGGAGATGTTTACTGCTGTAACTACGCTTATCAACCCCTGATTCGCTAATCAAAGCAGCCAGTTCATGGGCGCTTTGACGCCAGAATTCTTTTAACTCATCGATCTTCGTGATGACCTGCTGATGACGGCTGAGAATCGTTTCGTCATCCCCAGGAGTTTGTCGCAGCTTAGGCGCCTCCCCCTGTAAATATGCAGATAAATCTTTGAGTAACGCTTCTGGTCCACTCCATTCCTGACTCACTACCGTGGCAACAGCCAAAGGCAATGGATAACAGTGACGACGCCAAAAATCGGCACAGGCCTGCCGCCGCAGCGGTAATTCATCCTGAATCAGTTTTTGTTCGAACAGAATCCCGGATTCAAATGCGTTATTAGCCAGCATCCTCTGACAAAAACCATGAATGGTATAAATCGCGGCTTCATCCATTTGCCGCTCGGCCGCAAGTAGATACGCCGCAGCAGCGGGTAAATCCGTGATCTCTGCCAATAACGCCCGATGCGCGGGATTACTACTCTGCCCTCGCACACAGGCGATACGTAATTCATGAATATTGTTACGGATTCTCCCCCTCAACTCTTCGGTCGCTGCTTCGGTAAAGGTTACCACCAAGATTTCCTCTACGGTCAGCGGGCGTGGGTAAGCGGAGCTTCCCCCCAATCCGAGTAACAATCGTAAATAGAGCAATCCGATAGTAAAAGTTTTACCCGTACCGGCCGACGCTTCAATCAGGCGTTCGCCATAAAGCGGTAAAGTCAGCGGTTCAAGGCGTTGGGGAGAATTTGTCATCATGGCACCAATACTTTCCGTGGCAGAGTTTGCTGTAACGAGGACACGTTAGGATAAGTTTTCCACCCTTTAGGCGCAGCATAACTCCCCACATCCTTTCCGTTACCTTTAACCTGAGAAAGCAACGCAAGCCCCTGAGGTTTAATCACTGCCTGCTGGAAATAGTCAGCTAGCTCGGCGTTATTAATTAGCCGAACCTGAGCGATCAATTTATCTCGAGTATCAAAAGCAAAATTATTTCGATTAAAGTCATTACTGAAGCGGCTGGCTTCTTCACCCAACGTCTGCGGGCGTTGCAGCAGTTGGTTAATCAGTCCCTGCTTATACTGCTCGAAATCTGCTGGTTTCATATCCCGCAAACGCTTCTCAGCCTGAGGATAGAAAGCCTGATAGCGTTGATAGAGGTACTTAGGTTGCTTGCTATTACTTTGCAGCAAGAAACCTATTCCCCATTGACGCCCTACCGACATCGGGAAGGCAAAGACGGCATAGCCTAACTGCTCCTCGGTACGCAACCGGTCGTAGAACCACGGTTGAATGATTTGCCCCAACAGGTTGCTGTAAGCCATGCTTTTGATTTCATCATAGCCAGTAGGAATATATACCGCAGCCAGAGCCGCATCAGTGCTACTACCAATTCGTTGTAAATTGGCCAGCTGCACCTTATCAACGATTACGTCTTCGTTGGTCCACCAATTTGTGCCAATGCAACCCAGCTGGTTTTTCAGGGCTTCAGCTAACTCGCTAACCTGTTTAGGTGCCATATTCCCGATAGCCAGGATTTCAACCGCAGACTCCTTAAGTAAACTATCACGGTAAGCGATCACGTCCTGCACTGTGATCGTATCGAGGAGCTTACTTCTTTCACTACGCTCGGTATAAGGCACGCGAGAAAGCATTTTTATCGGCTGAATCGCCAGTTCAAATGCTTTTCCTTTATCCGCAATAGCCAGCTGTTCGCGATACCAGGATTTAGCCTGCGCCAACTGCTCTTCTGTCGGAGTGAAGCTGGAGTACCCTACGACTAAAGAGGTCAATAGCTGAGGTAAACGCTGAGTAAAACCATTGGCATTGACGTATAAACCATTGTCCGGCCCGGTCGAGAAGCTAATGCCACCGATAGATGCCTGATAGCTCAATTGATCGAGAGAAAGTGAAGCCAGATAGTCTGTCAGAGCGAACAATACCTGATGACGAGCATCGTCCAGCGCATGTTGATTACGGAATGCGAGAGAGATATCCGCTTTAGGTTCATCGGCAAAATACTGGCTAGGCATATAGAACACCCGTAAACCTGGCTGATCGACGATTTTCTCTGGTCGGGTCATTTTTTTATCGACTTCAACCAAAGAAAAATTATCAGGAATATAAGGATTTAGCGTCGGTAAAGAGAGCGCGACTTTTTGTTCTAAATTTTGCCACTCTTTCAACTGCTGCGGCGTGATTTTGTTCACCTGATAAGGTGCATCAACAAAGTAAGCCGTTTTGTTATGTGGTTCATCAGGGCTGATGTACCAGATTCGGGCATTTTCCGGCGTCATTTCCGCCAATCGTGCTGCAATGGCTTTAGGATCAAAACGATCGGCCAGATAAGGCGCATCAAGCGTATGCTCGACCGGTACTCGCAGCATCATATCCACCAGCCACTCAATATAATCCATATCCCGAGTGATAGATGGATAACGGAAATCCAGGTTCAATACATGTGCAATTTCGTCAAAGTAGCTTTTATTAATGCCTTCTTTGGCCAACATTTTCAGATATTCAAAAATAGCCGCAACGACTAAATCTCGCTGTGCCAGCCCTTTATCTGTCAAGGATACTGAGATTGAAAATACTCCACCGTTGCGATCAACCATAGGATCGGCCCCTGCGTTGATCGAGTCGGCAAGCCCCTGCTTTTGTAGCCAATCAGATAAGGTGTTTTTGCTACGGTTACCAATCAGATAACTAATATAAGTATCTGTCTTGCTTCGAAATTCGGCACTATTGTTGTCGATGCGAAAATCAATTTTCAGCTGCTTACGCGGCTGTGCGGGAACATAGTGAATGATGATGCCGGTTTGCTCAGCGGTAACCACAGGTACGGTGATAGGTGGAACCTTGGCATCATGATTAGGAATACGACCAAACGTATCTGCCGCTAACTGAGCCAGCTTATCCAGAGGCTGGTTACTATAAATTACGCCAACCATCAGGTTTGCGGAATAATAACGCTTATAAAAATCTAACAGTTCATCGTGCAACTTTCCGTCAGGCTTATCTCTCAGCGTCTCCAAATTTCCACCGGAAAAACGAGCGCTAGGGTGAGCCGGATTGAGCGTTTCTGCGTTAACTTGCCCAATGCGCATACCGTCACGAGAACGGGCCATAGTCAGTTCGGCATTGACCGCGTTACGCTCACGATCGGCATTAATCGGATCCAGCAGAGGCTCGGCAATAGCATCGGCCAAACGTTCGAGCGCAGGTGCTAAGGCGTCATTTTCCACTTCCAGATAAAATGCTGTGCGATAAGAAGCCGTGCTGGCATTGTGGCTACCACCGTGTTTTTTCAGGAATTCCGAAAGATTTCCCGGTTCAGGGAATCGCTTCGACCCCATAAGAACCATATGTTCAAGGTAATGAGCTAACCCCAACTGATTATCAGGATCTTCCAGCGTGCCAACAGGCAGCGCCAAAGCAGCCAAAGACTTAGGCGCATCCTGGTCAGAAACCAAAAGTACCGTCATACCGTCAGCCAGTTTTATTGCCTGATATTTGCGTTGATCGTGTTGGCTTTTATGAATGGTTTCCGCTAATGGTTGCCAACCTGTCGAAGCCCAGCTAACCGGCATCCACAACCATAATAAGAAAATTACACCGGCGATACGGGTAAGCTGTTTGTGCATTCCTTTCTCCCATGACCCTAAAAATATGGCACCAGAATTTTGTCGCGTTTGTTGAGTACCAAACGTTTGGCACCTAGTTTTTCCACAGGCTGATACTCATCAGCAAATCTCAAAAAATGTAATATTTAGGACAATAAAACAATCAGTTAGCAAAAGGTGAACAGCTAAATAAAAAGTTCGAATACTATTGCCATTTACTCTTCACCGCCCAATTGTTGTTAAACTCGATTGTGCTGCGCAACAGGTAATAAGTAACGTTCCGTTTCTTGTAAAATCATCGCCAGACGAGCGCTGTCCATGTGGCGGAAAACTCGTTGAATGTAAGGATCTTCTCCCTCTCCAGCTATTTGCTGAGATCCCTGCCAAGCCAATAAAAGCTTGTTGCGGGCTTTTTCCTGCGTGTCTTCATCCCACAGAATTTGTCCAGACTCCGCATTAAAACACTGACTGAGCCAAGCCCAGCCACTTTTGCTCAAAAGCAATAATGGTCGGCTCATTCCTTTTTGGTAACCCTCGAGTAATATCTGCAGATTAGCCTGAGCCTCACAGGCCTCCAGAGGCCCAAAACGCCATGCGGTTCCTTTTCGACCATACATTCGGCTTTCGCCCTTTCCGCCCGCTGCACAGTAAACCACGTGTTCAACCCAAAGAAGCAACCCATCCACTGCGGTTAGAGCCGCTGGCCGCCAGCGAACTAATCCATCGGCTTGCACCTGATGTATCCAGCCGGTGATAGACATGTTTTCCACAGTGATATTTAATTCAAGGCTATATGTCTCGCAGCGCTCCTCTCTGACTTGCTCGGCAAGCAAGGCCATTTCTTCGAGCTGACCGCGCCAGTAAATCTCGCCAAATGCCCCGAAAGGAAGATCGCCACTCGCTCGCGCTCTAGCAAAAACTTTATCAACATCTGACTGCTCTACTAATGCATTCAATAACTGAGTATTTAGTTGATAACGGCTGAGATTATCCAGCGTGAATGGCTCTTCGTCTGGTAATTCCGTCTCTTCGATCACGAAGTTAACCCCCAAACGACGCTGGAAAAAGGCTCGAATCGGGTGACGATAAAAGCGGGTTAAGTCATCCAGTAGCAGTTCTTGTACTGGCTCCGGCGAGAGCGGCTGATTAAAATCAGGATGAGCCTTCCCCTTTGCGCCTGCAGCAGGCAACCATTCCACCGCATAGCTTTGCATTTCACTACCCTGAATAAAGTTCTCTATCGCGAAGGGTACTCGCGCATGCCAGTTTTGTAAGTGATCAATAACCTGTTGTGCGCTTTCATCCACGCTAACAGACTCATCGCCGGGAAGATGGAAACTCTGACCGATATATTCGATCAATTCACTCACCAGTACCGACGGATAGCGCAGACTATTATCCTGAATCGAACGCCCGATATAGCTGATATACAGACGCTGTTGTGCTGACAGTAGAGCCTCGAGGAACAGATAGCGGTCGTCGTCCCGACGGCTGCGATCTCCACGCTGAATTTGTTTAGCCATCAAATCAAAGCCCAACGGGGGCAGAGTGCGCGGGTAGACACCGTCGTTCATTCCCAACAAGCAAACCACTTTGAATGGGATTGAGCGCATCGGCATCAATGTGCAGAAGTTTATTGGCCCTGCCAGGAACCGCTGACTGATTCTCTCGTTATCCAACCGAGAAGCCAGTTCTTCTCGCAGTAAAGTCAGGGGAACACATTCAGGATACTGGGCGCTAATGCCATAACCGATCACTTTTAACCATTGCTGCTCAATCAGAGCAAGCACCGCTTCAGTTTCATTATCCTGTTCAAAAAAGGTATCGAGCAGTTGGCGACATAGCGGCGACCATTCCGCCAGCGTTCGCGCCTCACTCAATTGCTGCCTCCAACGACTCAGTTGCATCAGCATTTCGGCTAATTGCCCAACTATTTCTGCCGCCAGACCACTGGCTTCATCATATGGCAGAACATCATGCCAATCGCCGGCCTCACTGCTCATCGCGTAACCCAATAACATGCGAGTCAATCCAAAGCGCCAGGTATGCTGCCCCGTAGCCGGTAACGATAATTCGCGGACATTATCATCATCCAGCCCCCAACGAATGCCGGATTCACCGACCCACTGGCGTAAGCGTCGCAGCCCGTGTTCATCAATACCAAATTTGTTAGCTAGGGCTGGAACTTCCAGTAGCGCCAATACCTGCTCGGAGGTAAAACGGCTTTGAGGCAGGTCCAGCAAGGTAATGAAAGCCTGCAGCGCAGGATGTGCCTGACTGGCTTTCCGATCTGAGATAGCAAAAGGCAGGTAACGATCGGCAGAAACATTACCAAAAACCGCCTGAATATAAGGCGTATAGCTATCTATATCCGCAACCATCACAATGATATCTCTTGGCGTCAAACTGGGATCTTCCTCCAGCATGGCCAAGAGTTGATCCTGTAAGACCTCGACTTCTCTTTGTGGGCTGTGACAGATATGCAGGCAGATAGAACGATCAGACGGATCCAAAAGACGTTTTTTATCGCTGGAGGCTAACGTTTCTGGGGTTGTACCAATAACGGCGTGATCTTCTAGCTCCAGCATATCGTGTTGAATCGCGTGCAGCAGATTATCAGGCTCAATATCGACAAAAGCATGTACCTCTTGAATCTCATCGACCTGAGATAACAAATACATATGGTCGCGCCCCAAGCGTCCCCAAGAAGCCAAAAGAGGGTTACTTAGCTCTTGCTCCCCTTCCTCGTTAAACAGTAGTGCAGCATTCTCCGGCTCACGGAATAGGCTTAACTCCAGTTTTTCGCGATAATGTCGACGTTTACGGCTCTGCAACTTTGCCAGAAAAGCGTAATTCTGGATATCACCCCAAAAATAGCGGCAAGGATTGGTGAACATCAGGTGAATATCAATATGTTTACCTAAGGCTTGCAACGCCGACAGGTAGATTGGTGGTAATGCAGAAATACCACAGATAAAGACTCGTTTAGGCAAACCCGGAGGGCAAACGTCGGTTTCAAGTAAGGTGCGAATAAACCGTTGATAAAGATTGGCACGATGCCATTCTGGCTGCTGAAGCTGACGTGTATATTCGGTTAAAGCTTTCCAAAGCGGAGCCTGCCATTCCTGAGCCTCGTCCAGACCGTCGACTCTAAGCCCTTGCTCCCAAGCCTCCAGCCACTTGGGTCGATATACCAAATATTGGTCAAACAGGTCAGAGATCCGCGCCGCTAGCTGATAAATTTTTCGTTTATCGCCATCGTCACTCAGGTAGCGCTGTAGCGACGAAAAGACGGGTTCGTTTAGTAAATCGGGAAGTAGCCACATCAGTTTCCAAGTCATGGCATCTTTGCTGAAGGCGCTTTCTTTCGGTATGCCAGGTAATACCTTAGTAAACATATCCCAGATGAATGTTGCGGGCAGCGGGAACTCGATATTAGCCGCAATGCTAAACTGTTGTGCCAATTGCATCTGTAGCCATTGCGCCATTCCGGGGCTTTGCACCAAAATAACTTCCGGCTCAAAGGGATTATCCAACGGATCTCTTTCTATCAATGCCGTAGTCAGCGTTTTGAGTAAATCTAATTGATTAGAATGATAAACCGTGAACATCGCGACTCCCAAATGGCGCATATAATCTATAGGTCAATCGGGTCATTCCTGATGAATTCCCTCTAGTACCCAATACTCTAGCCTGACATAGCCTAATGTAACAGGTTATAAACCTATAAGAGATTCATAACCCCTTACTTCCCCGATAACAGTAAAGCCGATAAAGCTCGACTCGCTGTCGCAGCGGCGTAAGGATCTCAACGTTTAACCTCTCGCACAAGTCATCAACCCGCGTAATCACACTGTTATGTTGCCAGCCTGTACGTTGCCAGCCTGTCTTCGGTGGCCACGTCATTGACTCTGCAAGTTCCCTGGTCATAAAAGACTCGGTTTCATACTGAGCTAAAAGCCACGCCTGTTTTCCATGCCATTCCCGATAAAAACCCTGCAACAATATTTGGTGATATTGCAATACTCCGAGTAAGGAAACTGACAATAACAAAACCGCTATCATGACCTCAGGTAAGCTCAAACCCTGCTGACTGTTTTGATTGATGAACCGCCTCTCCATGGTCTTATTTTTCCTGCTAGAAATTGCTATTAGCCTGAGCAAAATTCCCTCTCCTTTTCCGGGCAAAAATCCAGCCAACCCTGAGCGATACCAACAATATGATGTCCCTCCGGCGAAACTTGCGCGTTGTCTGGAGCAACTCGCTGATAAAGATCTATTTTGTGCCCGTGGCGGTTCCCCCCCCCTTCTCCCCTTAATACGAAGATATTTGGTGTAACACTCGCTTTAATACAAACCCTCAATGCTTCTGAAAGATGCTCCTGACAGTGCCACAATCTTTTACTCTGCCGGGGGGGGGCTACCTGATGCAAAGGCCATCTCTGGCTTATTCCCCAGCTCAGGGCGGAAATCGCCAGGTTATAGCTACGCAGGTAATGTTGCTCATTACGACTCATCAGTAGCAGATTATCTAACTGCCTATGCATGGCCTGAAGCAACAAGAGGCTCAGAGCAAAAACGAAAGTCATCGTCATCAGTATGGCGCTACCGTTCTGCGAAGATTTTCTCATAGGTTGTAACCTCGGACTCTACGCTGCAACTCTTGCCGTATCTGCGTTCGCTTCCCTACCTGCCCAGATAAGTTAAGGGTTAAGAGATTTCCCCTTAACGGAATATATTCTCGTTGTACGTCAAAGCCAGTGACAAAAACTTCTGTTGCATCAAATAACCTTTCCCACCCACTACTTTGACAATCCGTTTCCCCGCGAGCACTTTCCAGCTGATTTTTACGTAGTCGATAGCCAAAATACTCGGAATGCTTATGCCTTATCCCCTCCCACTGACCGTTTCGATTCAGGTCGTAAGCCATAATGACGCAAGAATTGGCTTTCTCTCCTGAATACTGCCCCAGAAACAACCGCTTCCCTTGACAGAACCCATTGCAGAACCCGGCTCGGCGCAGATCTTTTTCAATGATTGAGAGAACCCGTTGCATTGATAATTCAAGCCGATAATGCTGATAAACTGCCGTCAGCCGCTGGCGTAGTTGCGGATAAATATTCACACTGCTTAAAACCATCATGCTGCCAAATATCAAGGCAACCATCACCTCCGGCAGGCTGAATCCGTCAGGGAAACAACAACCGAAACATCGGCTTCTTTTCGTTCGAAGGTTAGGGTCAGTGACTAACATAGTGGTATCCGAAACTGAGCATGTTTCTCTCCGCACAATCTGATTCGTCCATGATTCGAAATAACTAACCGAATACGACCTGCCGCATTAGCCAGAATAATTCGCCCCGGTTGCGCAGTGTTCCTTAGGCCATAAAATCCAAGGCTCTCAGGCGTTAACTCAACCAAAGTAATACCTGAGTAATCGGGCGTGAATAACCATCCATCCTGCGCCTGACACCCTTGTAATGGCTGCTCCCCGCTACCAATACACCAGGTATCATCGAAGCTGTGCCAGAGCAATGCCGGCCTATTCAACCAAAAAGCGTCAGCCTGCAAGCGAGTTAAGAAACCTAGTAACTGCCGAGCGGTTATCTCTAGCCTCTCCCGCTGCTGATAATGGCTCCAATGTTGAAAACTGCTGACTGAGATGTAAGCAAGCAGAGCCAGCACCAGTAGCCATTCAATCAGGCTAAACCCGCGTTGTTTCATACATACATGAGTTTTCATCCGGCGAGTTTAAGGAAATCACCAAATGAAGCCAGAGGTAGAATGAGAAGTCTGGAGAGGCTCCGCAACCTCTTTAACGGTGGTGTAATGGCGGCTGTCAATCTGCGTAGCAACACGCATTTCTAAACTGAAAATGAAAATAAGAAGGTCTGGGGAGAAATAAAAAAACGGAGCCGTTTGGCTCCGCTCTGTTCTGAGACTCATTTATTAAACAAGTCAGTTATAGCTGTTGTATTGACGGTTAAATAGCTATTGGAGCTTTAATCCCCGGATACGGATCGTAGCCTTCAATTTCAAAATCTTCAAAGCGATAGTCAAACAGCGACTCAGGTTTACGCTTGATCACCAGCTTCGGCAAAGCACGCGGCTCCCGGCTCAGTTGCAAATGAGTTTGTTCTATATGATTGCTGTACAGGTGAGTATCCCCGCCCGTCCAGACAAAATCGCCGACTTCCAGCTCGCACTGTTGCGCCATCATATGCACCAACAGCGCGTAACTGGCAATATTAAACGGCAAACCGAGGAATACATCGCAAGAACGCTGATACAGCTGGCACGAAAGCTTGCCATCGGCCACGTAGAACTGGAAGAAAGCATGGCACGGTGCCAGCGCCATTTGATCCAGCTCGCCAACGTTCCAGGCAGAAACAATGATACGGCGTGAGTCCGGATCTTGTTTTAGCTGCTCCACAACTTTACTCAATTGATCGATTTGGCGGCCGTCTGCCGCTCCCCACGCCCGCCATTGCTTACCGTATACCGGGCCTAAATCACCGTTTTCGTCCGCCCATTCATCCCAGATAGAAACGTTATTATCCTTCAGGTAACCAATGTTGGTATCCCCGTTCAGGAACCATAGCAGTTCATGAATAATGGAACGCAAATGGCAACGCTTGGTGGTGACCAGCGGGAAGCCTTCCTGCAAATTGAAACGCATCTGATGCCCGAAAACCGACAGAGTACCGGTTCCCGTACGGTCAGCTTTTGGGGTGCCCTCATCAAGCACTTTTTTCATCAAATCCAGATACTGTTTCATGTCACCTCACGAAAGTTGTTGCTGAGGACGGCGGTACGCCCAAATCATCATAATAATACCGGCCACAATCATTGGCACAGACAAAATCTGCCCCATGCTGATTACACCGTCGAACAGGCCAAGCTGCGCATCTGGCTGGCGGAAACATTCCACCACAATACGGAAGAAGCCATAACCAATCAGGAATAGCCCCGACACGCTGCCCATTGGGCGCGGTTTGCGGATAAACAGATTCAGGATAATAAATAGGACTACACCTTCCAGAATCATTTCATATAGCTGAGACGGATGGCGTGGCAACACTCCATACTGGAACAGAATGCTTTGTAACTGAGGATCGGTCGCTGCCAGCGCAATATCTTCACTACGTGAGGTTGGGAACAACATCGCCCACGGAGTATCCGTGGTTACTCGTCCCCAGAGTTCGCCGTTAATAAAGTTACCTAAGCGACCGGCACCTAAACCGAATGGAATCAGTGGCGCTATAAAATCGGAAACCTGGAAGAAATGGCGTTTTGTGCGATGGGCAAACCACAACATGACGCAGATAACGCCGACCAGCCCACCGTGGAACGACATGCCGCCATCCCAGACTTTAAACAGGTAAAGCGGGTTATCAATAAACATCGGCAGGTTATAAAACAGGACATAGCCTAAACGTCCGCCGACGAACACGCCGACAAAACCAGCATACAATAAATTCTCTACTTCATCTCTGGTCCAGCCGCTGCCAGGCTTGTTTGCACGGCGAACCGCCAACCACATGGCAAAAACGAAGCCCACCAAATACATTAAACCGTACCAATGGAGAGACACCGGCCCGATGGAGAAAATGATCGGATCAATATTAGGAAACGCCAGATAGCTGTTGCTCATCTATCACCACAATATGTCTAGGATTTTCCCCAAATTGGGGGCTGCAGGGAGCGCATGATAGCATAGGCAGGCGACATTCAGGGGAACGGCAAAGGGAAAAGTTCTGTAAACAATGACGGCGAATATTCCCGCCGCCCTCTGACTGCTCAGCTATTTTCCGCCTCGAATCAGCCCGCCTAAACCGCGGCGTTCCATAAATGCGGCAGTTAAATGACGCACATCGGTGGTCATTTGCGCCGTCAATACACGCTCTGCCAAAGCTTCCGCTTCGGCCAGATCAACATTACGCAGCAGGTATTTAATTCGCGCCACGCTGCGCCCATTCATACTCAAATGACGATAGCCTAGACCTATCAGCAGTAAAGCGCCCATAGGATCTCCGGCCATTTCACCGCATAAACTGACCTGTAAACCGGAATCGGTCGCCTGCACCAGTATTTGCCGCAGCACTTGCAGCATAGCCGGATGCAAACTGTCATACAGCGAAGCAACTCGCGTATTATTCCGATCAACCGCCAACAGATATTGTGTTAAGTCATTGGTCCCAACCGAAATAAAATCCACCCGAGATTTCAGGTACGGCAACATAAAGATCATCGCCGGTACTTCGATCATCACGCCAAGGCGCGGCTTTGGTAATTCATACCCCAGCGCTTCTTCCACTTCCCGTCCGGCTCGATCGATCAAGCGCTTCGCTTCATCCACCTCTTCCAGACTGGTGATCATTGGCAGCAAAATCCCCAGATTGCCGGTACCGGCATTGGCCCGTAGCATCGCCCGTACCTGAATCAGAAAGATCTCCGGCTGATCCAGCGTGATCCTTATCCCTCGCCAGCCCAGACACGGATTTTCCTCGCTGATCGGCATATAAGGCAGCTGTTTGTCAGCACCGATATCCAGCGTTCTAAGTGTGACCGGTTTTTGCGGATAAAGCTGTAACATGCCCTGATACTGGGCCACCTGCTCTTCTTCGGAAGGAAAGCCGCTCTGGAGCATAAAAGGAATTTCGGTACGATACAGGCCGACGCCATCGACGCGCCCGCCGAGCAGTTGCTCATGTTCCGGACTTAAACCCGCATTGAGCAGCACCTGAATACGTTCGCCACTTTTCAGCTCAGCGGGTTGCTCAACATCGTCTTCGGCCAGCTTGCTCAGCTCGATTTCTTCGTTAACCAGACGCTGGTATTCCTGCACCAGCACCGGCTCTGGATCCACCAGAATCTCGCCGCGATAGCCATCAACAATCAATAATCTTTGGCTTAATAGGGAAGGCTGAATATCCGCACCCATTACGGTAGGAATACCCATGGCGCGCACCAGAATCGCCGCGTGCGAATTTGCTGCACCATCGCGCACCACTACGCCCACCAGACGATCCTGAGGAACTTCAGCCAACAAAGTGGCGGTTAATTCATCAGCGACCAGAATAAAACGCTCAGGCCACTGGCTCGCGCCGGAGGTGCTGTCATCGAGATGGAAGAGTAAACGCTGCCCCAGAGCACGCAGATCGCCGGCTCTTTCACGCATATAAGTGTCTTGCAGGCTGGCAAACTGAGCAGCAAACTGCTCCACAACTTGCTTGACCGCCCATTCCGCAACGGAACCGGCGTCAATTTCAGCAAACAACTCCCGCTTCAGGCGAGCGTCGTTTAATAAGTGGGAGTAAAGGTCAAAAATAGCCGCACTTTCTTTCTGGGAACTAGCGGCAAAACGCTTACTGAAACGACGAAACTCGGCCGCCGCTTCTTCCAATGCCTGAGTTAAGCGTTCACGCTCACGCGCGCTATCCAAGGTTGAGGCTTTGTAAACCTGATCCAGTGAAGGCTGGGTAGTGTCCTGCCAACCTTCTGCAACCGCCACGCCCGGTGCGGCAGCCAGTGCCCGAATGCGAGTTTGACGATATTGACCAAAAATAGCGTTGAGCTGAGATTGAGACAGAATGGCCGCCAACTGTGTGGCCAGCGTGACCATAAATGATTCTTCGCTTTCATCGAATTGACGATGTTCTCGCTGCTGCACCACCAGCACGCCGAGCAATTGCCGACGATAAATAATGGGAACACCGAGAAAAGCGCGGAAGCTATCTTCTTTAACCTGCGGGACATACTTAAAACTGGGGTGACTTTGCGCATCAGCCAGGTTGATCGGTTCGGCCAGTCGCCCGACCAATCCCACCACACCTTCATCAAAAGCCAGCGTAATAGTGCGACCCCGAGGCTTTTTCAAACCTCGGGTCGCCATTAGGTAATAACAACGACGGTCATTATCTGCCAGATAAATCGAGCAAACTTCCGTGTTCATCGCCAGACAGGTTTCATTGACCAACAGCTCTAACGCATCCGTCAGGCTGGCTGCCATCGCAACTTTCTCTACGACTTCTCGTAAACGCGTGAGCATGATTGGATAACTTAACCTCTTTTCCGGCGATAAGCGGGTGGTGTCCGCGGCGGAGTCACCTCCTGCATCGGCATCACTGTAGCAGCAAATTCCTTCATCACGCGGCGGTAGACATCCCGTTTGAATGACACCACCTGACGAACCGGATACCAGTAGCTTACCCAGCGCCAACCATCAAATTCTGGCGTGCTGCTGCGCTGCATATTGATATCGGCATCGTTACACATTAACTGCAGTAAAAACCATCTCTGCTTTTGGCCGATGCAAACCGGCTTTGTATCCCAACGCACCAAACGTTTCGGTAATTTATAACGCAGCCAGTTACGGGTTGAAGCCAGTATTCGGACGTCCTTTTTATTCAGTCCAACTTCTTCAAACAGTTCGCGGTACATCGCCTGTTCCGGCGTTTCGCCAGGGTTGATTCCTCCTTGAGGAAACTGCCAAGAGTGCTGACCGTAACGTCTGGCCCACAACACCTGCCCCTGCCTATTACAAATTACAATACCCACGTTCGGGCGGTAGCCATCATCATCGATCACCGGACTACCTCGATAAGCTTAATACTCAAAGATGCTCTGATTGTTTCACACTACCAACAGGCGGTAAACCACTGCTTATCAGTGATTGAAACACCATGACCTTGGGATAACTCACAGATATTGGCAAAGTTATAAACACCCTCGGCCAGGCTCGGCTAATTTTATTCACTTTTTCTGTGGATATATGTGTGCAGAACTCAGGGGTAAGACGGGTACAACTCATTTTAAGTAAATTATAGACGAATAACAAAAAACAAATTAACTCATATTTTTCATCAAATTAAGTTATGCACAGGGTATAAGTAAAGTGCAAAAATGTGATCTGTATCCGTTTATGATCCTTGGCTGATTAAAGATCCACCAATGCGGTTTTTATCCACAGATAATGCGGCTAAGTTACACAAAAAATGGCTAAACTCGCAAAAAAACCCTGCGTCAAGGCTGTAAATTGAACCAGTATTCATGTTTCAACCAGGTTATCCCACAAATCTGTGGATAAATAGGTGTAAGATCCTGTTCATTGTTGCTGGCAGCTAGTGTACAAATCGATGAAAACAAAATCACAGCCCGGTTTAAGTGCTAAAAAATCACTGTTAAATCATGCTATTATTAATTTTCATTCACAGCGATAATTAAAGTTCGCTGCGGTGTATTAAAGCAGTGCATTTTTTAACCCATCCTGATGAGTTTTTTCACTATGTCGGTTTATTCACAACCCCCAGCACCACCGGTAGACGAACAACAGCTCGTGGATCGCGCTCAGGCGCTGGCAGGCTTCACGCTAGGAGAGCTTGCCGCCCGGGCTAACTGGCCTATTCCTGCGAATCTAAAGCGTGATAAGGGGTGGGTTGGTATGCTATTGGAGTTTTATTTAGGTGCCAGCGCTGGCAGTAAGCCCGAACAGGATTTTGCAGATATTGGCATCGAGCTAAAAACGATCCCAATCAGTGCGCAAGGTAAACCGTTAGAAACGACATTTGTGTGCGTCGCGCCCTTAACCGGAAATAGCGGCGTAACCTGGGAAAGTAGCCATGTTCGTCATAAACTGGCGCGAGTTTTATGGATTCCGGTTGAAGGTGAACGACAAATTCCACTCGCCGAACGTCACATCGGCGCGCCACTGTTGTGGAGCCCAAACGCAGAAGAAGAAGAGCTGCTGCGCCGCGATTGGGAAGAATTAATGGATCTGATTGTGTTAGGTAAGGTGGAAAGTATCACTGCCCGCCACGGTGAAGTATTGCAATTGCGTCCCAAAGCGGCGAATAGCCGAGCCTTAACCGAAGCTATCGGCGAAAAAGGCCAGCCAATTCTGACGTTGCCGCGCGGGTTTTACCTAAAGAAAACCTTCACCGCGCCCTTGCTGGCTCGGCATTTCCTGCTTTAGAGATTGTTCTGAGCCGTACTGAGGTTATGATCCATTAATAACAGCGTATAATTACATTCTTGTATTTTTTAAGGTGTGTAAACGCAATGTTTGAATGGATTGCCGATCCAAATGCCTGGCTGGCACTGGGCACGTTGACGATTCTGGAAATTGTTCTGGGTATTGACAATATTATTTTCCTTTCTCTAGTCGTAGCAAAATTACCTAAAGCCCAACAAAACAAAGCTCGTCGCATTGGGCTGGCCGGTGCCATGCTAATGCGTTTGGCATTACTGGCCTCTATCGCCTGGGTTATTCGCCTGACTAATCCATTATTTACGGTGATGGAACATGGGGTTTCCGCGCGGGATCTGATTTTGTTACTCGGTGGACTCTTCCTGATTTGGAAAGCCAGTAAAGAAATCCACGAAACGGTAGAAGGCAGCAATAACGATCATCAGAGCAATGTCAGCACGTTCTTTGGTGCCATCGTACAAATCATGCTGTTGGATATTATCTTCAGCCTGGATTCTGTTATTACCGCTGTGGGACTTTCCGATCATCTCTTTATTATGATGGCGGCGGTGGTTATTTCCGTGGGCGTGATGATGTTTGCCGCCAGACCTATTGGCGAATTTGTTAACCGTCATCCTTCCGTCAAAATGCTGGCACTGGCATTCCTGATTTTAGTGGGGTTCACCCTGATGCTGGAAAGCGTTCAAATCCACATTCCGAAAGGCTACATTTACTTCGCCATGTTCTTCTCTATGGGCGTTGAAACGCTGAACCTGCTGCGCAGCAAAAAGAATAAAACCAATAATATTTAAACCTAATTTCTGCGGGTGCAACCTTATGCGCCCGCATCACTCTTTTTTGCTCACATTCATCTCATGCCCTTCCCCCGTATCTACGGCTTCGATATAGTCGGATAAGGCCGTTTTATTTTCGCCTGGTAATTTCGGACATTAAGGAAGGTCGGCAATGCAATATCACCGTATCCCCCACAGTTCTTTAGAAGTAAGCCTGCTGGGTCTGGGCACCATGACCTTTGGTGAGCAAAACAGCGAAGCCGATGCCCACGCTCAACTGGATTACGCCATCTCGGCAGGTGTTAACCTAATCGATACCGCCGAGATGTACCCAGTACCGCCCAAACCTGAAACTCAGGGACTGACCGAGCAATATATAGGTAGCTGGCTTAAAGCCCGCGGTTGTCGCGAAAAAGTGATCCTGGCAAGCAAGGTTTCTGGCCCGTCACGTGGAAACGATCAACCCATTCGCCCTGCGATGGCATTGGATCGCAAAAATATCCGCATTGCGCTGGATGCCAGCCTTAAACGCCTCAATACCGATTATCTCGATCTCTATCAATTACATTGGCCACAGCGGGAAACCAACTGCTTTGGCAAACTGAATTACCGCTACGCGCAGGAAACCGCCACGGTCACACTGCTAGAAACGCTGGAGGCACTGGCAGAACAAGTCCGCGCAGGTAAAATCCGCTATATCGGCGTGTCTAATGAAACCCCTTGGGGTGTGATGCGCTATCTGCAATTAGCAGAAAAGCACGACCTGCCGCGAATCGTTTCTATCCAAAACCCTTACAGTTTGTTAAATCGCAGCTTTGAGGTAGGTCTGGCTGAAATCAGTCAGCACGAAGGTGTAGAGTTACTGGCTTACTCCAGCCTGGCATTCGGCACGCTTAGCGGTAAGTATCTGAACGGCGCCAAACCACCTCAGGCACGTAATACGCTATTTAGCCGTTTTACTCGCTACTCTTCGCCGCAGGCACAGTTAGCCATAGCCGAATACGTGGCGCTGGCTAAAAAACACGGACTGGACCCAGCTCAAATGGCGTTGGCTTTTGTTCGTCAACAACCGTTTGTCGCCAGCACGCTGCTTGGTGCAACCACGTTGCCACAGTTGAAAAGCAATCTGGATAGCCTGCATCTGATTCTGGATGAAGAAGTTTTGCAAGGTCTGGAAGAAATTCACACTCGTTATACTTTCCCCGCACCTTAACTGTAGCAGTGGTCGCTAAATGCAAAAAGGCCGTCACATTGGACGGCCTTTTCTATATAAAATTATATAATTATATCAGCGTCGTTTCTGCCACCACTGCCATACCCACAGTGACGCTATAGCCAAAGCGAAGATGACACCGAACCCAATGCCTACGGCCACCACCGGTGCACCCAGTTTGATTACCAGAGAATACAGCGCCAGCATCAATAACATCGCGGTATTTTCACCTAAATTCTGTACCGCAATGGCATTGCCTGCGCCCACGCTGTGTTTTCCACGCTCTTGCAGCAATGCATTAAGAGGAACCACAAAGAAGCCGCCGAGAATCCCGATCGTCACCAGTAATAAATAAGCCATCGGCATACTCTGTTGCAAAGAGAATGCCGCTACCGCAACGCCGATCAAAACCCCGGCAGGCATACAGCGTCTGACCGTTTTCAGTGTAACAAAGCGCGCTGCCGCCGCTGCGCCGATCACAATCCCCACCGCTACCGTTGCGTTAAGGATCGTCGGCGTCGCGTTATCAATGATCCCCAATGCCACCGGAACCCAAAGTACCAGTAGAAAACGCAAAGTGACTCCCGCCCCCCAAAAAAGGCTGGTTCCGACCAGCGAGAAACGCGTTTCCCCATCTCGCCACAGCGTCTTACAAGCGGCAAAAAAGCGACGACTCATCACTGTCGGACGCCAAGATTGTCCACGACGGGCGGCGGAAAGACGAGGAATAAACAGGTTAGCGACCACCGCAGCGGCGTAAACCAGCGCACACACGCCTAAAGCGATACTCAGATTCCAGTCCGCTAACATTCCTCCAGCCACAGAGCCAATCAAAATTGCGGCAATGGTTGAAGCCTCCATTAAACCGTTGGCTTTCACCAATTGATCGCCGGAAGTAATTTCTCCCAGGATACCGTATTTAGCTGGTGAATAAGCCGCAGCACCAATCCCAACCAAGCTATAACCGAAGAACGGATTCAAGCTAAAACAGATGGCTAACGCCCCCGCTAATTTCAGAGCATTAGCGGTCATCATGACTCGTCCTTTGGCAAAACTATCGGCGAACTGACCGACAAAGGGTGCCAAAATGATATAAGTCGCGACAAAGGCCATTTGTAAAATCGGCTGGCTCCAATCGGGATAAAGCTGCTGCTTAATCACTGCCAACGTAACGAATAACAGCGCGTTATCACCAAAGGCCGAAAAAAACTGCGCCGCCAAAACGGCCATCATTCCGCGAGATAATAATGGCTTATCATCTGTTGCCCCGTGCTGGGTCATGCTTCCATCTCCGGGTGCTCCGCCATTTTAGCCAGAGTGACAAAATCGGGTTTACCGCTGCCTAGTAACGGCAAAGCTTTCAACGGGCGAATATCGCGCGGAACGGCTAACTCTGGAACGCCACTTTCCCGCGCCGCGGCGGATAAACGTTGACGCGTCATATTGCTATCCGTTGTGAACAACACCAATGCCTCTCCTTTCCCACTATCGGATTTTGCCGCAGCCGCGTGTTGATAATCAGGAGAAACCCGCAGTGCCAGCTGTTCAACGCTTTCCAGAGACACCATTTCCCCTGCTAGCTTAGCAAAACGTTTCATTCGGCCACGAATAGTGCAAAATCCTTTTTCATCTATTGAGACGATATCACCGGTGTCATACCAACCGTTCTGTAGCTCTCCATCAGCATTTTCCGCTACCGGTGGCTCCAGCACATCAGGTTTTTCAACGCGCAGATAACCTTTCATAATATTTGGGCCGCGCAATTGCAAGCGGCCACCCTGTTCAATTCCAGGAACTTTGATCAATCGAGCTTCCATCGTCGGCAAAATTCGCCCAACCGTACCGACTTTAGCCGCCATTGGCACATTAATCGCCACCACCGGCGCGCATTCCGTTACGCCGTAGCCTTCAAGGATGCGAATACCGAATTTATCCTGCCAAATCTGTTTGGTTCCTTCCGCCAATTTCTCTGCGCCAGCAACCACATAGCGCAAGCGGGCGAAATCATAAGGATGAGCAAAACGAGCGTAATTACCAAGAAAAGTCGAAGTACCAAACAACACGGTACAGTTTCGATCATAGACCAGTTCTGGCACGACCCGATAATGCAGCGGGCTAGGATAGAGAAATACCCGACTACCAGTCATTAATGGCGTGAATAATCCAACCGTTAGACCAAAAGCGTGGAACAACGGCAATGACGACATAAAGCGATCTCGAGGCGTAAAATCAGCAATAGTGCGAATTTGCTCGACGTTGGCAAGTAAACTTCCGTGAGAATGCACAACACCTTTGGGATGGCCTTCCGAACCTGAAGTGAACAGAATCAGCGCTGCATCTTCCGCTTTCTGAGCCACCATAGCGCGACGAGGGAGAAAGAGATGGAATAGAATCCAGAGTTTATCCGTCAGACTAACCGTATCCTTTAAATCCTCCAGATAGACCCAATGGGCCTCGCTCACCTGTTCAGGTAAATGAGTTAGCTTCCCTTTCTCAAGGAACTGGCGCGACGTCACAATGGTTTTCAGGCTGGCCGCAGTCATGGCACTTTTCAGCCCTTTAGCGCCGGAAGTGTAATTAAGTAACGCCGGAATACGCCCACTCAGTGAAGCACCGAAAATAGCCGCGGCGGTAATAGTTGCGTTAGGCAAAAGCATACCGACTCGCTCACCCGATTCGGTAAAACGTTGTAATATCCGGCTCACTCCCAAGGATTTCTTTAATAACGTCTGATAACTATCTTCTTTAAAAGCGATATCTTCGATACACGGCTTATGGCGACCATAACGATCTCTGGCAGACAGCAAAGCTTCGAACAGCGTTTCACGTGGGATTATAGCCATACGTGCCGCCATCATAATCTCATGAAGCTTTTCTCCTGCCAGTATTCGGCGTTCTTTGGCTCTGGGTGCCTCAGGCATCGGTAATTGGGTTGCTGGCAGGACGTAAATACTGATTTTGGGGAACCATTGAAGCTTTAATATCCCCCCCAGGCGGCCAAAGTGACTCAACTCAGGCCCCTCTAAACGCACGGGAATAACTGTCGCACCTGATTTCGCCGCAATAAAGGCCGCACCATCATAAATCTTCATCAATGAACCGGTCACGGTAATCCGGCCTTCTGGGAAAATGACGACGGGTTTTCCCTGCTCGACCATTCTTACTAACTGCTTGATCGACATAGGTTTTTCTGGATCTAGTGGTACGAAATCTACGTAAGACTTTAGCCAACGCATATACCAACTTTCCGTCACGCTGGAATACACGGCAAACACAGGTTTTATCGGTAAGAACAACGCCAATAATATTCCATCGAGAAATGAAACATGATTGGGAGTAATCAGAATTTTTTGATGGGAGAACTGATCGCCGATACCTTCAATGGTGACGCGAAACAGTCGACGAAAAAGGGCGCGCAGTAAGCGGAGAATCATATCCATTTCTCTATCAGTCGATGAGTCAGATAAATGCAGAATACTATAATCACAGCATTTATTCCGCTAACCAACGTAAGAGAATCTGCATGGAAAAAAGAATAAAAAAAAACCTACGTATCTACGTAGGTCGGTGTAAATAAAAAACTGGCTCTAACACACAGCGTATGTTGATTACTCACCAATTAATACCTCTGGGATATCAACTGTACCGACTTAACCCAAAGCTCAGCCAGCAAATAATCGCAATATTTACGCGCAAAGTGTAACCAGCAATGAACTTTGTCAGAAACAAGATATATGCTGTTAATTCATGTAACTACGGCCATATTTAAGGCTGAAGTTACCGGCTTCTCATCAACTGTATCCCTGCCAATTGCGCCATTATTATAACGCTCTGACCTCCACCAAACAGCTCATTGCATTTGGGCCCTGCGTTAGTGGTGACGTTCCTATATCCAAAGTTAATACATTCGGGTTTCCAGACTGCTCTATCTGATGCCGCTGTTGGCCAAAACCGGGATCAAACCAGGCTCCAGTCGCCATCAAAACGACGCCTCTCGTCACACCGTCCGTAATGCTCACACCGGCCAGACAACTGCCGCGAGCGTTGCTAACCAGCACTTCCATACCTTCGGTAATAGTTCGTGTAGCGGCATCATCTGGATGCATAAATAAAGTTTCGTGTCCGGCAGTTTTGTTTGATTGCGCCAGCGGCGCGGGATCAAGCTGGCTGTGTAGCCGATCCGCTGGCTGGATTGAGATCAAATGCAATGGCCATTTTTCAGCATCGACACTGCCCAACCACTCTACCGGCGGTTTCCATTCAGCGTGAGGAGCAAAATCTTCGTATTGATAGCCCGCAATTTTCTCACTGAACAATTCTATTTTACCGCTGGGTGTCTGTAAGGGATGCGCCTGAGGATTCGAACGGAACTCATCGAAGAAAACGAACTCTTTCTGCGGGGCAGGCAAGCCAACATAGCCCTGCCGCCAGAAATCCTCAAAGTCCGGCCATTCCACGCCTTCGGCACGCTGCGCTACACCGCACTGTTGATAGATATGCGCGATCCACGCCATTTCATCCCGATTTTCAGTGAAAGCTTCCCGATAACCTAAACGTTCGGCTAAATCAGCAAAAACATCAAAATCGTTTCGCGCCTGATGCTGCGGAGCTATCGCCTGATGCATGGCTAAAACATAACGATCGCGCGAGGAACCACCAATATCATTGCGTTCCAGAGAGCTGGTGATGGGTAGCACGATATCCGCCATTTTAGCCGCTGGCGTCCACCAGATATCCTGCACAATAACGGTATCTGGCTTTTGCCACCCTTTCACTAGCCGATTCAGTTGCTGATGATGATGGAAAGGGTTTCCTCCCGCCCAGTGCACTAAGTGTATATCGGGGTAGGTATGGGTTTCCCCTTGAAATGAGTAACTCTGCCCCGGTTGAAGCAGCATATCGCAAATTCTGGCAACCGGAATTGCCAGCCCGGACGGATTTTTACCCACCGACATAGTCGGTGCCGGTGTATCTATACGCGGGTTCCCAACGCCATTCATTGAGCCGTGCCCGAAAGAAAATCCGCCGCCGGGTAAGCCGATTTGCCCCAACATCGCCGATAGCGCAATCATCATCCAGTAAGGTTGCTCACCTCGATGAGCGCGCTGGATGGAATAAGAACAAGTGATAAAACTACGTACACCAATCAATTGCAGTGCAAGTTTTGCAATGCGATCGGCAGGAATACCAGTAATCTGGCTGGCCCACTCCGGAGTTTTGGCTACACCGTCATGAGTGCCGCGAATATACTCCGCCAACTGCTGGTAGCCAACGCAGTGACTAAGAAGGAAAGCCTTGTCTTCAGCACCACGGCGCTGAATTTCATAGGCCAGCCCCAGCATCAGCGCGACATCAGTATTCGGACGAATGGGTATCCATTCCGCATTTACGAATTCCGGGCAATCATCACGCATAGGGCTGATATTCACGACCGGAGTGCCTTTTCTCACCAGTTTTTCCAGCCAGGGCTTGAGAGAGTGCTCCGCAGCACCACCGGATGATACCTGCGCATTTTTTAACGCTAAACCGCCAAAAGCGATAAAAATCTCGCAGTGTTCCACCACACTTGGCCAGGAAGTCACTCGTCCAGTCAGTGGGCTAAACGTTCCAATGACGTAGGGCAGGAAAAACTGAGCCGCACCCCAACTGTAATTACCCATTTGGTCAACGCCGCCACCGCCGCTAAAGTAAAAACGCCGAACTAGCGAACGAGCGTGGTGTACTCGCCCTGCGGAAGACCAGCCATAAGAACCGGTAAATAGGCCAGACGGGCCATATTGCTCTCTGACTCGGCGGTTTTCTTCCGCAACCAGATCCAGCGCAACATCCCAATCTACCTCAACGAAATCTTCCCGCCCGCGTAAGGTACGATCGCTTCCCTCTCGTTTCTGCAACCATGAACGGCGTACCGCCGGTTTTCGGATGCGTTTATCGGAATAAACCATAGGTACGATAGAGTTTAATAGCGGCGAAGGATCGGGATCTTCTACAAAAGGTTCACAACGAATGAGTTTTCCGTCTTCAACCACGGCGGTATAAGCGCCCCAATGAGCAAGCTGCGGGTAACGAGTAATGGTCATGGCGCTCTCATATAGATCAGTAAAATAGATAAACCTGCAGATGAAAATACCTTCGCCAGCTAGCTAGTTCAACGAACTAATTAAGCTAAACAAGTTCTATTTTGCCTAACCTTCCGGTACTCACCTTAAGTCGCAATAGAAAATGCTCTCTTTTCCGTTTTATTTGGTTTTATCTGGCCAAGTTGCGATCTCTCCCCCTTGCGAGAAGCATTTTTTTCCGCAAAACTGAAGGATGTAAGCGATTACCCTAAAAGTTTATGGAAAAGAAATGGCCACTATTAAGGATGTTGCCAAACTGGCAGGCGTGTCTGTTGCTACAGTTTCACGCGTAATCAACCAATCCCCCAAAGCCAGTGAAAGTTCCCGCGCGGCGGTTTTAAGCGCAATGGAACAGCTACAGTATCACCCAAATGCCAATGCCAGAGCTCTTGCACAACAATCAACAGAAACCGTTGGCCTCATCGTTTCCGATGTTTCGGACCCCTTTTTTGGTGCAATGGTCAAGGCTGTTGAGCAAATTGCCTATGCCACAGGGAATTTCCTGCTAATTGGTAACGGTTACCATAATGCCGATAAAGAACGGCAAGCCATTGAGCAGTTGATTCGCCATCGCTGTGCCGCATTAGTAGTACATGCGAAAAAGCTGCCCGATGAAGAGCTTGTTTCATTGATGAAACAAATTCCCGGAATGGTTTTAATCAATCGGACACTGGCAGGATATGAAACACGCTGTGTCGCTCTTGACGATCGTTACGGTGCCTGGCTGGCAACCCGTCACCTTATTCAGCAAGGTCATAAACGCATTGGAATTATCTGTTCAAACCACCAGATTTCAGACGCTATTGACCGTCTTCAGGGCTATCTGGATGCGCTAAACGAGCATGATATTCCCGTGGATGAAAAACTGATCGCTTATGGCACACCAGATGAACTGGGCGGCGAGCAGGCAATGACCGAGTTATTAGGTCGCGGCAAGCAAATCACTGCAATAACCTGCTACAACGATTCAATGGCCGCTGGTGCTTTATCAGTACTTAGCGATAACAGCATTGATGTACCACAGGAAATCTCTCTTATTGGTTTTGATGATGTTCTGATCTCTCGTTATTTACGCCCTCGCCTTACCACTATTCGCTACCCGGTAGTTGCGATGGCAACTCAGGCAGCAGAGCTGGCTTTGGCTCTGGCTAACCAGACCCCACTCCCTGAAATCACCAACATGTTCAGCCCAACGCTGGTTCGTCGGCACTCGGTGACCAATCCGCCAAATCGTACAGAACATACGGAGTAACCTGCACTTATCCCTATTATGTTAAACTGCGCGCCCTGGATATCAGACTGGCTAAGAGGTTAGTGCTTAATGATTACTATGCTAGATGTCTCTATACGTGCTGGCGTTTCAAAAGCGACGGTTTCTCGCGTATTAAACGGCACTGGGCAAGTGAAAGAAAGCACCCGGGCTGCGGTTTTCAAAGCAATGGACGAACTTGGCTATCGCCCTAACTTTTTAGCCCAATCTTTAGCGAATAGAAGCTCAAACAGCATTGGCCTGGTGGTTTCCAATTTTAACGGCCCTTACTTTGGTCGCCTGCTACATCAAGCAGCCACGCTCACCGAAGCCAGCGGCAAACACCTGATCGTAACTGATGGCCACGATACACCAGAAGGAGAGCGTCAAGCCGTCCGGCTGTTGGCAGACAGGCGCTGTGACGCCATCATTCTCTATACGCGTTTTATGGCTGAGGCTGACCTGATGGCGTTACTTACCAGCCTACCCACTCCGCTTATGGTGGTTAATCGCGATTTACCTCAAGCGCGTGAGAGGTGTGTATTCTTTGAGCAGCAACAGGCCGCTTTTAACGCCGTTAGTTATCTGATCCAGCAGGGTCACAGAGATATTGCCTGTATCACTGGCCCTATTAATACGCCGACTGCGCTATCCCGTCTGTCTGGTTATCGTCAGGCACTGGCCGTTCATGATATTCCTTGTAATGATTCGCTGGTTGTTCAGGGCGACAGCAACGTGGCCAGCGGCTATTCCGCCTGTCATGAATTACTGCATCATAATCGGCATTTCACCGCTCTTTTTGCCAGCAATGACGATATGGCAATAGGTGCTATGAAAGCACTTAATCAAGCTGGAAAGAAAATGCCCCAAGATGTATCGCTATTCGGTTTTGACGATGAACCCAGCGCAGCCTATCTGCAGCCGGCGCTGTCCACCGTATACCTGCCTATTGACGCGATGATCGAGGCTGCGATAACTCAAGCTTTAAAATTAATCGATGGCAAAAGCGTTAATCCCTTATCACCTTTCATCGGCGAGTTAAAAATTCGCGAATCTGTCTCTCCCGGCCCCTATAAACCCTAAGTTACTGTTAGACAAAACCGCTCGCCATACCTTATTCGCCAAGATGCGAGGCGTTTCGCATTCTTTATCCTGACATTTCCCTTGGGATAAAAAATGCTTCATTCTGCTTTAAAACTTGGCCAACCTCATATTTCACAGGACGAGAATGGAGGTATTAATGTTTAAAATCATTGGATTGAGAAATACAAAGCGGCTAACTCACATTCGTGACGGAGAATACCTGAGCAATTTAAGGCTCTATCATCAACAGCGCGGGTATTCAAAAATATCAGGGCAGAATCATGCAGGGAAAGGGAGTGGGGGTTTGCAACGCAAGGCTCAGACCGCCAACGGCAGCCTAAGCATCAGTCTTCGCCAATCTTTAAAGCATTTCCAAGGCAACCAGTTCTTCGATAGTTTGGCGGCGGCGAATCAATCTCGGTTTCCCATTTTCAAACAAAACTTCTGGCAGCAATGGGCGACTGTTGTAATTGGAAGACATCGACGCACCATATGCCCCGGTATCATGGAACACCAAATAATCACCTATTACAGCCCGGGCCAAAGCTCTGGTTTCCAGCCCACCGCCAGCTTGCTGAGTAAATACGTCACCAGATTCACACAATGGTCCGGCAATCACCGAATCAATCAAAGGCTCATTGGTAATATCTCTGCCATCGGCAGGTAATAACGAAATATGGTGATAGCTACCGTACATGGCGGGTCGCATCAGATCGTTAAAACCAGCATCGACTAATACATAATGACGGCTACCCATATTTTTTACCGCCCTAACCTGTGCAACCAGAACGCCTGATTCAGCAACAAGAAAACGGCCAGGCTCAATCTCAAGGCTAATTGGGTGGCCTAAATGTTCAGCGATTTGCTGTCTGGCTTTATTCCATAGGCCGTAATAATGTTCGGTATCGATAATATCCTCCCCATATTGGTAGGGAATGGATAAGCCCCCGCCGGCAGATATCGCGCTGATATCCTGATCCAATTCGATTACCTGACGTACCATAGCAGCACAGACTTGTTCCAAATGTTGATAATCAACACCAGAACCAATATGCATATGAATGCCAACCAGCTTTAACGAGTATTTTTGGATTTCGGCTATCGCCGCAGGCAGATCTTGATGCCAGATACCGTGTTTGCTGTTCTCTCCACCGGTATTAGTTTTCTGACTGTGCCCGTGGCCAAATCCGGGGTTTACCCGGAGCCATACGGGATGCCCCGGTGCATGCTCACCAAGCTGAGTTAGCATATCAATTGATCCAGCGTTAACCGGTATATCTAACTCGACAACACGCAGCAGAGTCGTCTGATCCAATAAATCAGCGGTAAATACAATCTCTGCAGGCTCTTGGCCCGGCTGAAAACCGGCTAACAAAGCTCTTTCAATTTCCCCTAATGAAACGGAGTCGACCTTAACACCCTGCTCACGCATTAAACGTAGAATATGAATATTCGAACACGCTTTCTGCGCAAAGCGTATCACATCAAAATTACGCAACTGATTGATACGTTGTGCAATAATATCTCCGTCATAAGCCCAAACCGGGCATCCGAAGCGCGCAGGTAATGCCAGCAGGTTTTCGGCATTCAGGGCGGAGGAAGTATCAGTCAGAGAGAGCGGCATAGGGTTTCCTTTTGGGTAAATCTATTCTGATTAATTTATTGGCTAACTCATTATTAGTCATTCACTTTGGCATTCAAAATATCTATTTACGCACAGTCTATTCATTTATGATATAGCATGAATGCGTTGAAACAGATCAAATCGCCGGTGCACAGGAGCGAATAATGCCCGCTATTTCATTACGACAAATAGAGATTTTTCATGGTGTTATGACAACTGGCAATTTGACGGAGGCCGCAGCTCTCTTACAAACCTCACAGCCAACGGTAAGCCGCGAACTGGCTCGTTTTGAACAGTTAATTCAACTTAAGCTTTTTGATCGTGTACGCGGTCGGCTCTACCCAACGGCGCAAGGATTAAGACTTTTCGAAGAGGTACAGCGCTCTTATTACGGTTTAGACCGCATTGTGCAAGCCGCGGACAGTATTCGCCAGTTCCAACAGGCGCAGCTCTCAATTGCCTGTTTACCCGTTTTTTCACAATCACTACTACCGGCGGTGTGTAAGCCTTTTATCGATCGTTACCCGGAAGTGAGCTTGAATGTAATACCGCAGGAATCGCCGTTGTTGGAAGAATGGTTATCGGCTCAACATCATGATTTAGGTCTGACCGAAAATACACAAACGCCTGCGGGAACCCAACGATATACATTAATGACGCTCAATGAGGTTTGCGTTTTGCCTGCGGACCATCCATTGCAAAGCAAAAAGGTGTTAACACCGCAGGATTTCAACGGTGAGAATTTTATCAGCCTGTCGGTAACCGATAGCTACCGACAATTGCTGGATAATTTGTTTAATGAAGAAGGAATTAGTCGCCGTTTAGTGATGGAAACCCACAGCGCAGCATCAGTTTGTTCAATGGTACGAGAAGGCGTCGGCGTGTCTATCGTGAATCCGCTTACCGCACTCGATTATGCGGCAAGCCATCATGGGCAAGGCGTTTGCGTGCGCCCCTTTAGCGTCGAGGTTCCTTTCACGGTTAGTCTAGTTCGGCCATTGCACCGCCCCTCTTCCGAATTAGTCGACACTTTTATTGCTCATCTAAAACAGCAGGTAACACGCTTTAAGACACGTCTGACCAACGTCATTACCCGCTAACTTGGTTAACACCAGCGAGTCGCGAACGCCGGAAAGTATAAAGGCACAAGAACAGCCCAAGCAGTGCAAGCAATGCAGCAGCTAAAGGCACTGCATTTAATCCTAAGCCTTGTGCAATAACCACACCGCCGACCCAGGCACCTAATGCGTTACCCACGTTAAAAGCAGCAATATTCAGAGTAGAAACCAGATTAGGTGCTTTTTTCCCATAAGCGACAACGTTGATTTGTAACGCTGGCACGGCAGAAAATGCCGCCGCAGACCATAAGAACAAAGTCAGTTCTGCTGCTAGCAATGAATAACTGCTCCAGCTAAATAAGGCAGAGAATACGGCAATCAGCAAAAAGGTCATGGTCAAACTCACTGACAAGCGCCAGTCTGCTAAACGACCACCAACGATATTCCCAAGAGTTAAACCTAATCCCATCAGTAATAGCGTCCAACTGACGCCAGAGGCGGAAACCTTGGTTACCTCAGTCAATAACGGTGCGATATAAGTGAACAGAGCAAACATAGAGGCGGCGAATAACACTGTCATCATCAGTGAAAGCCAAATTCCCGCCCCGCGCAACGCAGCGATTTCTTTGCATAAATCCGTAGGTATTTCATCTTTAGAATCAGGGAGTTTGGCATATAGGGCGAACAGTGATAACAGCCCAATCGCGGCCACAACCCAGAAAGTCGATTGCCAGCCAAATGCCTGCCCCAACGCTGTTCCCAGCGGTACGCCCAACACATTAGCCAGCGTTAGTCCGGTGAACATTAATGCTACCGCGGAAGCCCGGCGATTAGGCGGCACCAAATTGGCCGCTACGACGGCACCAATACCGAAGAAAGCACCGTGACATAACGCAGTAATAATGCGAGCCAGCATCAAAAAATCGTAGCTGAACGCTAAAGCGCACATAACGTTGCCAATTATAAAAATAACCATTAGCAACAATAGCGTCTTTTTACGCGGCAATTTTGCCGTTAGTACCGCCATAATAGGCGCGCCAATGGCTACGCCCAGAGCATAACCACTAATTAACCACCCAGCTGTTGGTATAGAAATATGTAAATCACCGGCCACCTCCGGTAATAACCCCATAATAACAAACTCGGTCGTACCTATAGCAAAAGCACTTAACGCCAGTGCCAGTAGCGAAACAGGCATACAAAAACTCCCAGTCAAAAATATCCCTCAGCCGTTACGCGGACGGATTAACAATGTAAAGATCTTATGCTCGGCCTAAAAAACCGACGGGTTATTGAGTCGAAAAGAATGACAGAATAAGTGGGAGCGAGTGTAGGCTCATCAATATAACCTTATAAATTTCAAGTATTTATTTTCTCATCCTGCGAAACAGAAGTAACATGAATGCAAATAGAAAAACCAGAGTTAAGCGAAATCAATCAGGTTTGAAAAAGAGATCCTAGGTTAACTATATGAAGATAGTAATAACGCTTTCCTCTGAACCTGAATATAAATATGTTCGAGAAGGTTACTAACTCGATTCATTTCATCATGCCTTGCCATTGTTCACTGGTCGCAAACCACTCAATTAAGAAGTCCAGCAGAGTTCTTAGCGTTGTAGGCATCTGTCGCCGCGAAGTATAAATACCATAAATGCCCATCGCCTGAGGTTGGTAATCTGGCAATAGCTGGACTAAATCACCAGCGATAATATGTGGCATAGCCGAATAACTGGGCTGAAGAGTAATTCCTACGCCTTCCAAAGCTCCGCTGAGCAGGACAACCGACTCATTAGCGCTCAGGTTGCCGCTAACCGGTACCGAAGATTTAATCCCCTCCTGATCGAAATGCCACAAACTTTTGCCAAAATAAGAATAGGTCAGACAATTGTGCAGAGCCAAATCCTGGGGAGTCTGGGGAATTCCCTTATTTTTCAGATAGGAAGGAGCAGCACAGACTACGGAATAACAGGTAGAAAGCGGACGAGCAATTAAATTAGGATCTAATTCATTGGTGATGCGGATGGCCAGATCTATTCGTTCCTCAACCAAATTGATAGCGCGGTTATTCATCTGTAAATCAATAGCAACCTGAGGGTAACGCTGCAAAAATGCCGCGACAGCAATGCCCAGCGCAGTTTGAGCTAAGGATTGGGAACAACTGATCCTGAGTAATCCACGCAATACATCGCTTTCGCGCCCATCAACCAGATCCATTTCATTAGCCAAAGCCAGCATTTTCCGGCAACGCTCCAGAGTGGTTTCTCCCGCGTGAGTTAAACTAAGTTTACGCGTTGTCCGATGCAATAATCTGGCACCAGCCCATTGCTCCATCTGCGCCAGATAGCGTGTCACCATCGCTCGGGACATCTCTAGCGCTTCTGCGGCAGCAATCATACTGCCCCGATCGACGATGGCTACAAATACTTCAGCGGCCGTTACTCTATCCATAATTAGTCCTATTTAAGCAACAAACAATTGCTCATTATCCGGTTTTTATTGCGTGATATGCAATTTATTATTATTCCCGTACCCAGCAGCTAACAGCCAATAGGATGACTAATATGTTTACTAAAACCCTTTTACAGATGACATTTGCCAGCATTGCAACTTTCGGGGCTATTTCCACCGCCGTTGCAGCGGAACCGCTGAAAATGGAAGTGTATAACCCTGGCGAGAAAAGTATTTTCCCTGTTTCTTCTGAAATTATCAGTGGAAAAACTGAGGTTGTATTGATTGATGCTCAGTTCCAACGTAATGATGCAGAAGCTCTGATTAAGAAAATCAAAGATAGTGGCAAAAAGTTGACCACCATTTATATCAGCCAATCTGATCCTGATTTCTACTTCGGCCTTGATGTCATCACCAAAGCTTTCCCTCAAGCAAAAGTGATCGCAACACCTCAAACTATCGAAGAAATTAAAGAAACAAAAGACGGTAAAATTGCGTATTGGAGCGGGATTCTGAAAGATAATGCACCAAAAACTGTCATTGTACCTCAACCGTTAGTAGGCAATAGCTTCACCGTTGACGGTGAAAAAATTAGCGTAGAAGGTTTAGATGGCCCATCGCCAGAGCGTACTTTCGTATGGATTCCAGCACTGAAAGCCGTTGTGGGTGGCGTGGCGGTTTCCGGGGATATTCACCTGTGGGCCGCCGATAATCAAACTGTGGAATCTCGCGATAATTGGTTAAAAACACTGGATGCGATTAAGGCATTAAAACCCGTTACCGTAGTACCTGGTCATTTCCTGGGTGATGCGCCGCAAACATTGGAATCAGTGAATTTCACACAAAAATACCTGACAACGCTAAATGCTGAAATTCCGAAAGCAAAAGATTCAGCGGAATTGATTTCGGCGATGAAAAAACATTATCCAAATCTTAAAGATGAATCTAGCTTGGAATTAAGTGCGAAGGTGCTGAAAGGTGAAATGAAATGGCCACAATAATTGCCATCTATCAGAGCTGCAGCATTTAAAGCATTCACGAGGAAATAAATATGTCCGGTACCACATTACACTACATTTTCGATCCACTGTGCGGATGGTGCTACGGCGCCGCCCCACTGGTAAAAGCGGCGCAGGCCATACCAGGGCTTTCCATCAGTTTCCACGGAGGTGGAATGATGACTGGAGAAAACCGCCGTCAGATAAATGCAGAGTGGCGTAGTTATGTTATGCCTCACGACCAGCGCATTTCAGGACTGACCGGACAGCCATTTGGCGATCGCTATTTCGATGGGTTGCTGAAAGATACTTCAGCCATACTAGATTCGGCTCCACCAATTACCGCTATTCTTACGGCAGAAATAATCGCAGAACGCGGTTTAGATATGTTGCACCGTATTCAGCACGCACATTATTTTGAAGGTCGTCGGATCGCAGATACGCCAGTGTTGATCGAGTTAGCTACAGAACTAGGTTTAGATGTACAGTCATTTAGCCCAGTATTTCAGGAAACCTTAAGCACGGCGACGGCTCAGCATATTGCTAATAGCAGAGCTTTTTTGGCTAAGGTACATGGCCAAGGTTTCCCGACCTTTATTCTACAAAATGAAAAGGGCGAAATGCAGATTATTAATGCTGGACAATATCTTGGAGATCCAGCGGGATGGACTCAGATGTTAAATGAAGCTATACCTTAGAGATATTACGAGTCTGGTTGATTCATTTATTTTGACAATCAACCAGACAACTTATTTTTGCGCAACTTTAAGAATATAGAATAATTTTTTGGTAAAACGCATATCACTTTTTACCCGCCCCATAACCCACTGTTTAAATCGCCACTTATATACGAAAAAAAAATCATACAATTTATAAATATAAAAGCAAGATTCAGGTTTTTTTGCAGTTAATATTATTGACTCGTTCCAATAGTCTTGCCGTTCCCAAAGGATGACCTTGGGATTGCTCCATAATAACCGTATTACAATCCAACAAGAAAAATAGAGGATAACTTATTACATAAGGCGCTTTGAGTAAATTATTTAGCTCTTCATCATTGCTCTCTTCAGGAACCATAGAGACTACTTTTCCATTAAAGATATTCATCTTGATATCTAAAACTCTAAACAACATTTCCCGATTAACTTTAAAGCTTGCATGATCATCATAAATATCAGCAGAGGTAGTAATCTCACGACCCAAAATGGTAACTCTGGCATTAAGATGGTACTGGTCTAATGGTGTTTTAATTAACTGGTTTACTTCCCAATACCCCTCTATTTCTCTCATGGGATTGAAGTAGGCATACAGAAAACCAAAGCTACTACCAATAATCCCACCCAAAAATGCAGATAGAACACAAAAACCAATTATTTTCTTGTACATAAAAACTCACCGTCCACTCGCCCACAAACGTTATAGCTTCCGTCACTATTTTTTTTCAACATAAGGTTAGGATGCTTACGATAAAGCTTTAAAAAATCCGCGTCTTTCTTTTCATCCAGATTAATAAGTATAGGCAAATCCTGATACTTTACTTTGAAGATGTTAATTTGGTATTCATTAAAGAAGAAAACAAATGAAAAATAAAAAGCCGCGCTAAAAGAAAGTACAACAAGCAATAACTGTGTTAACTGGAAAGGCTTTCTTACATTACGAGAAATTAATTGAGCGTCGTCATTAATTACCTCTAGCACTTTAGGAGTTAATTCATTTTCATCAGCGTTATAAAATACCCGTTTAGGCTCCAAACCTAAACAATATCCTTTTTTTGGTATAGTAATAATTAATTCATGTTTTTTATCATTTAGCGCATTGCGCAGGTTACTGATAGTTTGCGTCAAGGTATTGTCCGTAACATAGCTATCAGTCCAGATTGTCTTTTCTATTTGCTCACGAGAGACAGGGTCTGGATAATTATCACACAATAGAGCAAGAACTTCGGACTCTTTATTTCTAAGTTTTACCTCATTCCCATCGTGTTCAACCGCTCTAATCTTAGGGGTAAAAGTGATATCTCCAATAAAAATCCTATCCATTAGTCCTCCGTTTCAACATCCATGCCGCTTTGTCGGCCTGCTTGGACCTGTCCCATAGCAATAGAAGTTTCAGTATGGCATTGAAATAACTACACAACCCCTAAAAATATCAATCCATGAATGTTCTAACAAAAAATCAATAAACTATAAAACACCACATAAGCGCAAAATTCAATATAGAAATCCGAAAAATAGATTTTTACATCATATATCACACAAAAACATCGGCGATTCTCATGTAAGTATCCTCGCTTCAGTTCCACATTCTTTTTGAAATTTCCAGTTTATCGGCCATCAGCCGGTATGCTTTTGGTGTCAGATTATCCGGGGATGCATGGGGCCGCTCAATGTTATATTCAGCCAGCGATCCGTCATTTCCCGTGCTTCATTCAACGTTCTAAATAGGCAAAATCCAGTATTTCGGTCCAGTACGTCTTGTTAAAACGTAAAACATCCGATAAACGCGTTCAGTGTCGGCTTACCCGGTTTGATGAATTCTAGCCGCACACCATGGGTCTTCAGCCCATTGTGCAAAGCCAGTGATATCAGTTCCAACCCATTATCCATCCGCATCTTCAGCGGATATCCACGGTTTTCCTCTATCCTGTCCAGCTCGCGGACAGCACGCTGCGCTTGGATAGTCAGGTCAATTTCGATAGCCAGAGCTGCACGGTTAACATCATCCTTTACCTTGAAGCGCCGAAAACGTCGATCGCACACCAACTCGTCGTGCATAAAATCGATAGACCCGCTCTGATTGAGTACTCCCGGCGTGGCAGCGGAGTCGGATTACGATAACATAGCGGGGATAGCGCTCAGCATTCCAGACTCAGATCTGCAACCATCTGTTTCAGAAGATGATTTTATCCTCAAGATCTTTCATCTTTTTCATATCAGAGGCTCGCATCCCAACTTGCTTGGCTCTCCAGTTGTAGTCTGAGGCTTCAGAAACCCCAGCTGCGCGGCAGGCATCCTTAACGGTGCGTCCGGCTTCGACGGACTTCAGAACGGCAATGCTCTGGTGCTCAGTGAATCGGGCTTTTTGCATGGTGAACGCCTAAAAAGACATAATTAATATGTCGGTAGATCTTTAGAAGTAAATGGTTCGTTTTGATGGAATAGGGACAGATCCAAAGGCTGCTCAATTTCTCCCGTTAGATATTTATGAGCCAACATTAAACAGCTACGAATATCAGAAACGATACCAAGAATCCGCGAAAACATTTCATGGATTGAACACCCGGAATTACAATTTGAAGGAGAGATAGTTGAAGAGTTTTCCAATTCGCCTTCTCTTTCAGAGAGATTAAATAGTAATACTAAAGAATCGTGAACACTTATTGATGAACACCGAATCCCAAGGGTGAACTCTATCAAACAAGGGCTATTCCTTCAGACGTATCTGAAGACGAACAAGCCGAACGAAGGAAACGCTCAAATGTAGGCCATAATGTAACAGGAATAATGGCACGCAGGTTTGAATCCTAACGTCAGGGTGAAATATATACAATCATAAGATTAACAAGTGAGATAGTCACAATTGTGCTGGCAGACAGTTTTGACAGTGAACAAGATATATAATTGATAGCATCAGGGGCCAACCCAGCCTATATCCCGACACCAACAGCAAATGATGCCATTCGAGATGCAGGTACCACTGGTGTCGGCGTTTTGGCCAAATATCTTAAGCAAAAAGTGGCAAAAGCGTTGATCTCAAAAGTTATCTCGCCCCCCTCAGCTATTGTTAAAGAAAAATAGGTTTTACTTTTAAAAAAGAACGTTTAATTAAGAGCTAACTAATCGAGATTGCCTACAGCTATAGCGTCGGCTATCTTATATTTACTCTTGAGAAAAAACCAACAACAACTATTACCAACAGTTTGTTAAACTCAATATCACAGACAATAATTTATTATTGTAAACAGAAAAAATCATGCTTTCGGAATATAAAAATTTTGAATATGAGCAAAGCCTCAAACTCATTTAACAATCGGCGCAAATGCTATCTATTTTTAATTATAGTTCCGCATCCCACCCCCTTAATTCATACCTTTTTTGTATTAGCGTAGCTCGACCACTTTGAATTTTATACAATGTAATCAACTTATAATTCCCAACGTCATTATCTAGCTTAATAATAGACATTAGATATTTATGTTCTATGGATAGCATATCACGGAAATATGAAGATAACTCATTTCTGATAGTAGAGTTAATTCCAGTGAATAACAGGTTTATAAATTCATCGACTTCTACCCAACCTCCATCCGGTTTACTTTTTATTACGTTGATTATGTTATCTTTTGGCACCTTGGAGAGTAACAATATGAATATAAGTTCAACATGGCTTTCATTTATGGAGTTTATATTTATATGGACTTTATCATCAGGTAAATAGCAGGCTCTATTTTTATCAAAATTTTTAATTTTATGTTCCACATTATTTCGTCCCAGAATATCTATAAGATATTTTGAGCTTTCTTCCCAAACTTTCTCGTCAACGCCAAGTTTTTTAGCTATATAGTCTAATTTCTCCCTATCTATCTTAGCTTTGTATCTCAAAGTATAAAATGCGTTTATATTAAAACACTCTGTAATAGAAATAATTGATAAATTTAATGCAGTACCACCCACTATTATTTTTTCATTCACAATCAATACTTCATCACTCTCAGCACTCATATTTATTTTTTTCATAGCAATGCCTTGCACACTTAATAACCATTCCTTTTCTTTATTTATCTCCAACACTCTTTTGTGAAAATAAAAGAATCTACTCCAAACATCATTCACCTTCATCAAGGCTGAACTCATAAGAGAAATTATGATTAAAACAAAGATCAGTGCAATACCTGATTGTTTCTTAATTAACATTTAATCATTGCCATTCATCATGATTATTTTATTAATTTCACCATACTTATCCAGATCTATAATAATTTCAATTGCCATCGGATGTTTACTAAATTCATTCCAGTAATCTTGCCATTTACCTTTTGAGAAAAACCTAAACTTTATGCTTTTCACTCCTGTTAATATTCGTTCTTTTATCACTTCACCTGATCTCTGAGGATAAAATAACGCATCATCAACATTAATTGCGCGAATTCTCTCTAAACTTTTATTATTAATCTTATATCCTACTTTTTCCAACTGATAGTAATAACCGACACTATTTACATTAAGTTTATTATTCCTCACTATTTCAATAGTATTGGATACACCTCCTGATTTACCAACAAAGAAATCGATAGGACCATTATTAGTGATCTCTTTTGGCGTTCTTACTATCGCATGAGTTAAATCATTCTCTATGATATAAATAGAATTTCTTATATCTTCAAGTTCATCTAAATGACTGATCACATTTGACGTCGTTCTCAATGTCACTTGCAATACCTGGTACATGGCTAAACTCAATAGTGAAAAGATACTGATTGCCAAAATCACTTCTATAAAGGTGAAGCCATTGTTATATTTCAGAATCAATTTATCACCCTGTAATATTTAAAATGTAAGGGAGTATCCATATTATTTTCAATTTTCACTTCAATATCTATTAACATCAAACCAAAATATTCAACATCTTCACTTCTGGCGCGCCACTGCCATTTTTTCTCGATCATATATTCATCACCAGAGATCCAATCATTACCAGGAGGATTGCGATTAAGTATCATTTCATTTAATTTATTTTCTGCTATTAACACAGAAAATATATCACTCTTAACCTGGTTATTTAAGTATATGCTTTGCGTCATAAATTGAAGTATAGCAAGACCTGTAGTGGAAAATATAATTAAGGAGAACATAACTTCAAGTAGAGTCATCCCTTTACTTTTTTTTATTATTACATCTGAAATATTCATGTTCTTGTTATATTTAAAGAATAGTTATTATAATCAATAACACTCACTCCGTATTTATCATACAGATTTATTGACAAACTTGATTCTGGTAATAATGGGTAAAGGATGAAATAAAAAAAATGATGATCTGAGTTTGCATCTCCCCATTCATCATACCCAGTCAACACAACTTTCATATCTAACACTGAATTGCCAAAATCTCTTTTTAATGCTTTTCTTCCATAATATACTTGCTCCCAGGATTTATCTGGCCAAAACTTGCTCTTTGCTATTTTATTGTCCCCGTTACATTCTTTTAAACATAGTTTTTCTACAGCCCATCCCTTTACATTTATTCTAATAATGTACACAGTCTGCTCAAACTTCCCTAGTTTTCTTATCCAATCTATAGTGGTATATAAATGCTCGGCCTCAGTAATAGCATCTTTTTTATCATCCTTTATTTTAAAAATAGCCATTACAGACATGGAGGATAAAATAAAAATTACCAACATTATTTCTAGCAATGTAAAACCATAAAACCTAGTTTTGCGTTCCGCTATCTGCATGCTCATTTAGCCAATTACCTATATCATCGCTAGTGCCGATTTCACCATCAGGACCTTTAGATAAAACATCTATACTGTTATAAAAACCAGGATTTTTTATTATATAACTATTACCCCATGGATCTTTCGGCAACCTACGTAAATAACCACCAGACCGAAAATTCTTTGGTAAAGGCTCTTCTAACGGCATTTCCACTAATGACTTAATTCCTTGCTCCTCGGAAGGGAATAATCCATTATCCAGCCTATACATATCTAAAGCATTTTCAAACGTAGCGATATCAGTAATAACTTTTTGTATATCAGCCTTACTTTTGTTTCCCATAAGATTAGGTATCGTTAAACTCGCCAGCAAACCCAAAATGACGATAACTATCATGACCTCTAGCAAGGTAAATCCTTTGTAATATCTACTTTTTTTACACATAATCTTTTAACCGCCCCAAAATAAATTAAGCCATATTGTTAAGTAACAGTATTGGCTGTAAAACAGATAAAACAATAAATAGAATTAATGAAGCCATTATTATGATGAGTGTCGGCTCAAATATACTCATTGAGATCTCTATGATTCGTTCAAATTCCTCATCTATAATATCTGCCGTTTTTTCTAACATGATATTTAAATCACCGCTTTTCTCGCCTGAATAAATCATATGTCTGGCTAATGGAGGAAAAATATTGGTATGACTCAATGCAGCCGAAAGACTCGCTCCTTTTTCTACCAATGATACTCCCTGTTTCATTTCTAGTTTAATTGATTCGTTAGTTAAAACTGTCAAACCAATTTTCATCGATTGCATCAAAGGAATCCCACTAGAGCACAGTATAGCCAGCATTCTTATATAGCGTGAAGCATGTATCTTTTTAATCACTTTACCTATAACTACAATTTCAAGTAACTTTCTATGAACATAGAATTTATATTTTAACTTCCTCATACCAAAAACATTAATCATTAAAAAAATGACAATGGATATCATTAACAATGAAAAATAACTGCTCATAAAGTCACTTATCGACATTAAAACCCTAGTTGATAGAGGGAGATTTTGTTTCATGAAAACAAACTGTTCTATGACTTCTGGGATTACCGCAGTGAGTAAGACCGAAATAACTGCAAAAGACACTAATATAAGCATGACAGGATAGACTAATGCCTGAATGAATTTATTTTTCTTAAGATGTGACTTCTCAATATTATCAGCCAACCGTTTCAGGATAAGATCTAACTTTCCGGATGATTCACCAGATTTTATCAATGCTCGGTACAACACGTTAAAATCTCGTGGAAATGATTCCAGAGAATCAGATAATGAGTAGCCAGAGATAATATTATTTCTTATCTTTTCTAAAGTTATAGATACTGATTTTCGTTCAGTTTGCTGCGATACGGCTAATAATGCCTCATCAACTGGGATGGATGCCGAAGTTAAAATGGCAAGTTGTCTCGTTAAAACCAACAGTTCTCTTTTATTAATTGTTTTCTTGATTCTTCCATACCAGTTTATAGCATTAACTTTTTTTATATTTAAGAGTGTTAATCCACGAGCACGTACTAGCTCTCTTGCCCCTCGGATACTTTCCGCTTCAACTTGCCCCTTACACCTTGAGCCATTCTTATTTATGGCAGAATATTTAAATATGATCATCAATATTCTCCCGAGTGACTCGAATCACTTCCTCTAATGTAGTCATTCCTTGTGTTATTTTAACTATCCCACTATTCTTTATTCCCACTGTTATTTTTCTTGCGAGTTTCTCTAACTCAATCTCACTACCTCGTCGATAAATACAGTTCCTTATGCTTTCATCCACAATAAGTAACTCATGAATAGCCGTTCTCCCTCTATAACCAATAAAATTGCATTGTTCACACCCAACGGCTTTAAAACCGGAAATTAAGCCATTATTTGCCTCATGCAAATCAGAAAATTGAAACTGGTGAGGGCTACGGCAGTAAACACAAAGTTTTCGTACCAAACGTTGAGAAATGACCGCCAGCAATGAGCTTGCCAACATAAAGGTTTCGATCCCCATATCTTGCAAACGAGTTACTGCGCCAGTGGCGGTATTGGTGTGCAGCGTTGAGAGTACCAGGTGGCCGGTTAATGAAGCCTGAGTCGCTATCTTAGCCGTTTCTGTGTCTCGTATTTCGCCAATAAGAATAACATCAGGGTCCTGCCGTAAAATGGCACGTAATCCTTTAGCGAAGCTCATATCCACTTTAGGACTAACTTGCGTTTGCGCGATACCATTAAGATCAAATTCGATCGGATCTTCTATTGTCATAATATTACGAACGCTACTATCAATTTCCATTAACGCAGCATAAAGTGTCGTACTTTTACCCGAACCAGTTGGCCCTACCACCAATATCATTCCATGAGGTTGCTGCAATAACTTCCTTATTAACTTATAGTTACCGCCCTCCACCCCAAGAGCCTTGAGATCTAACTTCACACTACTTTTATCCAAAATTCGCAGTACAACCCGCTCACCGTGGTTAGATGGTAAAGTTGACACCCTGACATCCAACGCTCGCCCACCGACTCTTACCGCAATTCTCCCATCCTGCGGCACTCTCTTTTCCGCAATATCTAGTCTTGCCATAACTTTTATTCGGGACACCAGTAAGGCCGTTAGTTCCACCGGCGGTTCAAGAATCTGATTTAGCATGCCATCAATTCTGAATCTTATTAGCAATCTTTGCTCGAAGGGCTCGATATGAATATCGGACGCAGCTTGCTTCACTGCTTCAGACAAAACGGCATTTATAAGGCGAATAATTGGCGCATCGTCGGTCGTATCCAGTAAGTCATCATCTTTTGGCAATTGTTCTATGAGGGTGCTAAGAGCTAATTCATTACCGATATCCGTCATTATTTGATGGGCTTGCTGGGCATCATTCTGGTAGAAATCGACCAACCTGGATTCAAACTCCTCATCGGTAACCAAGGCCAGTACTACCTTTCCAGAAGCAACTCTCTGCCCTTCGAGTAAATCATCAAACGACGCTGAACAACGGCAAACTAAATGACAACCATGTTCCATAGGGATAAGTAATACGCCATATTTTCTTGCCCAACTAAATGGCATAGGTTTATTAATTATGGTTGTCGACAGCGACTTCAATTAACACCCCCTCTACCATAAAAAGAGTTAATATCTTTCTTTATTAAATTTATTACCTCTTTATTATTTATAGTAGACAATCTACGAACATCACTATATTCATTCACCTTAACTTCTGAATTGACTAACAAGCTTCTACTTTTTTCATTTTTTTCATTGAAAGCTCTAAACTTATCTGATGTTTCATATAAATATTCATCAGCCTCTCTTATTATTGTAGGCTTAATGAACAAAATTAGATTTCTCTTTTCTACTCTATCTTTATTTTGTCTGAATAATGCGCCAATGATAGGAATATCACCAAGTATAGGCACTTTGTTTATAACATTCGTAATTTTCTTGTCTAATAACCCGCCGACGACGACTGTATCCCCACTTTTAACCAGCACGGCATTATTGACGATTCTTTTATTGAACGTTGAACCTATATTATCTTTATCTGCACTAGAGTTCTCTGCCACACTTGATACCTCTTGGCGGATCTCCAGTAATACCGTATCCCCTTTATTTATTTGTGGTTTGACCTTTAAAATAATACCGACTGACTGACGAGATATCGTGTTATAAACCTTATCTGTGGGTGTCGTTTGCTGTGATGAAAGAACAGGTACTTCTTGGCCAACGCTAAATTCAGCATCCATATTATCCAGTGTTACTATGCTGGGCGTAGCCAGAATATCATTACTTGAATTTGTAGCCAGAGCGGTGAATAAACCCGCCCAATTTCCACGATAAAATCCCGTCGCCAGCCCGCTCATACCATTCACCACAGCACTCATATTCCCTTGAGCACTATTGGTTATTTTTCCAGAGTCAAGCAAACTAACACCACCACCGTGACTGTTTGCCCATTGAATCCCAAGGTTCATGCCTTCACCATCCTGAGCTTCCACAATAATGGCTTCAACCAGGACCTGAGCACGCCTAATATCGAGCTTAGTTATAACCTGCTCTAAATCATACATAACCGTAGGCGCTGCACTAATAATCAATGCATTAGTCTGATTATCAGCTTTAATCATGATTTTTTTATTTGGGGAAAAAGCAGGCACTGATTTTTTCTTATCATCTTTTAGGCTAGAACTTACACCATTTAACACATCTAGTAAGTTTTCAGCCTTGGCATACTTCAAATAAATCACTTTTGTATTTCCATCTGCCGTCTGTTCCTGATCAAGTTTCCTTATTATTGATACCGTATTTTTACGAGCCCCGGCATCTCCATTTATCAGGATTGAATTAGTTCTTTCATCAGCAACAAGCTTTACTTCCTGCGGCATTTCTTTCTTTGACGAGCTGTTTGCTCTCAAAAGTTCATTGACGATCCGTGCGATATCCATCGCAGATGCATGTTTCAGCTTAAAGACTTCTGCTATTGAGTCACTTTCACGATCAAATTTATCAATAATAGATATTAATCTATTGACCACTGCGGCTCTTCCAGTGATTAGCAACGAGTTATTCGGTTCGTAATGTACGATACTGCCAGAATCTGTATTATCATTTAATTGCCGTAATAACGGCGCTATATTTTTAGCTGAAATATACTTTAACGGCACTATTTTATTAATAAGCTCATCACCATTAAAAATATCATCCTGCGTAATAATTACTGATGCTGAGCCTTTTGCTCTTTTGGCGGGAACTACCTTCAATATATTATTCGGCATCTCAATTACAGTAAAACCATACACGTCAAGGACGTTAAGAAAAAACTGTCGATACTTATCTTCATCCATATTTTCGTAACTACGAATTGAAATTGTCCCCTTTACTTTAGGATCCATGATTATAGTTTTATTTAATATCCTACTTGCCGAGTTTACGAACTCTCTGATATCAGCATCTTCCAACCTTACAGTGTAATCATTTGCATAAGTTACAACCGAAAATAGCTGTACAGCTATGATGGCGACAGACAAGCACAGTTTGTTTTTTATATTTATAAAAATAATAAAAAACAAAAAAAACGGAAACTTACTTTTTTCCACATAAATAGTTCTTATAATAGAGAGCGGCATTGCTTACCCCTAAGTTATGAGATTATGAATTGATTACATAACGCCATCTCTTAAAATCATTATAAATAATTCACTATTCTTACTAACTACAATTCCATCTTCAATTATTTTTAAAATTTTAGTCTCACCATCACTAAGAAAATCATTTTTAAAATACGTTTTATTTATCTGATTACTTGAAACTATAGCCATAGATGATGAATTAGAACTGGTTATTGTTCCTGTCAGGCGTGAATCCCCATAGTATTTTTTAATGAGTAAAAACTCATCACGACTCATATTTTCAACGTCAATATCATCTAACTTTTTTGTGTATGTAGAAACAGCTTTTTCTTTTTCACCAAATATACCAATGGCTTTTACTCTATCTATATCGTAATTAATTTTATCCAACGATACTTTCTGATCTAACTTAACCTTTCTTTCATCATTTTTATATAAAATAACAACGTCATTGTTGGCATGAGTTTCGTTATAAAAATCATTTATTAATAAAAATGCATTATATATACAAAAAATTACGGGTAAAAAAATTGAAAACCTGTGAGAACTACTTAACAAAAAGGTGGCATAACTTAATTTAATAATTTTAAGCATTGACCACCTTTTTCCATTAAAAGTATGTTACTTAAATATAGCTGATAAGTGCTAATTATTTTTAGCACTTATCTAACTACTAACTTGAGATCAACAATAGCCATAAAAACGATCATCACAATGATTATTTCCTGTAGCACACAGCAAACTTGTATCAAGGCGCAAGCCATATCTGTTGATGGTTTTAATGATATCGGCAGGAATCTCAAATTCAGACAGTAAGGTTCTAAATTTGTGAATTAATTGATGGTAATTATTATCTGAAATACCTTTATGGTTTTCATACCAAACAACCTTTATAATATCTTGCTTTCTATTCACATCATTGAATAAGCACATAACCAAGCGTTTTTGCTTTTCATTAATGTTGATAGTTAGCTTTCTGTTATGAAAGTGGATTTTATTCATGCAACAATCAACGGATACCTCAGAACCATAGTCAATGATGCCTTTTCCGTTAATGTCGATAAACTTACTCTCAGTAACTACTGACACAGTATTAACATACATAGATAACTCCCCAAGTAAAATAATAAAAACAAAAAATACGTAAAATCATAATTATCAATAAATAATAAGTACGGTAATAATTATTGTTATCATCCGTTAGATAAAGCAAATCAAATTATATAAAAAGATATATTTTTATATATTATGTTTTCCAAAGCAATCTTTCACATAGACTCAAACGCACGCAACTCACTGAATATATGAAAGAAAAATACAAAACAAAGAGCAATGATTTTTGAATGTTAAATTATCAAAGTCCCTTTTCACATCGAAATCATACTAATTAATCATTATGCATATCCATATAATTACATTTAATCTTTAAGAAGGTTTAGGCCTTACTGTTAAAAGTACAGATAATTACTGCATTTGAAAAGAGGAATTTATCGAAATAAGCAACCTATATATAACAGTTAAACTTAAACTTATAACAGAATACCATTTAATATGAGTTATCATTCATTATACCGCTGAAATAAGTAATTATTATCATGTAACTATAGTTCATAAGACATCTTTACTTTTATAAGAATTATATAATTACATCTAAATTCACTAGCTAATGAATTATTTATATCTTTGATGATAATTTTGTATTGAATACGAATATCACATCAAAATCAGTTAAGTTAAGTTAAGTTAAGTTAAGTTAAGTTAAGTTAAGTTAAGTTAAGTTAAGTTAAGTTAAGTTAAGTTAACACACAATACGAATCCAGACTAAACAATCAAAGAACACAAATTAAAATTAATAGAATTGATTCCAATAAGAATATTTTATTAATGATGTTTATATATTTAATATTGCGTGAACATTTAATTTATTATTATCTATAGTTCAACACACACTATATAAAATTATTAATAAAATAGAAATTTTTATTTTTAACATCGATGTGGATAATATTAAGTTCAATTTACTACATGCTGTTACATTGTAAGAAAAAACTATTACTTCACAAAGTGAAACTCCAATTAAATAAAATTACGACATAAGTTTATCAATTAAAAACGGAGACCAACGCTAACCAACTTAAGGTTAGTGATAATAATACATTAGCATAGCCAACTCGCAAGAATAGCTTATTTGCTTTACTGAAAGCCATTAAATTTAAACATCCTCTCATAGACCGAACCCGCTATTTTTTATTTAATTAATCAATCCTTACTCAAAAATTCAATAAAATTAAAATTAAAAAGTTGGGTGTAATATGTAATAGACGTGGCTTTATCGTGTTCGGTAGTTAGTGAATTTATAGTTTTTTTTGCATTACAGCATTTAGAAAATGGCCTAAAAAAATAAACTCTATCAAGGCACTATAAAGCAAGCTGAAAAGCCAGCTCAGAAATTGGAAGTATATACATACAATATTGATGAGGTAGCGACCCAGCGTAATAAAAATGAACTTAAGCCAAAGGATAGGCTTAGCCGCGGCTGGATACGTTTTACAATGAAAATTGACCGCATCCACTGTGAACACGATGCTAACTGCTATGCGGTGAGTAAAGAAGGTAGGATGGGATTTATTTTCGCCCAACGATACATTGCCCGCACAATACAAAGTTAGATGATTTTCAATGGCTCAAATAATTTGATGCTGGGAATACCTTAGATACGTTTACAGCAAATACAACCATCAGGGACGGTATTGTGATTGATGCTTCCGACTTTAAATATAAGTGTTCTCTTCTGACGCTAAAGCAATGCTTGGAGCAAGTATTATGCCCAAGTTAAACGGCAACTTTCTAAATTTATAGCGGTTTCTAGTTTAAGATTATTTTTAGATTGTTGTGCACACAACGAGTGGGCTAATAGCTTATTTAAGCACTAATCGCCATTTTCCCAATAGGATGATGATCGCCGTCATACATAGCTATAGCAATATTTATGGGCTATACGCTGAAGAAGTTCTTAGGCGAGCATTGAGTTGTCTTGCGCTTCGTTCTATTCATATCAAGATCCACGCGTAGAAAGCATGGCATGTATAAATTTTTAAGGTGGGAAATTTATCTGCGGATAACTATGCGTTTTGCAGACAGAATCTATGAGTATCGACTGATACAACGAGGGGGAAAAATTTAATTCATTGATATAAATGGATTTATTAGAGGTTGGGAAATATTCTGAGACATGTTTTTGGAGCGGGTGAAGGGAATCGAACCCTCGTATGCAGCTTGGGAAGCTGCCGTTCTACCATTGAACTACACCCGCGTCTATGTGCGAGTGGCATTATAACCGGTTATGCCTTAGGGGCAAGGAAAGATATGCTTTAACTGCCGGAATTTTAAGCTGTTAGCGTTGTTATTTTCTTAACTGGCTTATTTGATAGCTGTAAAAAAGGGCGCCTAAGCGCCCTCATCGATAAAGTTCGGGATTACTTAACCGGACGCATCGCAGGGAACAGAATCACATCACGAATGGTGTGGCTGTTAGTAAACAACATAACCATACGGTCGATCCCAATGCCCAGACCAGCGGTCGGCGGCAAGCCGTGTTCCAACGCAGTGACATAATCTTCGTCGTAGAACATTGCTTCGTCATCGCCTTCATCTTTAGCACGAACCTGCTCCGCAAAGCGCTCGGCCTGATCTTCCGCATCATTTAACTCTGAGAAACCATTACCGATTTCACGGCCGCCGATAAAGAATTCGAAACGGTCAGTGATGAATGGATTATCATCATTACGGCGAGCCAATGGCGAAACTTCTGCTGGGTATTCAGTGATGAAGGTTGGCTGAATCAGATGGCTCTCTGCGGTTTCTTCGAAGATTTCACACTGAACACGCCCCAGCCCCCAGCTCTTCTCGACTTTGATTCCCAGAGACTCAGCGATAGCAACAGCTTTATCCATGTCGTCCAGATCGGTAACGTTGGTTTCAGGACGATATTTGCAAATCGCTTCTTTCATGGTCAGTTTGGCAAATGGTTTGCCAAAATCGAATTCCTGCTCGCCGTATTTAACGACGCTGCTGCCCAAAATGGTTTCTGTCAGCGTGCGGAACAGTTCTTCAGTCAGAACGATCAGATCTTTGTAATCCGCATACGCCATATAGAGTTCCATCATGGTGAACTCAGGATTATGACGCGGAGAAACGCCTTCGTTACGGAAGTTACGGTTAATTTCGAATACGCGCTCAAAACCACCAACAACCAAACGTTTCAGATACAGCTCAGGCGCAATACGCAGGTACATGTCGATATCTAACGCATTATGATGAGTGATAAACGGACGAGCAGATGCGCCGCCAGGAATCACTTGCATCATCGGCGTTTCAACTTCCATAAAGCCTTTTTCCACCATGAACTGGCGGATGCCGGACATTACCTGAGAACGCACTTTGAAAGTATTACGCGATTCATCGTTGGCAATCAGATCCAGATAGCGCTGACGATAGCGAGTTTCCTGATCGGCCAAACCGTGGAATTTGTCAGGCAACGGACGCAGCGCCTTGGTTAGCAAGCGCAGTTCGCTACAGTGGATAGACAGTTCCCCAGTTTTGGTTTTGAACAGCTTACCGCGAGCGCCGAGAATATCCCCCAGATCCCACTTTTTAAACTCTTCGTTGTAAACGCCGTCTGCCAAATCGTCACGGGAAACGTACAGCTGGATACGACCGCCGACGTCCTGCAAGGTAACAAAAGAGGCTTTACCCATGATGCGACGAGTCATCATGCGGCCAGCCACGGTCACTTCTACGCCCAGCGCTTCTAATTCTTCGTTATCTTTATCACCGTACGCAGCATGCAGTTGATCTGAGAGGTTCTCCCGACGAAAATCGTTCGGGAAAGCAATACCCTTCTCACGTAGTGCAGCCAATTTTTCACGACGCGCCTGTAATTCACTATTCAGTTCTTGCACTTGCTCAGCGACTTGTGGTTTTTGCTCTGACATTTCAGTTCCTCATAACCCGGCTTTCAAACTTGCCTCAATGAATTTATCCAGGTCGCCATCCAGTACGGCCTGCGTATTACGCGTTTCAACGCCGGTGCGTAAATCCTTAATACGGGAATCATCCAGTACATAAGAACGGATTTGGCTGCCCCAGCCGATGTCGGATTTGTTGTCTTCCAACATCTGTTTATCAGCATTTTTCTTTTGCATCTCAAACTCATACAGCTTGGCTTTCAGCTGTTTCATGGCTTGATCTTTGTTTTTATGCTGAGAACGGTCGTTCTGGCACTGAGTCACAATATTGGTCGGAATATGGGTAATACGTACCGCAGACTCAGTTTTGTTTACGTGCTGACCACCGGCACCGGAAGCACGGTATACGTCAATACGCAAATCTGCCGGGTTAATTTCGATATCAATATCGTCATCGACTTCCGGGTAGACAAAAGCAGAGCTGAAAGAGGTGTGGCGACGCCCACCGGAATCGAACGGACTCTTACGCACCAGGCGATGTACGCCGGTTTCAGTACGCAACCAGCCGAACGCGTATTCACCGATGATCTTGATGGTGGCAGATTTCAAACCTGCGACGTCACCGTCAGATTCTTCGATGATTTCGGTTTTAAAGCCTTTGGCTTCAGCCCAACGCAGATACATTCGCAGCAACATGCTCGCCCAGTCCTGCGCTTCGGTGCCGCCTGAACCGGCTTGCAGATCGAGATAACAGTTGGCGCTGTCGTATTCGCCGGAGAACATACGACGGAATTCCAACTGGCCCAGTTTGCCATCAAGGATTTCCAACTCGGCAACGGCTTCGTCGAAAGTCTCTTCATCGTCGGCTTCAATAGCCAATTCCAGCAAGCCAGAAACGTCTTCCAAACCTTGAGCCAATTGGTCAATAGTGGTGACAATTTCTTCTAATGCGGAACGTTCTTTACCCAAGGCTTGCGCGCGCTCGGGCTCATTCCAAACGTCAGGCTGCTCCAGCTCGGCGTTTACTTCTTCCAGTCGCTCTTTCTTTGCATCATAGTCAAAGATACCCCCTGATAACGGCGGTCCGTTCGGACAGATCCTGGATACGGTTTTTTACCGGATTAATTTCAAACATTTTTTTGATGTCTTAGGTTGAGTCGTTGATGGCGGAATGCCATTCGAACCGATAATTCTAACGGATCTCAACGACGGTTTATAGCAAGTTGACCGTATTTATGGCGCTATCTGGACGAATCGCGCCATTAGTCGCATTTTGCGAACTTTTAACATTCTGACTAATAAGGCCAGAGGTGCTGAATCAGCAATTGAACGTTGCGGTTACCGCGGAATTCATTGATATCCAACTTATAAGCCACTTTAACTTCGCGCACGCTGCTATCCGGCCATAAAGTGGTATCAATATTAAACGCGATACCATCCAGCAACGGGCCACCGTTTAACGGTTCCAGCATCACTTTCAGATGGCGTTCCCCCACCAGCCGTTGCTGCAACAGCCGGAATTTTCCGTCGAAAGTCGGTTCAGGGAAAGCCTGCCCCCAAGGGCCGCCGTCACGTAATAATTCTGCGGTTTCCAGCGTCATTTGCGCGCCGGTCAGTTCGCCATCGGACCAGATAACCCCTTCAAGCTGAGAGGCATCCATCCACTCGCCCACCAAATCGGCAAAACGCTGACGGAACTCGTCGAATTTTTGCTGTTCCAGCGATAAACCTGCGGCCATAGCGTGGCCACCAAACTTCAGCATCAGGCCAGGATTGAGCGTATCCAGGCGTTCCAGCGCATCGCGCATATGTAGCCCCGCGACCGAACGTCCCGAACCTTTTAGTATTCCTTCTCCCGCTGGCGCGAAAGCAATCACCGGGCGGTGAAAACGTTCTTTGATACGCGAAGCAAGAATCCCTACCACCCCCTGATGCCATTCGGCGTGATACATGGCAATGCCGTAAGGCAACTCCGTGCTGGTACGTTCCAGTTGGTCACAAAGTTGTAAAGCCTCAACCTGCATGCTTTGTTCTATTTCACGCCGCGCCAGGTTCAAGCTATCCAAATCCATCGCTAGTGCGCGCGCCTGAGCAATATCATCACTCAAAAGTAGCGCCACGCCGATAGACATATCATCCAGACGACCGGCGGCATTCAGCCGAGGGCCAAGGGAAAAGCCCAAATCGCTGGCTGCCAGCTGGCGCGCATCACGGTTTGCCACTTCCAGTAGCGCTTTGATTCCGGGGCGGCATTTTCCCGCCCGAATTCGGCTCAACCCTTGGTGTACCAAAATACGGTTATTGGCATCCAGTGGCACCACATCGGCGACCGTTCCCAAAGCCACCAAATCCAGCAACTCCGCTAAATTAGGAATCGCCAGCGCTCGTTGCTCAAACCAGCCGCTATCCCGTAATCGCGCACGCAAAGCCAGCATGAGGTAAAAAGTCACGCCAACACCAGCCAGCGATTTCGATGGAAAATCGCAGCCCACCAGATTGGGGTTAATAATGGCTTCGGCTGCCGGCAAAACGTCACCCGGCAAGTGGTGATCGGTAACCAGCACCTTAATCCCATGAGCATGAGCCAAATCAACGCCTGCATGGGAAGAAATACCGTTATCTACGGTTACGATAAGATCCGCACCGCGGGCAATAACCTGTTCAACCACTTCCGGGCTAAGGCCGTATCCATCATCAAAACGATTTGGAACCAGATAATCGACGTGGCTGCAGCCCATACTGCGCAGAGATAACACGGCTAAGGCGGTGCTGGTCGCGCCATCGGCATCGAAATCACCGACAATCATAATACGCTGGCTATCGGCTAATGCCTGCTGCAACAAACTGACCCCGGCATCAATGCCGTCCAGCTGTTGATAAGCCAGCAGGCCTTTCACTCCGCGCTCCAGCTCTTGCGCCCCTTTCACACCGCGAGAGGCGTACAAACGACGTAGCAACGGATGCAATTGCTCCGGCAGCGCACTCTCATCGGCAAGTTCGCGACGACGAAGTTGGGTTTTTATAGCCACTGGCGATCAACCACCGGTTTTCTTGGAAGCCTGATGCGCTCGCAGCATGGCAAGCATCTCTTTTGGCCCCTGATAGCCCGGAACAATGGTGCCATCCTGCAATACGATAGCCGGAGTACCCTGAATGCCGAATTGCACCCCTAGCTGATAATGTTTAGCAATATCGGTTTTACAGGTTGCCGGGGAAATAGCATCACCTTTCATCGCCGCATCAAAAGATTTATTGCGGTTAGCGGTACACCAGATAGAACGCATGTCTTTTTCCGCCTGAGAACTCAGCCCCTGACGCGGGAACGCCAGATAACGCACGGTAATACCTAGCGCGTTATAGTCACTCATTTCTTCATGCAGTTTATGGCAGTACCCGCAGGTGATATCGGTAAACACGGTAATCACGTGTTTTTCCTGCGGCGCTTTGTAGACAATCATTTCACCGCTTAATGCTTCCAGTTTTTTCAGCAGCAATTGATTAGTTACGTTAACCGGCTGTGCGCCACTAACGTCATACAGCGGGCCTTGCAGCAGCTGTTTGCCATCGGCGGAAATATAAAGCACTCCGCTGTCCGTCATTACCGTGCTTAAACCAGCGATAGGGGAAGGCTGGATTTCAGCATTTTTAATATCCAGTTTTTTCAATGTCTGTTGGATAGCAGCATCATCGGCATACGCCAAACCAGAAAGCGAAGCCATTAAGATTGGCAGCAACAGTAAACTTTTTTTCATTGAATAATCCTATTTTTCTTCTACAGCGCAATCATGCGCGCGGATGGTGCTGTTGATGTAGCTGTTTCAGGCGTTCCGTCGCTACATGAGTATAAATCTGGGTGGTCGACAAATCGCTATGGCCTAATAGCATCTGAACCACGCGTAAATCCGCCCCGTGGTTCAGTAAATGCGTCGCAAAAGCGTGACGTAATACATGGGGGGAAAGGCGCTCACTATCGATACCCGCAAGGATCGCATAGTGTTTGATACGATGCCAGAAAGTCTGTCGAGTCATTTGCTGACTGCGATTACTGGGGAACAATACGTCCAGCGCCTGGCCGTTAATCAACCAAGGCCGCCCATGTTCCATATAATTCTCAATCCAGTAAACCGCTTCTTCACCAAGCGGTACTAATCGCTCTTTATTCCCCTTACCTATGACTCGCACCACGCCCTGCCGCAAACTGACATCACTAATGGTTAATCCGACCAATTCAGACACACGCAAACCGGTGGCGTACAGTACCTCTAGCATCGCTTTGTCTCTGAGTTCCAAAGGAATATCGACATTCGGTGAGTTCAGCAGTGCGTCAACCTGCGCTTCGCTTAAGTCCTTCGGCAAACGTTGGGGTAATTTGGGCGATGACAACAGCGCGGTTGGGTCATCTTCTCGCAATTTTTCTCTATATAAATATTGGAAAAACCGACGCATTGCGCTCAGCAAACGAGCCGAACTGGTAGCCTTATAGCCTCCCTCAATGCGTTCCGCCAGAAAGGACTGCAAATCCAAAGGATCGGCCTGCAGCAAATCCTTATTGTGGTGGTGTAACCAGCCAGCCAGCGCCTGAAGATCCAGACGGTACGAAGCCAGAGTATTTTCGGCCAGATTACGTTCCAGCCACAGGGCATCCAAAAACTGTTCAATCAGCGGGTTATTTTGCTGTTGCATCCAGATTCCTCTCATCGATTGAACTCAGCATGGCATTATGCCTGATGAGGGCACAAATCTGGTACACTCGATGCTATTCCTATTAGTTAATGCTATGGCTACACAACATGAAGATTGGTCTTTTTCATTGTCACTTAAAAAACACAATGATAATCAATATGTTAAATAATTTAAATTAATGAGTTGGCGATAAAGTGGCGGCGGAATTTTACCATTATTAGTTTTCCCATTGTTTTCCAACCCGGAGAAAATGCTTATGAGTACCAATAAATTATTAGAAGTCGCATATTTATTGATAAATGCATCAACTGAACGGGCAGGTCTAGAGTCTTTGTAATGAAGAGACCCACTGGGTCTTGATACCTGTTTAGCTGTACATAAGATGCAACTTGATGGGCAACCTCTGGATGAAAATGATTGGTTTTATTTCTTCGAGAAACCATTAACCACTGGCTTAAATGTTTCATAGTTTACAATGAAAATTTTATATTAGATTTCCAGCAATCCCTTGCTGCGGCTGGCTTCAGTGCGTTCTGTCTGCACTCAACGGAACGCATGCGCAAATCAATCAACCACACGTAATTTACATAATCCCCTTTAAATTCAATAGTCTAATATTTTACCGTGATCAACTCCGAGATCCAAAAACTGAAATCCCCTGAAATTTTTTTCAATCTTTTCAGTTGAAAAATTGCCGCAAAGCCCCAGCCATGGCGCGGGCTGGCGGGGTATTTTGTAGGAATTTAAAACTGAAAAAACTTTATAACGCAAAGTGTGCAGGCGGGTGCGGTGTAGTGCCGTTTCCGTGGGGATTACGTTTCTTTCGTGGGGATTCTGCGGTGCTGGCGGGACGAGGCGAGCGCGATCCATTTAGACTATTGCGGTGTGGTGGCGTGGGTATTGCGTGGCGTATCAGGCGGCAGGCGGTGATTTGTGATAGGCGTAAAAAAGCCCGCGCGCGGCGGGCTGGTTGGGCGTGATCGATTAACCAATCACAGGGGCATATTTTTGGCGTAATCCGTCTGACTTGCTACCGGTGGCGGTGAGGCTGCCAG
>NZ_QCZL01000026.1:0-61861 GCF_003634395.1 Yersinia sp. IP36721
TTGGAGCGGGAAACGAGACTCGAACTCGCGACCCCGACCTTGGCAAGGTCGTGCTCTACCAACTGAGCTATTCCCGCTCTACGTACTAAATTCGATCTCGCTAACTGGCGAAAATCTTCATCGGTACGGGGTGCGCATTATACGAGAATTCCGTTTTGCTGCAAGCCCCTGAAAGCAAAAAAATCATTTTTTTGTTCAAGTGTCGATTAAATCAACAATATGTACTTTTTGCCAGCGACGGGTGTTGAATAAATCGGCTAAGCGCTTAAAACCCGTGATTTGCACGACAGAATCATAGTACTGAGAACAAGATTCTGCCGTGTTTAAACCAGATTTTATCTATTAAAGACTAAAGCTGGATAAAATGTTCGCGGTAATAAGCCAGTTCCGCCACAGATTCACGAATATCGTCCAGCGCCTGGTGCGTATTTTGCTTTTTAAAGCCCGGCAGGATTTCCGGTTTCCAACGGCGAGCCAGCTCTTTCAATGTGCTGACGTCCAGATAGCGATAGTGGAAATAAGCTTCCAGCGCAGGCATATAGCGGAACAGGAAGCGGCGATCCTGACCCACGCTGTTACCGCAGATAGGCGATTTGCCGGCCGGCACCCATTGTTCGAGGAAAGCAATGGTCTGCATTTCTGCATCATGGTCGTTGAATGGGCTGGCTTTTACCCGCTCAACCAGACCACTACCGGTATGAGTACGCACATTCCACTCATCCATTAGCGCCAGTTGCTCATCAGACTGATGCACCGCCAAAACCGGGCCTTCTGCCAGAATATTAAGATTGGCATCCGTTACCAACGTTGCGATCTCAATAATCCGATCCCGCTCTGGATCGAGACCGGTCATTTCCAGATCAATCCAGATCAGATTATTTTCATTTCCTGCCATGATATTTCCTGCCTATTCATCGGGGGGATCAACCGAACAAACGGTTAAATGATAAAATTATGTGTATCATAGTTCTTTTAGTCGCAACGAGCGATAAATGCAGATTCAAGTGAGGCGCAGTGAGCAAGAATAAACTGTCCAAAGGTCAACAACGCCGCGTGCAGGCTAACCATCAGCGCCGGCTACGCACTGATAGAAAACCTGAGTTAGATGACTCTCAGCTTGGCGATGCGCAAGAAGGTATCGTAATCAGCCGTTTCGGTCAGCACGCCGACGTTGAAGCCACTGATGGCACCCAACACCGTTGTAATATCCGTCGCACCATTACCTCTTTGGTAACCGGTGACCGTGTCGTTTGGCGACCGGGTATTCAGCAGGAAGGTGTTCGAGTTAAAGGTATTGTTGAAGCGGTACATGAACGTACTTCGGTTTTAACCCGTCCTGATATTTACGACGGCGTGAAGCCGATCGCCGCTAACATCGATCAAATCGTGATCGTCTCGGCCATTTTGCCGGAACTCTCACTCAATATTATCGATCGCTATCTGGTGGCCTGTGAAACGCTGGACGTAGAGCCGCTGATCGTACTGAATAAAGTCGATCTGTTGGATGCCGAAGGCCGCAAATTCGTCGATGGCATGATGGATATCTATCGCCGTATCGATTACAAGGTACTGGAAGTGTCTAGCCAGACTCGCGAAGGGATGGCAGCCTTTGAACAGGCGCTGGCTGGCCGTATCAGCATTTTCGCCGGCCAATCCGGCGTGGGTAAATCCAGCCTGCTGAACGCCCTGTTACCACCAAGCGATACGCAAATTTTGGTCAACGCAGTTTCCGATAACTCAGGTTTAGGACAACACACCACCACCGCCGCGCGCTTGTATCATTTCCAGCACGGCGGCGATGTGATCGATTCACCTGGAGTGCGCGAATTTGGCCTGTGGCATTTAGCACCGGAACAAATCACGCAAGGGTTTGTCGAATTCCGCAACTACATTGGTCATTGCAAATTCCGAGATTGCAGCCATACCACCGATCCCGGCTGCGCCCTGCGCGAAGCGGTGGAGCGCGGTGATATTGCCGAAGAGCGTTTCGATAACTACCATCGAATTCTGGAAAGCATGGAACAAGTCAAACCACGCAAACCGCTTTCAGATTCTGAATAACTGACATTGCGGGCGCCGAACGTTACAATGCGCCCCTTTTATCTAATGGCTAATGCCTAATCCAAGAGGTTCTCGTGCTGGATAGCATCAAAATCAGACTGCAATATTTACTTCCGAAGCAAGGACTTACGCGCCTGGCTGGCTGGGGTGCAGACAAAAAAGGCGGCTGGTTGACTCAACTGGTTATTAAAGGCTTTGCCCGTTTCTATAACGTAGATATGAAAGAAGCGCAGAACCCAGAATTCACCGCTTATGCCACTTTCAACGAATTTTTCGTTCGTCCGTTACGCCCGGATGCACGCCCTGTGGTGGCGGAAGACAATGCGCTGGCACAGCCTGCTGACGGCGCCGTCAGTCAGCTTGGCGCTATCCGCGAAGACCAAATCTTGCAGGCAAAAGGCCACAATTACACGCTGGAAGCTTTACTGGCCGGTAACTACCTGTTGGCTGAAGAATTCAAGAACGGCACCTTTATCACCACGTATTTAGCGCCGCGCGATTATCACCGAGTGCATATGCCTTGTGACGGCGTACTACGTGAAATGATCTATGTACCTGGGGATTTATTCTCCGTCAATCCGCTGACCGCAGCCAATGTCCCTAACCTGTTTGCCCGTAACGAACGCGTGATCTGTATCTTTGATACCGCTTTTGGCCCGATGGCGCAGATTCTGGTCGGTGCCACCATTGTCGGTAGCATTGAAACCGTTTGGGCAGGAACAACCAATCCAACCCGCGAAGGGGTTATCCGCCGCTGGACCTACCCGCAGGCCGGTGAAGAAGGGGCGATTGCATTGGAGAAAGGGCAGGAAATGGGTCGCTTCAAGCTGGGCTCAACGGTTATTAACCTATTTGCATCAGGCAAAGTGTATCTGGCTCCGCAGCTAAACAGTGGCTCCGTCACCCGTATGGGTGAGCTACTGGCAGAAGCCGTTCCACCGACGCCTCCGTGCTAACCTAACGCTTTATGGCGTAACTTGATTTAAGGAAGCATAACGTGCGCCTGATAACCACATTCCTGCTTGGTATTTTTCTCTCTCTGCCGCTTTATGCGGCAACTCAGCCTAATGAGGCTCAGCTCAGACAAGAGCTGAAGCAGGCTGAGGCGAATAAAGGCGCCGCCAACCAGGCGGAAATTGTTCAGGCGCTGCAAGGTGCTATCAACTGGCTTAATGATGCGAAAGAGTCCGACGAACGGGCACAGCAATACCAGAAAGTCATTGATGATTTCCCCAAATTAACCAGAGAGTTACGTCAACAGTTGACGCCGGATAGCGAAAAACCGCTGCCGGTGCCAACCAATTTATCGACCAATGAGATGGAGCAGCAAATCCTGCAAACCAGCAGCCAACTGCTGGAACTTTCCCGTCAAATGCAGCAAGAACAGGATCGTTTGCGGGAAATTAGCGACTCTCTGGGGCAACTTCCTCAACAACAATCAGATGCCCGCCGCCTACTAGGTGAAGCCACGACGCGTCTGCAATCTCAAAACTCACCAACCTCTCCGCTGGCGCAGGCGCAATTTGCACTATTACAGGCGGAAGTTACGGCTCGTAAAGCCAAAGTGAATGAGCTGGAGCTTTCTCAGCTTTCTGCCAATAACCGGCAAGAATTGTCCCGCATGCGCGCCGAAGTATATAAAAAGAACCATGAGCGGACAGACACCTTATTGCAGACATTGCGTAACAATTTGAATAATCAGCGCCAGCTTGAAGCGGAAAGAGCGCTGGAACGCACCGAATTACTGGCGGAACAAGGTGGCGATCTGCCGGCCTCCATCAGCCAGCAGCTAGAAACCAACCGAGATTTATCCCGCGCGCTGAACAGTCAGGCTCAGCGCATGGACCTGATTTCCTCTCAACAACGTCAGGCGGCGGCAGACACTCTGCGAGTTCGGCAGACTCTCAGCACCATTCGCGAACAGGCGCAATGGCTGGGTATTTCTACTGCACTGGGGGAAACCCTACGAGCGCACGTAGCCCGCTTGCCTGAAATGCCAAAATCTCAACAGTTAGATAGAGATATGGCTCAGCTTCGAGTTCAGCGTCTGACCTATGAAGGGATGCTGGAGCAGCAGCAAAAAGGAACCAAAGCGACGCAGGACGACGGTACGCCGCTGACGGTTCAGCAACAACGCATTATGGACGCTCAGCTACGCACCCAGCGAGAACTGCTAAATTCACTGCTTTCTGGCTATGACACGCAGATTCTCGAACTGACCAAGCTGAAAGTCGCCAATAGTCAATTGGTTGATGCCCTGAATGAAATCCGCGAGGCGACCCACCGCTATCTGTTTTGGGTTGCGGACGTTAGCCCAATTTCCTTGTCTTATCCGATCGATGTCGCTCGTGACCTGACGCGCCTGCTTTCGCTGGATACCTTATCCCAGCTCAGCGGTGCCTTTGTGATGATGATGACCAGTCAGGAAACGCTGATTCCGATTATCGCCGCGCTGCTGTTTGTCAGCTTTAGCGTCAGCTCCCGTCGCCATTATCATGCGTTTTTGGAGCGAGCCAGCAGCCGGGTCGGCAAAGTTACGCAAGATCAGTTTTCATTAACGCTGCGCACCGTTTTCTGGTCGATTCTGGTGGCCTTGCCGCTTCCTGTGCTCTGGGCGGCGCTGGGTTACGGGTTGCAAAACGCGTGGTCCTACCCGATGGCGATTGCCATTGGCAACGCAGTGACCGCCACGGTTCCGGTACTGTGGGTGTTTATGATCAGCGCCGCTTTTGCTCATCCTCACGGCCTGTTTATCACCCATTTCCGCTGGGCGCCAGATCAGGTCGCGCGTGCGATGCGCTTTTACCGTATGTCGGTATGGCTGATTATTCCGTTGATGATGGCGTTGATAACCTTCGAGAATTATAACGACCGCGAATTCGCCGGCACATTAGGCCGACTGTGCTTTGTCCTGTTGTGTATCGCACTAAGTCTGGTCACCAACAGTCTGAAACGTGCCGGTATTCCGCTGTATCTGGATAAAAAAGGTTCGGGAGAGAATAAGATCAATCAGGCGCTGTGGGGGCTGCTGCTTTCCGCTCCGCTGATTGCCGCGCTGGCCTCGCTGATGGGGTATCTCACCACGTCTCAGGCGCTGCTGGCTCGTCTGGAAACCTCCGTCGCCATCTGGTTCTTCCTGCTGGTGATTTACCATATTATTCGCCGCTGGATGCTGATTCAGCGCCGCCGTATTGCCTTTGACCGTGCTAAACAGCGTCGGGCCGATATCCTGGCGCAGCGTGCCAGAGGTGAAGAAGATACGCCGCATACGAATAGTTCCGAGGGGTCGGTCGATGTTGATGAGCCGGTTATTGATCTGGACGTGATCAGCGCTCAATCGCTGCGTCTGGTTCGTTCCATACTCACTATGATCGCGCTGGTTTCAGTGATCTTCCTGTGGTCAGAGATCCATTCAGCCTTTGGTTTCCTGGAAAATATTCGCCTATGGGATGTTTCTTCGACTATCAACGGCGTCGAATCCATCCAGCCGATCACTATGGGATCGCTGATCATCGCCATTCTGGTCATAATCGTGACGACTCAGTTAGTGCGGAACCTGCCTGCCCTGCTGGAACTGGCGCTATTACAGCATCTGGACCTGACGCCCGGCACCGGTTATGCCATTTCGACAATAACTAAATATCTGGTGATTTTGTTCGGTGGCCTATTAGGCTTTTCACTACTGGGGATTGAATGGGCGAAATTTCAATGGCTGGTCGCCGCTCTCGGTTTAGGGTTAGGTTTTGGCTTACAGGAAATTTTTGCCAACTTCGTCTCTGGGCTGATCATTCTATTTGAAAAACCGATTCGTATTGGCGATACCGTAACTATTCGCGATTTAACCGGTAGCGTAACCAAAATCAATACCCGCGCCACCACCATTTCCGACTGGGATCGCAAAGAGATTATCGTGCCGAATAAGGCCTTTATCACCGAGCAGTTCATTAACTGGTCACTGTCCGATCCTATTACTCGCGTGGTCTTAACAGTACCGGCTCCGGCCGAAGCCAATAGCGAAGAAGTGACCGAACTGCTGCTTACCGCCGCCAGACGTTGTTCCATGGTCTTGGATAACCCTGGGCCAGAAGCATTCCTGATGGATCTACAGCAAGGCATTCAGATTTTCGAGTTGCGTATCTATGCCGCCGAAATGCTTCATCGCTTGCCAATGCGCCACGAAATACATCAACTGATTCTGGAAGGCTTCCGCGAGCATGGTATTGTTCTGCCGTTCCCACCGTTCCAGGTTCGAATGGAAACGCTGGGGCGCGCTGGCCGCAGCGTGAACACGCCAACTCGCAATAATACCCGCACGCCGGGCAGCCTGTAGTGATTCATTAGCCTGATTTTGGGGTAAAAAAATGGCCTGATTCTTTGCGGAATCGGGCCATTTTTACAATCGGACAATCTCAGCGAACTTACACCAATTTATCATTGCGGTGAGTGAACGCAGCCAACACCGCTGCGCGTCAAGAATTCCACGACATTAACCACAGTCATTGCCGTTGCAGCAAGGCAGCCAGCGAACTCATCCCGATGAGCTGACACCCGTCAGTGATTCGGGGGAGTGAACGCAGCCAACACCGCTGCAGCGTCAAGAATTCCACGACATTACCCACAGTCATTGCCGTTGCAGCAAGGCAGCCAGCGAACTCATCCCGATGAGCCGACACCCGTCAGTGATTCGGGGGAGTGAACGCAGCCAACACCGCTGCGCGTCAAGAATTCCACGACATTAACCACCGTCATTGCCGTTGCAGCAAGGCAGCCAGCGAACTCATCCCGATGAGCTGACACCCGTCAGTGATTCGGGGGAGTGAACGCAGCCAACACCGCTGCAGCGTCAAGAATTCCACGACATTACCCACAGTCATTGCCGTTGCAGCAAGGCAGCCAGCGAACTCATCCCGATGAGCTGACACCCGTCAGTGATTCGGGGGAGTGAACGCAGCCAACACCGCTGCAGCGTCAAGGACGAAGGGTAATCAGGCGCGATCGACCGGGAACGCCATAACCTCGCTCAATCGCTCCGCTCCCAGCGCCAGCATCACCAAACGATCGACACCCAGCGCAACACCGGAGCAATCGGGCATACCGTGCTGTAACGCTGCGATCAGATTGACATCGATTGGATTTTGCGGCAATCCCAGAACGGCGCGTCGACGATTATCCTGCTCGAAGCGTTTCAACTGCTCGTTGGCTTCGGTCAGCTCGCGGAAACCGTTGGCTAACTCCATACCTTTGAAGTAGACCTCGAAACGCTCGGCTACCCGATGGTCTTCGGTACTGATTTCAGCTAGTGACGCTTGAGAAGCAGGGAAATGATACACAAAGGCCGGTTTTTCACGGCCAATATGCGGTTCTACACCAACGGTGAACAGCAGCTGTAATAGCGTGTCGCGGTCATCTTCCGTATCGGCGATATTGCTCAAATCCAGCTTCGCCGCCGCTTCCCGCAGCTGGGTTTTGTCCGCTGACAGTGGATCGACATCCAAATGACGCAGGAAAGCCTGCTGATAAGACAGCGTTTCTGCGCTGCTACAATCCAGGATCTGCTGTAGCAGGTCGTCGACCTCATTCATTAAGCGATACATATCATAATGAGGACGATACCACTCGAGCATGGTGAACTCGGGATTATGGTGACGACCGGCCTCTTCATTGCGGAAACTACGACCCAATTGATAAATGGAGCCGCTGCCAGCCGCCAGTAGGCGCTTCATGTGATATTCCGGACTGGTCATCATGTACAGCGTCATGCCATCGGCAGCACCCGGGCCAACAAACCGGGTTTCAAAAGGAGACAGGTGGATATCTGTCACTGTCGCTTGGCTCATGGCTGGCGTTTCAACTTCCAATACGCCGCGATCGGCAAAGAACCGTCGTATTTCTGCCATTATTGCTGCGCGTTTCAACAAATTGGCGATGGGTGCACTTGGCTGCCAGCTTGCCGTTTCGCTCATGGTGGTTAACTCCGAAATCAAACAGGGGATGCAGTCTACTCGCATCCTATCAGGCAAACAAATTTGCGACAAAGATTGCCTATTTATGCCACGAATTCAGCATAACGCGTCGTCAAAAATCCTTATCAACAGCAGATCCTGTCTGCGATCACGTTTCTGCCAGTTAGCCCGCGCGCAGAGGTTCAAATAAAACAAAACAATCGATCACATCAAATTTCTACTACTTATGATTAGGTATACTCATTCCCATACAAATAGTAAGAAATTGCTATTCTTAATGAGTTCCCCCTTGCATCGGGTAATTGATTAGCAAGGCAATAATATTAAAAACCATATTAAGAATAGACATTCCTTTTATATAGCCGAGGTCATTGAAGTTACAGGTAGGCAACTGGCAAACCGATCCCGATCAACTGATTCAGGTTTTTGATTCGGTTGAGAAAGTACAGTTAACCCACCGCAGCCTCAGGTACCAAGGGTATAAGAATTTCACTTGAACAATGGAGAAGCGCAGTGCAAACCTTTAACGCCGACCTTGCCATTATCGGGGCCGGGGGCGCTGGTTTACGTGCAGCAATAGCCGCAGCGGAAGCCAACCCCCAACTGAAGATTGCTCTTATCTCGAAAGTTTACCCAATGCGTAGCCACACCGTGGCCGCCGAAGGGGGATCAGCCGCAGTCACTCAGGACCACGATTCTTTCGACTACCATTTCAACGATACGGTTGCCGGCGGCGACTGGCTCTGTGAACAGGATGTCGTTGACCACTTTGTTCACAGTTGCCCGGAAGAAATGGCGCAGCTGGAAATCTGGGGATGCCCGTGGAGCCGTAAACCCGACGGTTCTGTAAACGTGCGCCGCTTTGGCGGTATGAAGATTGAACGCACCTGGTTTGCCGCCGATAAAACCGGCTTCCATATGCTGCATACTCTGTTCCAAACTTCCCTGAAATATCCACAAATCCAACGCTTTGATGAACATTTTGTTCTCGATATTTTGGTGGATGATGGACAAGCGCGCGGCGTTGTTGCGCTGAATATGATGGAAGGCACCAAAATCCAGATTCGCGCCAATGCCGTTATCATGGCGACTGGCGGTGCCGGACGTGTCTATCGCTATAACACCAACGGCGGCATCGTCACCGGTGATGGCATGGGCATGGCTTTCCACCACGGTGTTCCGCTGCGGGATATGGAATTTGTACAATATCACCCAACCGGCTTGCCTGGCTCAGGCATCCTGATGACCGAAGGCTGTCGTGGCGAAGGCGGTATCCTGGTGAATAAAGATGGCTACCGCTATCTACAGGACTACGGCATGGGGCCAGAAACTCCGTTGGGTAAACCAGAAAACAAATATATGGAGTTGGGGCCGCGAGATAAAGTTTCTCAGGCTTTCTGGCACGAATGGCGCGCTGGCCGCACCATTGCGACACCGCGTGGCGATGTGGTTTATCTGGATTTACGTCATCTGGGTGAGAAAAAACTGCTGGAACGCCTGCCGTTCATCTGCGAGTTGGCCAAAGCCTATGTGGGTGTCGATCCGGTAAAAGATCCAATCCCAGTACGTCCAACCGCACATTACACCATGGGTGGCATCGAAACCAATCAGCAGTGTGAAACCCGTATTAAAGGGCTATTTGCCGTCGGTGAATGTTCTTCCGTTGGCCTGCATGGTGCAAACCGCCTTGGCTCTAACTCACTGGCCGAACTGGTGGTCTTTGGCCGCGTAGCCGGTGAACAAGCCGCACAGCGCGCCATGGAAAGTGGCCCGGCGAACGGCAACGCGCTGGATGCGCAAACCCGCGACGTAGAGGCTCGCCTGGCCAACCTGATGAAACAGGAAGGAACGGAAAACTGGGCTAAAATCCGCGATGAAATGGGTCTTTCCATGGAAGAAGGCTGTGGTATCTACCGTACGCCAGAACTCATGCAAAAAACCGTCGATAAGCTGGCCGAGCTGAAAGAGCGCTTTAAACGCGTGAAAATCACCGATAACTCCAGCGTATTCAATACCGACCTGCTGTACACCATCGAACTGGGCTACGGTCTGGATGTAGCTGAATGTATGGCGCACTCTGCACTTAACCGTAAAGAGTCTCGCGGTGCCCACCAGCGTCTGGATGAAGGCTGTACCGAACGCGATGACGTCAACTTCCTCAAACATACTCTGGCCTTCCACACACCGGGCGGCACGCCGCGCCTCGAGTATAGCGATGTGAAAATTACCAAACTGGCACCGGCTAAACGTGTCTACGGCGCCGAAGCCACCGCGCAAGATAAGAAGACGGCACAAGATAAAAAGGATAAGGAGCAGGCGAATGGCTGATATGAAAGTCCTGAAAATGGAGATCATGCGCTACAACCCTGAACAGGATAGCGAGCCTCACTTCGACACTTTCGAAGTGCCTTACGATGAGCAAACTTCATTGCTCGATGCCTTGGGTTATATCAAGGACAATCTGGCGCCAGATCTGTCTTACCGCTGGTCTTGCCGTATGGCGATCTGCGGTTCGTGCGGCATGATGGTCAACCGGGTACCTAAATTGGCCTGTAAAACCTTCCTGCGGGAATATACCGAGGGCATGAAAGTCGAAGCCTTAGGCAACTTCCCGATCGAACGCGATCTGGTCGTGGATATGACTCACTTTATCGAGAGTTTGGAAGCCATCAAGCCTTACATTATCGGCAATAAACAAGATCCAAAAGATGGCCCAACCCGCCAGACTCCGGCACAGATGGCGAAATACCATCAGTTCTCCGGCTGTATCAACTGTGGTCTGTGCTACGCCGCTTGCCCGCAATTCGGTCTGAACCCAGAGTTCATCGGTCCGGCAGCGATTACGCTGGCACACCGTTACAATCTGGATACCCGCGATCACGGCAAGAAACAGCGTATGCCTCAGCTCAACGGTAACAACGGCGTGTGGAGCTGTACCTTCGTCGGCTATTGCTCTGAAGTTTGTCCTAAGCACGTTGACCCAGCCGCCGCGATTCAGCAGGGCAAAGTTGAAAGTGCGAAAGACTTCATGATCGCCATGCTGAAGCCACAATAAGGGAGGGGAAACAGCAATGACAACTAAACGTAAACCTTATGTCCGCACCATGGCCCCGAACTGGTGGCAGAAGCTGGGTTTTTACCGCTTCTATATGCTGCGTGAAGGCACCTCCGTTCCGGCGGTCTGGTTCAGTATTATCCTGATTTACGGCGTTTTCGCCCTGAAAGGTGGCCCGGCAGGCTGGGAAGGATTTGTTAGCTTCCTGCAAAACCCGCTGGTGCTATTGATTAATATCATCACGCTATTGGCCGCGCTGCTTCATACCAAAACCTGGTTTGAGCTGGCACCTAAGGCCGCCAATATAGTGGTAAAAGACGACAAAATGGGACCAGAGCTGATCATTAAATCGCTTTGGGTGGTGACTATTGTTGCGACAGCGGTCATTTTGGCCGTCGCCTTAATCTAACCCGGAGGGAAATAAGATGAATCAAGTTCCTAAGCGCTCCGATGAACCGATTTTCTGGGGTCTTTTTGGTGCTGGCGGCATGTGGGGAGCCATTATTGCACCAGCGGTTATTCTGCTGGTTGCTATTTTGCTCCCCCTCGGCGCATATCCAGGCGACGCTTTAAGTTACGAGCGGGTTTTGGCTTTCAGCCAGAGCTTCATCGGCCGCGTATTCTTGCTGCTGATGATTATTCTGCCGCTGTGGTGTGGCCTGCATCGTATTCACCACGCTATGCATGACCTGAAAATTCATGTGCCAGCCGGCAAATGGGTTTTCTACGGTCTGGCAGCCATCCTCAGCGTAGTCGCTGCTATCGGCGTTCTCACTCTGTAATTCTGAACAAAACGGCCTGCCCCGCGCGGGCCGTCTTCCCTTTGCCCCACTTGTCATCCCCCTCAAAATTTGCATCACTGATAGATGAGAGTTATTTTCAATAAGAACTTATTACTAACAGGATGCCTCGCTATGTCTGTCCCACTGTGGTCAAAAATAACGGTACTTATGTCTGCCCTGCTCTCCGTGGCTTGCAGCGTAACGCCGCCAAAAGATGTCAAAATTGTCGATAACTTTCAGTTACCTCGCTATCTGGGCACCTGGTATGAGATTGCCCGTCTGGATCACTCCTTTGAGCGAGGTTTAGAGCAGGTGACGGCGAATTATTCACTACGCGGCGATGGCGGGATAAAAGTAATAAACCGCGGCTATAACCCACAAAAACAGCGTTGGCAGGAAAGTGAAGGCAAAGGTTATTTCATTGGCGAACCCAATCGGGCGGCGCTAAAAGTCTCCTTTTTCGGCCCATTCTATGGCGGTTACAACATTTTTGAGTTAGATGAAAACTATGGTTATGCTCTGGTATGCGGGCCTAACCGTGATTATCTGTGGATTCTATCCCGTACGCCAAACCTCAGCGCCGAAGTACGTGAAAAACTGCTATTAACGGCCAAAGGCTATGGTTTCCCAGTGGAAAAACTGATCTGGGTGAAGCAGGAATAAGCTAGAACTGAGATCGAAAAAGGGCCGAAGATCGGCCCTTTTCTATTCTGATATTTATCAATTCGCTAACGTTTAGCTTAACTAGCTAATTTCAAACCAACAATACCAGCGACAATCATGCCTAAGCTAAGCAAACGTGCCGCGCTGGCGGACTCACCAAGCAGCACAATACCTAAAATGGCCGTACCTACCGCGCCAATTCCCGTCCAAACCGCATAGGCGGTTCCCGCAGGCAGGCTTTTCATTGCATGAGCCAATAGCACCACGCTCACAACCATTGCCGCCAGCGTAATAATACTGGGCGCCAAACGAGTAAAACCCTGAGTATATTTTAAGCCAATAGCCCAAATAATCTCTAATAATCCGGCAATAACCAGAATAACCCAAGCCATAGTAATCATCCTAATGGGAGGGGTCGTCCCCAGATAGCAGCGGTTTTGCCGGGTCGTCCCGGGCTGCAAATAAAACCGCATTTAAATTAGCACGACGCCTAACGGCCATCAATAAGGTGGGAGGAACAATCTGGTGCCCAAGAATGGCTAAGGGATGCTAGGGAAAGATATAACAGGAATGACCTTCCGCCGTTAAGATTTAATAAAAATCATTAGAAGAATAAAAAACAAAAAATTAATGATTTAAAATTATTAATTAGCTATTGAAGTACATACAATCAACACTAGGAATAACCTTAAATTCTCGATTGAGAATAGTCCTAACATTGATATATTTCATTTCCATTATCTTAATCACAATTTATTGATTGATTTTAAAGAAACACGCAAAAGAAAATTTTATTAAATTCATTATTTAACACTAGTTCATGGCTATTTTTTTGCAAAATTCGATCTTATATTTCAATATTTACTTTAGAGACAAATAATTATCCCAAATTAGCTCAATCATCGATCGAATATAATGTAAAAAACAAAATTTGCAGTATATTAAGCCGAGAATTAAGCCGGGCAATTAAATTCATGATTTAACAAATCAGGGCTTCGCCTGCTTATTCCCCCACGCCAGTAATATGTGGAATTTAACAACATCATTTTTATCTCAAGGATTTGATAATGAAAAAGTTATTATTAACTGCTGTTATTGCAGCATCTTTCTCTGCGGCTGTTCATGCGGCGCCACCTGCTGCCGGTTCCCCTGGGACCATCCGTTTTGAAGGCGAAATCGTCACCGGCGCCTGCGGTATTGATTCTAATTCTTTAGATCAAACCGTTAATTTAGGTCAGGTTCCTTCCCATTTATTTACGGCAAAAGGCGACCGTTCGACGGCGGCTAAGTTCGATATCGTATTGACCGACTGCGATACCACTACGTCTAAAAATGCCACCGTAACCTTTACCGGTGCTGGCCACCAAGAAAATAGCGAACTGTTAGGCGTTACTGGTGCAGCAACTCATGTGGGTATCCGCCTACAGGCCGGCAATAATGAATATCTGGCATTAGGCACCGCCACTAAACCTATTATGTTGAGCAATGGGGATAACCGACTGCAATTTTCGGCCATGTATGAAGCCACTGATGCAGGCGTAACCGCAGGTGACGCAGATTCTACAGCGCAATTTACGGTTAATTATCTCTAATAATATTCAACGGCTTTAATATTAAGGGGGAATATATTCCCCCTAAACATACAGGGCAAGAATTGTGAAAACTTATAGCTTTTATAAGTGGGTACTCTGCGTACCTTTTTTTGCCTTCGAGGCTGTTGGCGTAGAGTTTAATACTGAATTTTTAAAAATTGGTGAACAGGGTCAGGCTGACCTTTCACAATTCTCCGCGCCCGATCGATTGGCCCCGGGAAATTATCTCGTCGATATAGTTGTAAATAATAACTACTACAAGCAACAAGAAATTAACTTTGTCGAAAATGCGAAACATCCGCAAACACAACCTTGTTTGCCTCGTAGTCTGATTAGCACTTTTGGTTTAAAACGAGAATATATCTCGTCGCTGCCTGAACACTCATGCTTAATGCCTACTGATTTACCCGGTATTACCGCACGTTATTATAAAAATAACGGACAGTTGAAAATTACCGTGCCGCAATCCCTACTGGAATATTATGACAAAAACTATACTCCACCAGAGCAATGGGATAGCGGTATTGCCGGCCTGATGCTGGATTACCGCATCATCGGAAATATCCGCCAGAATAAACATGAAGATAGAGTTAATTCCCTTTCTGCATTTGGCACGACCGGGGCTAATTTAGGTGCCTGGCGTTTTCGTGGCGACTATCAGTTTGCTAATTACAGTAATAAAGAAGGCAATCAATCTTTAGATTTTAATAACATCCATGCCTTTCGTCCGTTGCCCTCAATAAAATCGCAGCTCACTTTGGGGCAAACCTATTTAACCTCGGATATTTTCGACACGCTCAGTTACAGCGGCATCAAGCTCGCCAGCGACGAGCGTATGCTGCCGCCCAGCCTGCGCGGCTACGCGCCGCGGATCACCGGTATCGCTAAAACGAATGCCAAGGTAACCGTCAGCCAGCAGGGTAGAACCATTTATTTAACCACCGTGCCGCCCGGCCCGTTCAATATTCAGGATTTGAGCAGCGCAGTACAAGGCGAGCTGCAGGTCAGCGTTGAAGAAGAAGACGGTTCCACCAGCCAATTTACCGTAAATACCGCCTCAGTTCCCTTTCTAACGCGAGAGGGACAAATTCGCTATAACACCGCGATGGGTAAACCGACCAACGGCGGTAATCACGTACAAAACCCATTCTTTACCATGGGTGAAATCTCCTATGGCGTCAGCAGCACCTGGTCTGCCTACGGCGGCACTATTCTGGCTAACGATTACCACTCTGCCGCCGTTGGTCTGGGTAAAGATTTATATCAATTCGGCGCAGTTTCGCTCGATGTGACCCAAGCTCGCGCGACTTTGGAACATCAACAATATATTGGTCATTCCTATCGTTTTAACTATGCCAAGCGTTTCGACAGCCTCGATGCCGATATCCGCTTCTTTGGCTATCGTTTTTCCGATAAGAAATTCATTTCCCTCAGCGAATTTACCAATGCCAGCAACGGGGTATTACAGCGAGATAATAAGCAACGCTACTCGGTAGTTACGGCTAAACAGTTCGATGGCTTTTCTACCTATCTTTCTTATACCCATGATGCGTACTGGAACGCTAAATCCAGCGAACGTTTCGATCTTTCTGCCAGCACGCTATTCGACATTGAGCAGTTTAAAAATGTCTCTCTCAATATTTCCCTGTCTTATAACAAAGATCAGGATCGTAACGATCTGGTGAGTTATTTGGGGATCAGCATACCTCTCGAAGGGCAGACCCGCGTGAGCTATAACCAGCAAACTGGCCGCGGTCGCTTTGACCAAACCGTGTCTCTGCGACAAAACCGAGGTAAGGACGATTATTACCAGCTAACTACCGGCGGCCAGCAAAATAACGCTCTGGTCAGCGGCTTCTATCAGCATAAATCAGATGCCTACCAGCTGGGATTAAGCGGCAGCTATGTGTCTGACAGCTATCATTCTGCTAGCGCTAATCTCAGCGGTTCTATGGTCAGTACTTTGTACGGCTCCGCGCTACATTCTTCCGGCAGTTCCGGCAACACACGCTTATTGGTTGATACCCACGGTGTTTCAGATGTGACCTTTAATAACGGTAAAAACCACACTAATTCATTCGGCTATTCCATTATCGATGGCGATCCTCCCTATGAGAATTTCGAGGCGCGAGTCGATATGAATAACCTCCCCGCGAATGCCGAAGCCCATGCGCCGATCCGCAGTCTGGTGCTGACTGAAGGTGCCATCGGCTACCTGCCGTTTGAAATGAATCAGGGCAGCAAGCTGTTGGTATTACTGAAGGATTACCAAGGTGTTTCCGTGCCGTTCGGGGCCGAAGTCACCAATACCCAAACCGGTAAAGCTAACGCCATTGTCGGCGAAGACGGCCTGACCTACCTGATCGGCGTGAAACCAGAGAGTCAGCTTAAAGTTCGCTGGTCGGATAAAAGCTGCACCCTCGTCCTGCCACAGGTATTGCCTGATGCCGTTACGACGCCTCAACCCATGAGTTGCCGCTAACCCTTTTGTTAAAAATGACGCTTAGGAATTGAATATGAAGAGAACATTACATCGCTATTTCATCACCATTCTGACGCTGCTGTTATGCGGTGGACTCAGCTCCGCTCAGGCGGCTCTGGTATTGGATCGCACACGGATCATTTATCAGGAAGGCGCGCAGTCTATTAGCATCACGTTGACCAATAAAAGCACCTTGCCTTATGTGGCGCAGTCTTGGATCGAAGATAGCGAAGGGAAAAAGATCGCTTCGCCTTTTCTAGCATTACCTCCGCTACAACGAGTGGAACCCGGCGATCGCAACGTCGTTCGTGTCACTCTCCTACCGGATAACGCGATCCCTAAAGATCGAGAATCAGTTTTTTATTTAAATATTCGCGAAATACCGCCGAAAACTGATAAACCGAACGCATTGCAAATTGCCCTGCATTCTAAAATCAAATTATTTTACCGGCCTACCGCCGTTATTCCTCCGCGTGGGGAAAATAATGCCGCCAAACTGGCCATCACCACCCAAGGTAAGCAGCTAACCATTAAAAATACGACGCCGCTGCATGTCACCTTGGTGGCCATCGCCATAGGAGCCGGAAAGTCCCCGCTGGTATTTGAACCAAAAATGTTATCGCCGGGAGAAAGCATCGTAGTACCCACAAACCATCCTGTTAACGGCCGGATTTATATATCTCATATGAATGATTATGGTGGCCAGCAGGATACCGCCTACGATTGTTCAGCTTCTGAATGCTCCAGTAACGATAAGCAGAGGTCATAATGCGACGTTTAGCCTCTCTTTTATGCCTGGGCATGGCTTTGGCCTTTCTGTCACCCGCAGTTTGGGCCTTGGCCTGCGTTCGCACCGATGGCAGCGGTTTAATCCTGACCGAAAGTATCGGCTCAACGGTCAAAGTGCCCACCACTCTCCCCGATTACAGCGTGATTTGGCGCGGCCCCACCCGGAGTATTTCCGCTCGCTGTTATCGCGATAACAATATTCGCGAAATGGAGAACATTTACTTCTACGTCAATCCGAGAAACACCAATCCATTGAACTGGGGAATTGAATTCGGGATGCGTTTTAACGGCACTGACCAGTGGCCGCAGGGCGGTGGCAACGGTGCTGGAATCAATACCGGTAGCGTGATACCGGCCTGTAAAGCAGGAATTCCGCTGGCACAGTGTCCTGATGTCACCTTTGCCGTCACCTTTCAGCCGATTATCCGCAAACGTGGGCTGGACCCGTTCTCACCAACGCCGGATAGCACCTATGCCCTGTACCAGCTGGACGGCAAATACGGCCTAAATAACGCTCGCGCCAACTTTACCTATGTTATTACCGATTTAAGTCTCATAACCGCAACCGATTGTACCGTGGATGTAACCATCACACCTTCCCCCGGCGTCGTCGATTTCGGCACGGTGCAGAAGACTCCCTCCGGTTTTTCACCGGCGGTACCGAAACAGTTTTTTTCACTGGTTCTGGATAAAAGCGGCTGTAAAACACCGATTAAAATCAACGGCTATATCACGACTCCCAATGCTTATGGCGACTATCTGCTACCCAGCGCAGACAGTGGCTTTGGTATCAAACTAACCGATCTGGCAACCAATAGTCAGATTCCATTGGCCAAACCGTTCTTTTTAGCGGATTTCACCGCGTTAGATACACAGCACGAAGTGTTACTCAGCGCTGAGCTGGTTCCTCTCGGCGAGATTAAAGTCGGGCCATTTTCTGCGACTGCGACGGTGGAAATTCTCTATCTCTAAACTTCGGGACAGATGCGGTTGAACGTCCTTCATATGGATTTGTAGGGGATTGAAATGAAGAAAGTCGTTTTGATTGATCCATGCCGCTTTAGCCGAGTTGGTGTTGAATGGTTAATAAACTCGCGCATGCATTTGGCATCTAAAGTTGCACTGGCGCAAACCAGCAATCTGGTGGTCGCCAATGCACAAATTAAACTGTGGCAACCTCAATTGGTTATCGCCGATCTTTATTCTTACGTCTTTGAAACACATAACCTTAAAATTTTAGAGTCACTTTTGGCTACCTGTATCTCCAGCAAGTTACTGGTTTATCTGCACTCCCCTTTGCCTTGGCTCAGCCAATATCTTCTAGATCGTGGAGCGTGGAAAGTCATCACCAAAAAACATAACATCAGTCAATTGGAACAATTAGTAAGTGCTGCATTATGCAATCCGATGGGAAATTACTCTGAGCAACCATTACAACCCGCTCCGGCATTATTTAGTGATAGAGAGGAGTCGATATTAAATTACTGGCTGGAAGGCTGGGTTGATAAAAGAATAGCAAACACATTAGATATTCATATTAAAACAGTTTATACCCACAAGCGTAATATTCGCCTCAAATTAGGTGCGAGCAATCGGCTTTCTCTTTATCTGGATCTATCAACAAATCAAGGTCAATAACTCAAATTGGCGGCAGCAACCTGATCTGTTGCCGCTGATTTTAGTGGATACGTGATATGGATAGATTTATTCGGTGCTAGCGGTGTTATCAAATCAGGCCAGATCTATCTGAATATAAAGAAAAACCATTATTATTTTCCACATCACTTTAGCTTAACGGATGAGCAGTTCATAAAAATCATGTCATCAATAACCCCCCCATCAAAAAAAAATCACTGGAATTAATATTTATAGATATTTAATTATTTTATGAAATACATCACTCATATTAAGTCGTTGCGAAAACCATAGGTATCAGTGATTGTTACATGAAGAAAATAAAGAGTTAACGTCCTGCCAGCAATAGATGAAGAATATACCATAGAGAAAAATTGGAGTATTACACATAAAAAAGGAATGAATTATGAAAGATAACAAAACTATAGCATTCATATTATTTTCTATTTTCATGATATTCAGTCAATTTTCTTCATTTGCCCAAGCCCATGGATATATTCAATATCCAGCTAGTCGAGCCTATCTATGTCAATTAGGCAATAATACTCAATGTGGTTCTGTACAATATGAACCGCAAAGTGTGGAGGGTATAAAAAACTTCCCAGAACATGGTCCCACTGATGGAGCTATCGCGAGTGCAGGAGTCGGTATGTTTACACCGCTGGATATTCAAACGCCCACCCGTTGGTCTAAGTCAAGCATTTACTCTGGCCCCATTACATTCACTTGGAATATTACGGTAGAACATAGTACAACTCGCTGGCGTTATTTTATGACCAAACCAAATTGGAATAGATCAGCACCACTCTCTCGTGCATCATTTAATTTAATACCATTTTGTCAATATAATGATTATGGAAGTATTCCTGATAAATCCGTTACTCATCAATGTGTATTACCTAACAACCGCACTGGTTACAACATCATCCTTGGTGTATGGGATATTGCAGATACGAATAATGCGTTCTATCAAGTAATAGATGTCGATATAATTGGTTAATGTTATCAACAACCAGAGAAACAAATACACAGTGGAAAATACAGATCGGTTCCCGGATTGGTTTTGAAGTGGGAAAGATAAAGAACCCCAATATTCGAATATAACTCAATTATTGGGGTTCTTTATTTATTAACTGCCAGAGTTATCTGGATCAGTTAATAAATCATAACTATTTCAGGCACTAATTACTTAACACGAGAAACATATTCGCCAGAGCGGGTGTCAACTTTAATAACTTCACCAACCTGTACGAACAATGGCACTTTAACCACTGCGCCGGTGCTCAGGGTTGCCGGCTTGCCGCCGGTACCGGCAGTGTCACCTTTCAGACCTGGATCGGTATCAGTGATTTCCAGCTCTACAAAGTTTGGTGGAGTCACAACGATAGGCTGACCGTTCCACAGGGTAACGATACATTCAGCCTGATCGATCAGCCATTTGGCGTTTTCGCCTACGGCTTTAACATCTGCTGCCAGCTGTTCGAAAGTTTCGTTATTCATGAAATGCCAGAACTCACCGTCGTTGTACAGGTAAGTCAGGTTCATATCCATGACGTCTGCGCCTTCCAGAGAGTCGGTAGATTTAAAGGTTTTTTCCAACTGTTTGCCAGTCAGAAGGCGGCGCATTTTCACACGCGCAAAAGCCTGGCCTTTACCTGGCTTCACGAACTCACTTGATTCAACGGCGTAAGGTTCGCCTTCGAACATGATTTTAAGACCGGGACGGAAATCGTTGCTAGAATAAGTCGCCATAATGGCCCTCTGAATATTGAAACTGGTGTTAAGCCCAAAAAATGGCAAACATTGTAACCCGAAACATGCCAATTAGAGAAGATTGGTTGCAGCAACTCGCCGATGTAATTACCGATCCTGATGAATTACTCCGACTTTTAGCGCTAAATGATCATGCCGAGCTACAGCAAGGTAGGGACGCCCGTCGCCTGTTTCCGCTGCGCGTGCCCCGCGGCTTTGTTGCACGGATGCGCAGCGGCGATGCAAAAGATCCTTTATTGCTACAAGTCCTTACCGCACGCGAAGAGTTCGTCACCGCTCCCGGTTTTACTACCGACCCGCTGGATGAGCAACGCAGCGTTGTTCCAGGCTTGCTACACAAATACCGCAATCGCGCACTGCTGCTGGTAAAAGGCGGCTGCGCCGTTAACTGTCGTTACTGTTTCCGCCGTCATTTCCCTTATCAGGACAATCAAGGCAACAAGGCCAACTGGCAGCAAGCTTTGGACTATATTGCTCTCCACCCTGAACTGGATGAGATTATTTTCTCCGGCGGCGATCCGCTGATGGCCAAAGATCACGAACTGGATTGGCTGATCACCCAGTTAGAGGCCATTCCGCACCTGAAACGCCTGCGCATTCACACTCGTCTGCCGGTTGTTATTCCTGCGCGCATTACCTCTACCCTATGTCAGCGGTTTGCAGATTCTCGCTTACAGGTGCTGATGGTGACGCATATCAATCATCCGAATGAAATCGACCAACCGCTGCGTGACAGCATGACGCGCCTCAAACAGGCCGGCGTAACTCTACTGAATCAAAGTGTATTACTACGGGATGTAAATGACGATGCCGACGTGCTGGCAGCGTTAAGTAATGCGCTGTTTGACGCAGGAATTCTGCCGTATTACATCCATGTGCTGGATAAAGTGCAGGGCGCTGCGCATTTTATGGTGGATGATGATGAAGCAAGATTGCTAATGAAAGGGCTACTTAGTCGGGTTTCTGGTTATTTAGTGCCAAGGCTGGCGCGGGAAATTGGCGGGGAGCCGAGTAAAACACCTTTGGATTTACGCTTGACGCAAAGCTAGCCTGCAAAATAAATCAGGAGATACCTTGGCATCTCCTGATGATTTATTTCTTTTCGCTTAAACTCTGGCAAGCAAAGGTTATGGGCACTTATAAACCTGACCAACCATCTTGCTGTCTAACGGAGCGAAGCTGGACAAGAAGGTCTCGCTCGGGCTGGTTGCACCAAAAATCACGTTGCCGCCCATCGCTGCCGCTTTGTTACGCAGATCGTTGGCTGCACCGCGCATAGAACTGCTTTCACCGCCCTGGCCGGATAACCAGTTGCTTTGGCTACCGCTGACTTCGCCAACTAACTGGCATTCGCTACCAGGCTTAGTATCAGAGAACTTAACCTGCTCGCCAGCCGCAGTTAACTGGGTGGTAGAGCTACAGCCAGCCAGCAACATTGCCGCTGAAAGACCAAGTAATACTTTAATCCGCATTTTTTTCCCCATCAGATATTGAGAATCACGCCAAAGTTTACCAGAAAGCAAAGTCGCCGCTTAGGCATCCGTTGCCACATTTATCTGGGCAATAATAGCTTACAGTTTACACGCTAACTCTGCGCTGTGGCTAAAAAAATCCCAGTGGGCATCACACGACTGAATTAAACCACATTTTAAATTCATTAAATAAATGTATAAGCCTAAAATCCGGTAACAAGCTTATATCTACGGAGAAATACGAATTTCATCAATTTGGCAACAGGTGAAGGAAAGGTGCGGGATTGTTGATTATGGCAAGGTTGACCGTGATAGCGCCGGAGCAGAGAGGGAGAAAAGAAAAAAGCGAGCAGGTTTCCCCGCTCGCTTTAGGTTTATAGCTTATTCGCAATCAATGAAGCTATAGGGTGTGGGGCATTACATCATGCCGCCCATACCGCCCATGCCACCCATGCCACCAGCGCCCATGTCAGCGCCTTTATCGTCGCGTGGCAGGTCGGTGATCATGCACTCGGTGGTGATCATCAGGCCAGCGATAGAAGCTGCGTATTGCAGAGCTGAACGGGTAACTTTGGTTGGATCCAGGATACCCATTGCGATCATATCGCCGTACTCTTCTGAGTAAGCGTTATAACCGTAGCTGCCTTCGCCTGCTTTCACGTTGTTCGCGATAACAGAAGCTTCTTCACCGGCGTTAACCACGATCTGACGCAGTGGAGATTCCATTGCGCGCAGCGCAACTTTGATACCCACGTTCTGATCTTCGTTGTCGCCTTTCAGGCCAGAGATAGCGTGAGCTGCACGAATCAGTGCAACACCACCACCCGCGACTACGCCTTCTTCTACCGCAGCACGAGTTGCGTGCAGAGCATCTTCAACGCGAGCTTTCTTCTCTTTCATTTCAACTTCGGTTGCTGCGCCAACTTTGATAACCGCAACGCCGCCAGCCAGTTTAGCCACGCGTTCTTGCAGTTTTTCTTTGTCGTATTCAGAAGTTGCTTCTTCGATCTGAGCACGGATCTGAGCAACACGGCCCTGGATCGCAGCTTCGTCACCTACACCGTCGATGATGATGGTGGTGTCTTTGTTGATCACAACGCGTTTTGCCTGACCCAGATCTTCCAGAGTGGTTTTTTCCAGTTCCAGACCGATCTCTTCAGAAATAACGGTACCTGAAGTCAGAGTCGCGATGTCTTGCAGCATAGCTTTACGACGGTCGCCGAAGCCAGGTGCTTTAACCGCAGCCACTTTCACGATGCCACGCATGGTGTTAACTACCAATGTTGCCAGCGCTTCGCCTTCAACATCTTCAGCGATGATCAGCAGTGGTTTACCGGCTTTAGCAACGGCTTCCAGAACTGGCAGCATTTCACGGATGTTAGAGATTTTCTTGTCAGCCAGCAGGATAAATGGGCTTTCAAGTTCAATAGAACCTGTTTCTGGTTTATTGATGAAATAAGGAGACAAATAGCCACGGTCGAACTGCATACCTTCTACAACGTCCAGCTCGTCTTGCAGGCCTGAGCCTTCTTCAACGGTGATAACGCCTTCTTTACCGACTTTTTCCATCGCTTCTGCAATCAGTTTACCCACGGTTTCGTCGGAGTTTGCAGAAATAGTACCTACCTGAGCGATAGCTTTAGAGTCAGAGCAAGGTACAGACAGTTTTTTCAGTTCTTCAACCGCAGCGATAACCGCTTTGTCGATACCGCGCTTCAGATCCATCGGGTTCATGCCAGCAGCAACAGCTTTCAGGCCTTCAGTGATGATGGATTGAGCCAGTACGGTTGCAGTGGTAGTACCGTCACCCGCAGCGTCGTTCGCTTTAGAGGCAACTTCTTTTACCATCTGAGCACCCATGTTCTCGAACTTGTCTTCCAGCTCGATTTCACGCGCTACAGAAACGCCGTCTTTAGTAATAGTTGGTGAACCGAAAGATTTGTCCAGAACGACGTTACGACCTTTAGGGCCCAGGGTGACTTTAACTGCGTCAGCAAGGATGTTTACGCCGCGAAGCATTTTAATGCGTGCGTCGTTACCGAATTTTACGTCTTTAGCTGCCATTGGTATTTTCCTTTAAACTCGTTCAGTTCAGAAGATAGTGAGAGCGCGATTACGCTTCAACAATTGCCAGAATGTCACTTTCGGACATGATCAACACTTCATCGTTGTCGATCTTCTCTGACTTCACGCCGTAGCCATCGTTGAAAATAACCACGTCACCTACTTTCACATCCAGTGGCTTGATTTCGCCGTTATCCAGGATGCGACCATTGCCGACGGCCAGAACTTCACCACGGGTAGATTTACCCGCCGCAGAGCCCGTCAGAACGATGCCGCCAGCAGATTTAGACTCAACTTCTTTGCGCTTGACGATAACGCGATCATGCAATGGACGAATTTTCATTGATAGCTCTCCTTTGAGAAGGTCCGTATCAGATTTAGGATTGATACCGGTCTGCCTTCATAACCAGTACCGTGGGTTTCTAAGTGGGGACGTTTACCCATCCCTTCAAGGGATAAGACAAAAAATTTTTAATTTTTTTGTCTTAAAAGGGCAAACTAAGCTAACTCAGCCCCACTGCGACCACGGTCATATTCACCATGTGATTTTATTTTTAAAAAACATAGCATTATAAAATTTCGTTGCGCTTATTTATCGTCTTTGAAACGGTCATCGCGAGAACGATCGCTTTCTTCGTCACGGTGTTCCACGTGGAAGCGGCCATCATCCTTACGCTGAAATTCGCCGTCAAAGGTATTCCCGTCCGCCGTCGGGCCGGTGCTCCTTGAACGATAAATATTCAAATGCGGCATCAGTTTCAAAGTCAGGGACTTTTGAATTGGCGGCAACAGCAATAATAAACCGAGGAAATCGGTAAAGAAGCCCGGTATCAACAGCAAGAAGCCAGCCAGTACCAGCGATACACTTTTCACCATTTCTGCAGCAGGGCTTTCACCCGCAGCCAGCTTTTGCTGCATTTGCATAAAAGTTTTCACCCCCTGATTGCGCACCAGAGACACGCCCACGCAGGAGGTAAAAATCACCAGCAGTAAAGTAACCAACACGCCTAAAGCGGCTGCCACCTTGATAAATATCGATATTTCTATGTAAGCCAATAAAAATATCAGCATGAACGGTAACCAACGCACCGTATTCTCCTTATTCAGCTCATCTAGCTTCCGTCGAGGGCCGAATCAGGGCACTTCAGACGAAAATCATGAGAATGGGGGCAACGCCGCCGCGGCGCATTATGCCTACTACACTAACGTGGTGGTGCCCATGACATTTTTCAAGCAGTCCACTCTCTTTTATTAAGGTTTTATCTAACTGTGAGAACAATCACAGATATCAAATCCTGTTGATTAATTACCACCATATAGTGATCTGAGTTCAAGGCATTTATCTATAAGCAGCATATGATCGTGGCAGCAATAAGTTGAACGGTTAATCCTTCCGCACTTGTTGCCCACGGCGACATAAATTATTCAACAAGCAAATAATTAGACAGCACAATAGAGAAGGTTCTCATGTCAAATAACATTCGTATCGAAGAAGACCTGTTAGGTACACGAGAAGTCCCCGCAGAGGCTTACTACGGTGTTCATACCCTGCGTGCGATTGAAAACTTCTACATCAGCAATAGCAAAATCAGTGACGTGCCTGAATTTGTCCGCGGTATGGTGATGGTAAAAAAAGCCGCCGCGATGGCTAACAAAGAATTACATACCATCCCGCACAAAATTGCTGACGTCATCATTCGGGCGTGTGACGAAGTTCTGGATAAAGGCAAATGCATGGACCAATTCCCGGTCGATGTATTCCAGGGCGGTGCAGGTACTTCATTAAATATGAATACCAACGAAGTTCTGGCCAACATTGGTCTGGAACTGATGGGGCATCAAAAGGGTGAATATCAGTACCTGAACCCTAACGACCATCTGAATAAGTGCCAGTCTACCAACGATGCCTACCCTACCGGTTTTCGCATCGCGGTTTACGCATCTATCATGAAATTGATCGATGCCATCAATCAGTTGGGTGAAGGCTTCGGTAAAAAATCCAAAGAATTCGAAACCATTCTGAAAATGGGTCGTACCCAATTACAGGATGCTGTACCCATGACTCTGGGTCAGGAATTCCGCGCATTCCAGGTATTACTAAACGAAGAAACCAAAAACCTGCAACGCACCGCCGAACTCCTGCTGGAAGTGAATCTGGGCGCGACCGCTATCGGTACCGCACTGAACACTCCTGAAGGTTATTCCGAACTGGCCGTGAAGAAATTGGCTGAAATCAGTAATCTGCCGGTAGTTCCAGCCGAAGATTTGATTGAAGCGACTTCTGACTGCGGCGCTTACGTAATGGTGCACAGCGCGCTGAAACGCCTGGCTGTTAAGATGTCAAAAATCTGTAACGACCTGCGCTTGTTGTCTTCCGGCCCACGTACCGGTTTGAATGAAATCAACCTGCCAGAATTGCAGGCGGGTTCTTCTATCATGCCAGCCAAAGTGAATCCGGTTATTCCTGAAGTTGTGAATCAGGTTTGCTTTAAGGTGATTGGAAACGACACTTGCGTTACTATGGCGGCCGAAGCGGGTCAGCTCCAGTTGAACGTTATGGAGCCGGTGATTGGTCAAGCGATGTTCGAATCTATCCACATCCTGACTAACGCTTGCTACAATTTGCTGGAGAAATGCATTAATGGCATTACGGCAAATAAAGAAGTTTGCGAAAGCTACGTATTTAATTCCATCGGTATCGTAACTTATCTGAACCCTTTCATTGGCCACCATAATGGTGACATCGTTGGGAAGATCTGTGCGGAAACCGGTAAAAATGTGCGGGAAGTCGTTCTTGAACGCGGCCTGCTAACTGAAGCCGAGCTGGATGATATCTTCTCTGTTGAGAACCTGATGCACCCAGCCTACAAAGCAAAACGCTATACCGATGAAAACGAACAATAAAATAACCATCCGGTAGCCCTTAAAGGCACGCTAGCTCCCCTGGACAGCGTGCCTTTTTACTTTCTGACAAACACAACTTTATAACTTTTTATTTTCATTTCATTCAAGGAGTAAACACTATGATAGCCGTAGAATTAGTCATTGTTCTGCTGGCCATTTTTTTAGGGGCCAGGCTGGGCGGTATCGGGATAGGGTTTGCAGGGGGCATTGGCGTATTGGTTTTAGCCATTATTGGTGTAAAACCCGGCAGTATTCCCTTTGACGTTATTTCAATCATTATGGCTGTAATTGCCGCTATCTCTGCAATGCAGGTCGCAGGCGGCATGGATTATCTGGTACAGCAAACTGAGAAGTTGCTGCGTAAAAACCCAAAACACATCACTATTCTGGCGCCTCTGGTCACCTATTTTTTGACCATTTTTGCCGGTACAGGGAACATCTCTCTTTCCGCATTACCAGTGATTGCTGAAGTGGCGAAGGAGCAAGGCATAAAGCCTTGCCGTCCGCTGTCTACGGCCGTGGTTTCAGCGCAAATCGCCATTACAGCATCTCCGATTTCTGCCGCCGTGGTCTATATGTCCTCGGTAATGGAAGGCCACGGAGTCAGCTATTTACATCTACTGATGATCGTTATTCCCTCCACGCTGTGCGCCGTATTCTTAATGTCGCTGATCGTGTCATGGTGCTTTAACTCCAAACTGTCCGATGACCCTGTTTATCTGAAACGCCTCGAAGAAGGTTTGGTCACGCTGCGCGGCGATCAGGTCAAAGTGATCAAGCCTCGGGCCAAAACCTCGGTATTACTGTTCCTGTTGGGCGTTATGTGCGTGGTGGCTTATGCCATTATCAACAGCCCAAGCGTCGGTCTGGTAGAAACGCCGCTGATGAACACCACCAACGCGATTCTGATTATCATGCTGAGCGTCGCGACGCTGACCACGCTGGTCTGCTCCGTGGATACAGATGCCATTCTCAACTCCAGCACGTTTAAAGCCGGTATGAGCGCCTGTATCTGTATTCTGGGCGTGGCATGGCTGGGCGATACCTTTGTACAGCACAATCTGGTATGGATTAAAGAAACGGCGGGTGGCCTGATTCAGGCTCATTCATGGTTGCTGGCAGTGATTTTCTTCTTCTGCTCTGCGCTGCTGTACTCTCAAGCTGCGACTGCCAAGGCACTGATGCCAATGGCGATGGCGCTGAACGTTTCTCCACTGGCGGCGATTGCTTCTTTCGCAGCGGTTTCCGGCCTGTTCATTTTACCAACCTACCCAACGCTGGTTGCGGCGGTTCAAATGGACGATACCGGCACCACCCGCATCGGTCGCTTCGTCTTTAACCATCCGTTCTTTATTCCCGGCACCATCGGGGTCGCGCTAGCCGTTGTATTCGGCTTCGTGATGGGCGGTCTGGTTCTCTAGTTCTCCCCGAGGGCGCCCCGTGCGCCCTCATCAATCCCCTCTTATCCCGCTGCATTAATCTCCATATTGGATAAATCATCTTCAGACCCGCCCCTCCTTCGGGGTATAGTGCATGACTGTCAGCTTTTCCTAGCGAGGTTAGAATGTCTGATTCTGATGTGATTGTCGTACTGTGCACCGCACCCGATGAAGCCAGTGCTCAAGATCTTGCAGGGCGAGTTCTGGGGGAACAACTGGCGGCCTGCGCTACGCTGCTGCCCGGCGCAACGTCTCTTTATTACTGGGAAGGACGTTTGCAGCAGGAATACGAAGTACAAATGCTATTCAAAAGCAATAGCACCCATCAGCAGGCATTACTGAGTTTTATCAAACAACATCACCCTTACCAGACGCCAGAATTGTTGGTCTTGCCGGTTCGGGATGGAGATAAAGATTACCTGTCATGGCTCAACGCTTCTTTACACTGATACTGCTGCTATGCAGCGCGCTACTGGCACCTCAAAGTGCTCAGGCATCTCTTTTTAGCCAAAACGGTCAGAGCCGCTTTTTGCCGGTCGATCAGGCATTTGCCTTTGATTTTAGACAACAGGGCGAGCAGCTCGATTTAAGCTGGCAAATTCACCCCGGCTATTATTTGTATCGCCAGCAGATCAAGATTGTTCCGCAACAGGCGACTCTTGGCGCGGTGAACATTCCCGCAGGCCTTGCTCATAGAGACGAGTTCTATGGCGAAGTCGCGATTTTCAAACAGCGGCTGGATTTACAGATCCCGATGATTCGGGCAGAGAAAGGAGCCAGCGTCAGCGTGACCTATCAAGGCTGCGCGGATGCGGGATTCTGTTATCCGCCGGAAACCAGAATTGTACCGCTGAGCGCCATTGTCGCCACACCGCACACCGCAGCGGAAACGCCTGTTACGCCGCCGGCACAAACCGAATCTGAACCGGCCTCATTGCCTTTCTCTCCACTCTGGGCACTGTTGATTGGCATCGGCATCGCTTTTACGCCGTGCGTTTTGCCAATGTATCCGTTGATTTCAGCCATTATTCTTGGAAGAGAAAAACCCCATAGCCAAGGACGAATATTTGTTTTAGCTATGGTTTACGTCCAGGGAATGGCGCTGACTTATACCTTATTAGGATTAGTGGTGGCCGCTGCCGGGCTACAGTTTCAGGCGGCGTTACAGCATCCTTACGTGCTGATTGGGCTGTCGGCGCTGTTTGTACTGCTGGCGTTATCGATGTTCGGCCTGTATTCCCTGCAATTACCGGCTTCCCTGCAAACCCGTTTAGTCGAGTGGAGCAACCATCAACGCGGCGGTTCCCTGTTCGGCGTCTTTGCCATGGGAGCGCTAGCCGGATTAATTTGCTCCCCCTGCACCACTGCGCCTCTCAGCGCCATTTTGTTGTATATCGCTCAAAGCGGAAACATGCTGGCTGGCGGCGGTACGCTTTACCTGTACGCGCTGGGGATGGGGATTCCACTGATTGCGGTCACGCTATTTGGCAACCGCCTGCTACCGCGCAGTGGGCCGTGGATGCAATACGTGAAAGAAGCGTTCGGCTTTGTGATTCTGGCACTGCCAGTCTTCCTACTGGAACGCATTATCGGCGATATTTGGGGCATTCGCCTGTGGAGCCTGCTGGCGGTGGCCTTCTTCGGTTGGGCCTTTATTATCAGCTTAAAAACGCATCAAGGCTGGGTTCGGGCGCTGCAACTTCTGCTGCTGGCAGGATTACTGATTGCAGCCCGACCATTGCAGGATTGGGCTTTTGGTCACAGCGCTACGCAGCAAACGACGATTAGCCATCTCAACTTCCAGCAGATTAATAACCTACCGGAATTACAGGAAGCGCTGGCAAAGACGAAAGGTAAACCGGTGATGTTGGACTTGTACGCCGATTGGTGTGTAGCCTGTAAAGAGTTTGAAAAATACACCTTTAGCGATCCTAAGGTGCAGTCTCAATTAGCCAACACGGTGCTGCTACAGGCCGATGTGACAGCCAATAATGCGGAACACGCCGCAATGCTGAAAGCGCTCAAAGTGCTGGGATTGCCAACTATCCTGTTTTTCGACGAACAGGGAAATGAAATGACGCCGTCGCGGGTCACCGGTTATATGGATGCCGAAGCTTTTTTGCATCATTTGCAGAATAGCCAGCGGTAATCCACACTAGCAAAACACCGATGTGGAAGGAGAAGCAACGTGCAACGAGAAGACGTTTTGAGCAACGCCCTCAGCCTGTTAGAGCAACGAGGCCTCGCAACGACCAGTCTGGAAATGCTGGCAGAAAAATTATCCTTGCCCGTCAGCGACCTTCAACGTTTTTGGCCAGATAGGGAAGCGTTGCTATACGATTGCCTGCGCTACCACGGCCAGCAAATCGACACTTGGCGTCGGCAGCTACAGCTCGACGAAAGCCTGACGCCACAGCAAAAACTGCTGGCTCGCTACCAAACGCTGAATGAACAGGTTCAGCAACAGCGTTATCCCGGCTGCCTGTTTATCGCCGCCTGTAGCTTCTTCCCAGAAACCGACCATCCCATCCATCAATTGGCGGAACAACAGAAACAGGCCTCTCTGCAATATACCGAAGAATTACTGCATGAAATGGATGCCGACGACGTTGAAATGGTGGCACAGCAAATGGAGTTAATTCTGGAAGGCTGCCTGAGCAAGCTATTAATCAAACGTCGACCGCAGGATGTGGAAGTGGCAAAACGTCTGGCGGAAGACGTTCTGGCCGTCGCCCAGTGCCGCAAAAACGGCGCGCTGAGTTAAGTTCAGGGCCAGCGGCTTTGCATCTATCGCGCTCAACCCGCATTATAGTGGCCCTTTATTTTCAGTAAGACTCATAGAGAATTCAGAAATGGCCCAACAAACCTCTGTTGCCGAAGTGATTTATTACCACGGCGCTGTTTATACTGCGGATCGAGATAATACGATCTGTAGCGCTATCGCTATCGGGCAGGGTTATATCCTGGCAACTGGCAGCGATGACGAGGTACTACGCCTCGCTACTCCAGAAACTCAGCTAATTGATCTGCAAGGCAAGCTGATGATGCCAGGACTGATTGACAGCCATATGCACCCGTTTTGGGGCGGCAAGCAGCTACGCGGCTGCCACCTGAACTATGCGGCGCTGACCGTTGAACAGACGCTGGCGTTCATCCAACAACATTTGGATGCCGATCCAAGTCAGGGGGATACCGACTGGCTACCCGTGCGGGCGTGGCAGCGTCAGGCCATGATTCCTGTCGGTGCAGATATGAGCCGTGCTGCGTTGGACACCTTAAAGACTCGCCGTCCGGTGGTGCTGTTTTCCAACGACTGCCACACCTTGGCCGCCAACAGCCGCGCACTGGAACTGTTGGGCATTGATGAAAATACCCCAACGCCGTCCGATGGCAAAATTGCCCGCGATGAGCAGGGAAAACTGACCGGAATTCTGGAAGATGCGCCCGCAATGCGCGCTTTCGACAGCATTCCTTCCGGCTCGCCTGAGCAAAACGTGAATACCGCCGCCTATGTGCAACAGGTTTTAAATGCTCAGGGCGTGACAACGGTGATGGATACCCGCGTATTTGCCGAACAATTATCCGCATTCGGCGCACTGCGCGATCGTGGCGAACTCACGCTGCGACTGCTGGGTGCAAAAGAAGTCACTCCCGACAGCCTGAAAGGGCCGCAGGATGCCGGACGAGCCGTTGATGAAATTGTCGAATTTGGTCGCCAATGGGGTGATAAAAACTGGACGCCAGAACCAGGTTTGGCCGTTGATCACGTTAAATTATTTATCGATGGCGTACTCCAGCCGCCGACAATGACGGCCTCGCTGCTGGAACCCTATCGTGAAAATCGCGGAACAGCCGAGCAACCAGACTGGCAGCCAACCGAACGTTACGGTGACCTGTACTTTACGGCTCCGGTGGTGGACGCCCTGATGGTGGAATGTGCTCGCGCCGGTATGCATCCTCATACCCATACCGTCGGCGACGGTGCCATTGAAATGGTACTCAACGCCGTTGAGAAGATGCGTGAAGCTTATCCTGAGAAGGATATTCGTCCGGGCCTGGCACACAACGAATTGGTTGCAGCCCATCAATACGAACGTTTTGCCAAACTGAAAGCGACGGCGGTGCTGTCATTCCAATGGTGTGGTTTGCCGGGAGTGTTGATCGACGAAGAGCGGGAAATGCTGGGAGAAGCGCGTTTCCAGCATATGGAACCGACCGCCCGTTTCCTCGATGCGGGCGCGCGTCTGGCTTATGGCAGCGACTGGCCGATTGATCGTCTGGATGAGTGGTATAACCTTCAGGTGGGAATGACTCGTCGCGCGTGGGATAGTGAAGGAAACCCGGCTGGCCCGCGTTTAGATAACGACCGCGATTTGACGTTAATCGAAGTGCTGCGAGCGGCAACTATTGACGCTGCCTATATGATTGCCAAAGAACAATACATTGGCTCATTGGAAGTCGGTAAATTTGCCGATGCAATTATTTTGAAAAATAATCTGTTTGAACAACCGGCGGAAACCATTTATCAGACCAAAATCGAAAAAACGCTGATCGGTGGGAAAATCGTTTACCAAAGTTAATCTAACCTTATAAAAAAGGGGCAGTGCTGCGGCGCTGCCTTTTTATTTTAGGCCATTACCACCCTTTATTGAACATTATCACTTTGTATTTCAATAGCAGAATATAAATGCCGGTCAAGTTAACCAAAAACACCACTTTAGGATATCTATTATTAACATTGATTAATTTTATATATTCCCAATAATTAGAAAGAAATAATCGCGTTATCGCCCTCCTGCGCTAATTAAAATTCATCGTATTTACCCGAAAAAAACCGCGGCCTTGGCTATTATTACTCTCCGTACTCACGCTGAGCTTTCCAACCCGTACCCCCTGTGTCAAAATCCGCTCCCTTTTTATATTTGAACACCAGAACGACGGTATCCGTTGATACCAGGAGATGATAGGGTAATGCCACAAAATATTCAGTTACGCAGAGTTCTTAAAACGCCAGCCTTGGTCGCCTTCGGCCTTGCTTATATGGTTCCGCTGGGCGTATTCACCACTTACGGTCAGGTGACGGTTCTCAGTCATGGCCACTTACCTATCGCTTATCTCATCACGATCATCACCATTTTATTTACTGCTCTCAGCTATTGTCGTATGACCAGCGCGCTCCCGCTGGCTGGCTCTGCCTATTCTTACGTACAGCGCTGTTTTGGCGGTAAAACCGGTTTTCTGGTGGGTTGGGCGCAAATATTGGATTATCTGTTCCTGCCGATCCTTAACTATTTAGTTTTAGGTATATTTTTACACGAAGCATTCCCGGCTATTCCTGCGGCAGTCTTTGTCCTGGGTTCGATCGTCAGCGTCAGCTTGCTGAATATCCTCGGCGTTCGCTTGCTAACGTCGGTTAATTTCTCGCTGATTTCGGCGCAAATGGTCTTTATCGTTCTGTTTTTGGCACTATCGTTCAGCCAGGCCGATCTCAGCCCGGAAGCACTGTTAAAGCCGCTGTTGGTGGGCTCATCTGACTTTTCCGGTCTGTTATCCGGCGCGGCGGTGCTTTGTCTAGCCTTCCTCGGTTTTGATGCCATAGCGACCATGGCGGAGGAAGCGCATGACGCCAAACGCACGCTGCCACGCGCTATTCTGATTACCGTTATCGCAGCCGGTACTATATTTATGGCCGTTTCTTATGCCGCTCACCTTATCTACCCAGACTGGAAAGCGCTGATTCCGGTACAAGATACCGCCAGTTTGGTGATATCGGAAAAAGTAGGCGGCAAGTGGATGTACACCTTCTTTATGGCGACCTATCTGACCGGCGTATATGCCTCTGCCATGACGGCTCAGACCGGGGTTTCACGCATCTTTTACGCCATGGGTCGTGAAGGCGTGCTGCCACGCAAAATCTTTTTCCATCTTCACACACGTTTCCACACGCCTTATCGAGCCATCATTTTTGTCGCGATTATCTCGCTCTCCGCACTGTTCCTCGATTTGAGCATGGTGGTATCAATGATTAGCTTCGGCGCACTCGGCGCATTTACCTTCGTGAATCTCAGCGTGGTCAAACACTTCCTGATCAATGAGAAACGCCGCGGCACCAGCGCCATGATTAAGTATGGCCTGCTCCCGATGATAGGGTTTGTGATGTCGGTGTGGCTTTGGGTCAATCTGGAGCCAGACGCACTGAAGGTAGGATTGATATGGTTGGTCATTGGGTTTATCTATCTGGTTTATCTGACCAAAGGCCTGCGCCAGGCGCCGCCTTCTGTCGATCATGATGACATTGCTCACCTGATAGATTAAGTTTTCCCATTGAACCAAACAGATAGGCCCCGCATTGACCGTGTTCAAGCGGGGCTTATTTCGTTTATATGACTCATTCTCGCTGTGGAAAAAACCGGAATGTTAACCAGCCGTCGAATTACACATACTGATGCACCTTACTTTGTCGAAGTAGACAAACTGTATGAAAGCGCCTTCCCCCGCCATGAAAAACGCACTCCTAAAGCTAAAACCAGCGCGTTAAACAACGATAATTATTCGTTACTTGCCTGGTTCGACGGCGAACTATTTGTAGGAATGATTGGTTCATGGGCGTTTAACGGTTATACCTATATTGAACATCTGGCTGTCAGTAGCCAGCAACGCTCGCAGGGATACGGCAAACGCATACTTGAGCAATTTATACGACAGCATCCGGTGATTATTCTGGAGGTCGACCCACTGACGACTGAAATCGCCCGTAAGCGCCTGCGCTTCTATCAAGGACTCGGCTTCGTAGAAAACAGCTTCGAGCACCGCCACCCCCGCTATCATCCGGATCTTGACGATCACGAACTGGTGGTATTGAGCTACCCAGAACCAATCAGCCAAGCTCTTTATAATCAATTTAATAATGAGCTTATCAACATCGTAATGGGCAACGTGTCGTCCCTGAGATTTTGAGAAACTCGCGGCACTATGTCGCTCAGCGCCCAACAATGAGCGATAATGCATCAAAACCAGCTAAAACGCTGAAACATTAGGCAGGCAATCAAGAAGTGGAAGGATTTACATTGACGAGCCAACGGTAATCGAGTTTAATACGCCCCGTTGCCCGGATAGCTCAGTCGGTAGAGCAGGGGATTGAAAATCCCCGTGTCCTTGGTTCGATTCCGAGTCCGGGCACCATATTTAGAGAAACCAGCCTACGGCTGGTTTTTTGCTTTCTGGCATCTGGACTCTTCATCGAACACGTTCGATTATTCGAGCCAAAGGCTCTCACCCCTGCGGGGCCGTCGCAAGCGACGTTCAAAGCCGCCTAGCGGCGTTGTCCGAGTCCGCCAATTACTCTATCGACACTGAACCTACTTCAGAGTGACCCAATAGATATTGGTTTTTAATTCAGCAGAATTAAGAACTCTACTATCTGGAAATACAGATACTGTAACAGCAATATGTAGTCTATATATTTGCATCTATGAAACCATTAATGCCATTGATAAAGCCCATTCTTTTCTGAACGGTATTGAGTTGGCGACATATTGAAATAACTTTTAAAATCCTGGCAGAAAGTACTCTGACTAGGGAACGCCATATCCTGGCTGATTTCACTCACTCTCAGATTTGTCTCTACCCGTTTATCCGCGGATAAAATAAGTCTTTTCCACCGTCTATATTTGGATAAGCTCATGCCTATTTCGCTTTGGCCTTCAAGTCAAAATAAGATTTAGAGTATCCAGCCACAGCAATAACGTCCGAGACTTTGATTCCCAGATGAATATTGACTTATACCCAATAAAAAATGTCAGGAAAACTTTTAATAAAAATTTTTTTGCATAGGTCATATCAAGACATGAGATTCCCTGTTGATTAAAAGAAAAACCAATATATTGTCATGAAGCAAAAACTCTCTACTTCGTATTATAAATCGAATAAATAATTATGTTAGCGGTTTATCAGGCAGCCTTAAATACCGCATTTACTCTTTCTTCCCACAGCATTACTACCGGTAATACACTCAATATTTTCAATAAATAAAAAATGTTATTAGCTGCTATATTTAAAAAATAAAAGTGGTTATCAATAAGTGACAATAAAGTTCGGTAGCCTGAATAGCAAGCCTGTCTATCAATCCAAATGAGCTACTGTTTTTAACTGACTCTCGTTATAAATACAAACTTCATCGACCAGAAAGCAGTGATAAGCACATCGCTGGTAAACTCTGCAATACGGCTGTTGACGCCTCAGAGCTATAAAACAAAAAAACCCTCCAGAAATAAGGAGGGTCAGTGGAAATGACGGAACGTTGGAGGAAAAGCCCAAGCGCGGTATCTCCGCCGTGTTTTACCTGTCTGAACGCTAAATCGCCCCTAAATTCAGATATAAACCAGCAGAAAATTGTCTCTCACGCGTTTAACAAGCTGCCTCTACGGTTTCTACCTCTCTTTGTACATAACCAAGACGGATAGCATCAAGCGCAATCATTTTCTCTTCATTAGTCGGAATCACAGCGGCGATGACTTTCGACGCCTTAGTGGTAATAACCTGAGTAGCACCGCACTGTAATTGAGCATTCTTCGCTGAATCGGTCTCAAAACCAAAAACGGCCAGATGCTCCAATGTTAGCTGACGGATCAACGCCGAATTTTCACCCATGCCGCCAGTCAGGATTAAAGCATCAAACCGCCGCAGCGAACTGGCGTGTCCGCCGATATGTTTGGCAAGCCGATGTACAAAAACGTTTATCGCTAAACGTGCCCCCGCATGCCCTTCACGATAGGCTTTCTCTAAAACCCGCATGTCGCCGGATAAGCCAGAAATGCCCAAAAGCCCGGATTCCTTGTTTAATACATGATCCAAATCCGCCATATTTTGTCCGGTTCGATGCGCCAGATAAGCTAGTGCCCCGAAGTCCACATCACCGCTACGAGTTCCCATAACTAAACCTTCCAACGGCGTCATTCCCATTGATGTATCTACGCTTTTACCATCTTGAATGGCGCAAATAGATGCACCATTGCCGAGGTGCGCAATAATCAGACCATAGTCCTGCTTATCAAATCCGAGAATATCAACGGCTTTACTCGCCACATAGCGATAAGACGTGCCGTGAAAACCGTAGCGTCGGACACCTTGCTCGCGAAAATAACGGTAAGGCAGCGCGTAAATATATGCCTCCGGTTTCAACGTTTGGTGAAAACCTGTATCAAAAACGGCCACCTGCCTGATGCCTGGAAATAGCTGACGTGCAGCCTCAATACCATGCAAATTTGCGTAGTTATGTAGAGGAGCCAGTGGTGAAACTTTTTTTATCTCATCAACGACGCGATCGTTAATTAACACTGATTCACTGAATATTTCACCGCCATGGGCAACACGATGGCCGATTAAGACAATAGATTTATCCAGTCCGCACTTTGCTAACTCATCGGAAATAGCTGTCAACGCATCAGCATAATTGCCTTTACCCAGTTGAATCTTGGCGTTTTTATCAATTCTTAAAAAAGAGGCTTCGGAACCAATACCGTCTGCAATTCCTGACGTGATGGCTTCACAATTACTCAGGTTCAGGACTGAAAATTTAATCGATGATGAACCGCTGTTAATAACCAGAACCGTAGGGTTTAAAGTCATGTCATTACTCCGCCCATGTATTATTGAGGGCAAGTTGAGGGCTTTTAGCGCCATACTTAAACTAATTTGTAGACGATATTAAGAATGGTCAGTAGACCGACGAGAGTGACAAAGTAGTTTTCTGGGCGACCTCTGAATCGAGCCAGCGCTGGCAGTTTATGGATGGCATACATCGGCAGCAGACACAGCAATGAGGCGATAATTGGTGCCCCCATGGCTTCAATCAAATCGAGGATATTGGGATTGATATATGCCACTATCCAGGTCGATCCCATAATGAAAACCATGCTGATCAGATTTAACCTACCGCTGGAAACTTTGGTTTTATCACCCTGATAACCAAATTTAACAATCAAACCATTTAGGCCTTCTAGCGTGCCGAGATAATGCCCAAAGAAAGATTTAAAAATGGCAACCAGCGCAATCAACGAAGCGGCATACTCCAGCGTAACGGAGAAAGCTGACTGGCCTCCCGCCATGGCGGAAAAATGGTTAGCGAGATAGGACAGTACGGGAATATTCTGTACCTTGGCCTCTGCCATATTCTGAGGCGATAGCGCAAATAAGCAGCTAAAAGCAAAGAACATAACAACCGCGACCATTAACATGCTGGCTCTGCTAATAATCTGAGAACATTTTTTCTCAGTAAAACTACGACCGAATTCCGGCTCATATTCTTCACGTTTTGATACAACAAAAGAAGAAACGATCGGTGAGAAGTTAAAGGAAAACACCATGATGGAAATACCCAGCCACACCGTTACCAGTATTCCGTCATGTCCGAACAGAGAAATATCATTGACACCCACCTGCTCAATAACCGAGGTATTCCAGTAAGGAATCAACGAAACTGAAATAAGTACCAGGCAGGCAATAAATGGAAATACCAGGAAACTCATGACCTTAACCATGAGATCTTTGCCAAAGTAAATCACTGCGGACATTAATAGCAGTAATCCTAACGCCACCAAACCTCGGTTTAGCGGAACCAACTGAAGCTGATTTTCCCAAAAGGTCATAAAGGTGTTGGTAATAGTAACGCCGTAAATCCACAGAAGTGGGCAGATAGCAAAAAAGTAAAGGAAGGTAATAACGACGCCGCCGGTTTTACCGAAGTGCTCTTCAACCGTTTCAGTAATATCCCCTGAACAATTTTTTCCTGACAAACACAAGCGAGCCAATGAGCGGTGGCAAAGAAAAGCGATTGGATAAGCCAAAAGCAACATGATTAATATTGGAATAAGCCCGCCAATACCTGCACGAATAGGGAAAAATAGAACGCCTGCGCCTATCGCGGTGCCAAATAATCCTAAAGTCCAGGTTGTATCTGACTTACGCCACGTTTTTGTTTTGACTGGTGTTGATATAGCATTATCGATATCCATTAATAAATTCCTTATTAAGATATTTTACGAAATACTGCTTAACCCCGTAATTTGTGATACTCGTGATAAATCAATGTTGCCGCCTGATATAATGCTGACGGTCTTTTTGCCGGTGATATAGTCTTTTAACTTTCCGCTCAGTAATGCCGCTGATGCTAATGCCCCTGCACCTTCGGTTATGATTTTGTTACGTTGAATAAGGTCGATCATACTTCTTCTTATTTCATCTTCGCTGACCAAGACAATGTCATTAACCAGCGCTTTGACTATTTCAAAGGTTGCATTACCTGGGCGCGCGACATCGCAGCCATCGGCCAATGTTGAGGTTTTACGATGATTGGTAATACTACCGTTATAATAAGAGGCCGCCATGCCATGAACGTTTTCCGATTGTACGCCGATAATATTAATAGTCGGGTTGACTGATTTGATCGCCAAAGCAATACCGGCAATCAAACCACCACCGCCAATAGGAACAATCACATTATCGACATCGTAAAGATCTTCGAGTATTTCCAAACCAATGGTCCCTTGGCCGGCAATCACCTTTTCATCATCAAAGGGATGAATGAAAATTCTATTCTCCAATTCAATAATTTCACTGGCTTTGGCGATGGTGTCATTGAAGTTCTCTCCGTGCAGTATCACCTGAGCAGAATATTCACTGGTCGCCGCAATTTTTGATTTCGGCGCACAATTTGGCATAACAACTTTGCTGTTAATGCCTAACATGGCGCAAGATAAAGAAACGCCTTGTGCATGGTTCCCTGCGGAACAGGCAACGACACCCTGTTTTTTTTCTTCTTCAGTAAGTGAACTGAGTTTATTAAATGCCCCGCGAATCTTAAATGAACCGGTACGCTGCATGTTTTCAAATTTGAGGTAAATCTCACCATGGCAACGCTCGCTAAGGTAATTTGATCTCGCCAGACCGGTTTTATAGATATGCCCCTTTAATCTTTTTTGCGCGCTAATCACGTCGTTAATCGTCATTTTTAAGTCATTGTAAATTTTCATGTTTATAGCCCTGATCAATAATAATTCAAAGAATAATATATATAATAGGGCTGGATGCTACGGCACGAAAAACTGGATTAATGTGACGGAAATAGCAAAAAGAAGCGGTTGATATCTAATGAACAGTGGTTTATTTCAAGAAATGCAACGGAGTCGACATTAAGAGAGAAATTAGTTTTATTTATCTGAAAAGGTGAGGGGAATTAAATTTCACTTAAAAAACGTTTATAACCAAATAAAATAGACAGGAAAGCAGCGGAAGAGAGCCATGAGGTAAGGAATAAGAATAAATTTAATGAAAATCAAAGCCGTCAGGCCAAAGTTTTTTACTATCATAATATTTTATCGCTATGCCTCACTCAATGTTAATAAATGGTTGTGTTTATGTTTAAATATAACAAACCTACAGTTTTAACCATAAAGTCGGATAGATAATAAAATGTGATAACGATCACTTCATTATTCATAAAATTTTTCAGTAAAACACATATCGTCACATGTAAAAACAACGGAAATAGCACGGTATAAATCAAGAGCAATACTAAAAACATGCCTATTCGCTTTTATTCATTCACTTACCAAATTACACAACGCTTAACTTAAGATAATAAATATATCAAAATAAAATTAATCACCAACAACAGATAACCACCGCAAAAGTAATGTAAATTACATTTTTCACAATTAATTTAAAAACGCTGTAAGAATAATAAAATTAAACACATTATTATCATAAGCATAAATGAGCGAAAAACATAAAAATAAAATACAAATAAAAGAGAGAATAGGCACTATTAATAACGATAGAAACCGATGGGAAAACTAATGCTTGTAAACAATACTTATAAAGCACCCCAAAACTGGTCGTTGCCTAAGTCAGAATCTCTTATTTCAGGAGGAAATGCATCTGCATCTTCAATATCTAAATTTGATATACCCAGACTAGAAGAAATAAAAACGCTTTGTGATCAAGGCTGCATAGGTATAGTGCCTGAGCATCTAATTAAATTACAGGTATTTGCTCAAGAAAATAATTGTCTGATAGGTATCAGGCCCGTGGATGTTATGGCAACAGACCTGATCAAAAATGGATACCCAACCAAGGGTTTTCATATTAAGGGAAAAAGTGCTAACTGGGGCCCTCAGGCTGCATTTATCTGCGTTAAGCAGGAGCTGAGCAAACTGGTAGATAAGCCAGATAAAATTGCGTTATTTAATCAACAAATTCAAGCCTGCATTGACGAAGGCCACGCGCAAAAAGTACCGCTGGAAATAACTGCAGCAAGGTTAGATATCTTGATGAAGAGAAATATGGTTGATATTCAGATAGATGCTAATGGTTTCCCCATTGCGCTGGATGCCCGAACCCCCAGTGGAAAACTGTATAAATTTGAGCTGATACCAGTAAAAGAACATGCGGATTTATATTTAGTTCAACATCATGGAGAGACCATTGAGGTGCTGGCACCGCCCGGTGAAAATAAAAAACCGCTGACCGCTGATTACGATTTATTGATGATTGCACCACACTTACAAGAGTACGGGGCTAAAGATAATCTCCTAATCAAAGAGGTTTCCCACGATGTATTCAAACGAAACATGGATGTTTATAAGCGTCGTCGTCATAGCGAGGTAGTTAATAAATATTTTCAGGCGGAATATCTTGATCCCGCTAAATTTTATGAGCGGGAAGACAGCAATATTGGCAATGTCTCACCGCGAATCCGCGCAATGATACCACTTATAAATAAAGCTATGGTGGGCGAGGGTGAACCGGTTGTCCATCACAGCACTGACGCAGGCAGCCCGGCAAGCGACATAGCGGCAAATTTCCCCGCGACCTTCGTGCTACCAAAGCCACTAGGAAAATTGAATGATATTTGCGTGATAAAAAATATAGATGAATTTAAGGAGTTGATCATCGCCGCTAAAAACGAAAACTATTACATTCCGGTCAATCCACTATGGCCAAATGAAGTGACAAAAATACGTAGCGAGAGTTTTTCCTCCGTTATTCGACGTTTTAGTCGTTAAAGTAATAAATACGGATGATTTCTAACCTTTTATATATGACGTCTATTTTCCAAGGCGAATTTTTTTATTTATTCGCAGGTTTTTCGCACATTAAAAGCCACCTTCAAAGAAGGTGGCTAACCGACGATGAAATTACTTCGCTGGGCTTAGGGTAAATATTTTTGGGTTTCTTCCTAACCATTGAGCGGCTAGTGCATTGACCTGTTCTGGCGTCACCGCTTCCAACTGCTCTGCCTCTTGAGCCAGCAGGGCGAAATTGCCGTCATCACTACCAACCTGAGCCAAGGCATCAGTCCAATAACTTGCACTGTTTCGCCCTTCTTCCTGCTCAATTCGCCAAGCTTTTTTGGCTTTACTCAGCTCTAGCGGACTGATTCCTTCTTCTGCAACCTGCTTCAGCACTTTCTGCGCCAACTGCGCCATTTCTTCTGCCCTTTCTGGCGCAGAGGTAAAGTTCAATCGAGCCAAATAATAAGGCGTTGGCAACTTGGCTACCATTTGGCTAAAGCCCAGAGTATAAACGCCGCTGGCCTGTTCCCGCAGCGCATAGCGCAAGCGTAGAGAAACCACTTTATCCATCAGTTGTAAGGCTAGCTGATTCGGCTGTGACCAGACCGCATACGATGAGAATTGCATACTAACCATAGTCTTAGGACTACTGGCTAATGGGTAGTCCTTCGACATTGCACGATTCAGCGGCTTAATGCCCAAATCACGCCAATGTAGTCGCTGCTCGGTAGCAGGAATACTTCCCATCCAACGTTCCACCAGCGTTTGCAACTTCCCTTCATCCAAAGAACCGCTAATAGTTAGTGTCATATCCTGCGTGGCGGAAAATAGCTGACGATGGCGTTGCTCTAGCCCTTTTATATTAAAGTCGCGCCACGGCCCGTTAGCTGTCACCAATAAGCGATCCCCATGTTGATAGCCTTCCTGAGTCATGCTATCGAGAAAACGGCGCTCTACCGGTTGCTTATCAATGCCCAAAGCATAGGACTGCTTCTGCCGCTCCAGCTTTTCGCCGGAAAACTGAGGCGCAGTCATTTTCAAGTGCAGCAATTGCAATAGGGATTCCAAATGTGCCGCTGGCGCAGAGCCGCGTAAACCGTGGAATAACATCTCGTCGTAAGGCGTCAGCGCCAAATCCTGCTGTTTACTCAGTTGAGCCAACTGGCGCGAGCTGTATTTTCCGTAACCGCTGGCTTCCGGTAAGCGCATCGCCCAGCTAACCTCACTGACCTCATTCTCATCTTCCAACGAACGCCCACCGGGAATACGTAATGAAATCTGCACATTATCTTTCATTCCCGCGTCCGATTTAACGATCACCCGCATTCCGTTGCTCAGCGTCCACAGTTGTGTATTGGCGATAGGCAAAATCTGGCGCTGTACAACCCTCCCGGCCACCGGCGTATCTAGCGTTAAAGTCACCGCTTTGGGTTTTAGGGTGAAAGCGCCCAGCTGGGTTTGACGAGTTGCGTTCCACAACGCCGCGATAGCTTTACTATCCACCTGTTTTTTATCCATATCTGGGCCAATTAAAGCTAATCGTACTGAAGCGGTATCCAGCAATTCCGCCACCTGCGCCTGAACGTGCTGCGGGCCAATCGCGGCCAGCCAGGTTTCCGTCATTGCTAGCTGCTGCTGTTTATCCAGCATCGGTAAATTGAGTTCAACCGCCGTAGTAAGATTATCTGCAAGATAACCAGGCTGATAACGGCTTTCACCGGCAGCCTGCTGACGCAGTTTGGTTAATATTTGCTGACGCGCTGCATTCAGTTCTTCTGCACTCACCGGCGTGCTGGCCATGCGCTGTAGCTCGGTAAATAGCTGTTTCAGCGTTCCGTTGTAATCACTCCCCTGCGGGCGAGCGATTAATAAATGCTGAATACGCTGATTATCCAGCAAAGCGGGCTGCTGATTAATGCTGGCAACCGAGAGCATCTCGTTATCCACCAGCAATGATAAGCGCTGGTTAAAGATGGTCAGCCACAAAGTATCCAGCAAATCTCGCCACTGACCGTTAGCGCTATTTAAGGAAACCGGCAAATCACGCTGTAACCCCAACTGAATAATGCGCGAGCCTTGTTCTGCATCGAATAATTCACTGATTAACATGCCAGGCTGAGGCGCAAATTTCTTCCAATCTGGATTATCCTGAGCCAACGGCTGGGTAGCAGGAACGGAGAATAACCCAGTAATTTGTTTACGCACTTCCGTAGATTTGAAGTTTCCGACAATCACCAGAGCCATTCGCTGCGGCTGATACCATTGTTGATAATAAGCCACGGCTTCAGATACCGGAGCCTGCTGTACCACATCCAGCAAACCAATAGGATCGCGTTGTGCATAGCGGCTACCGTAATACCGTAGTTGCTCCAGTGACTGGTTAATACGGAAACCCACGCCCTGACGCAAACGCCACTCCTCCACAATCACTGGCCGCTCTTTATCAAAAGCTTCGGGTTCAAAACTGATACCTGTCGCCCAATCGGACAAAATCCGCAGCCCGAGCTGAATTTGCTTTTCCTCTGCGTTAGGCAGAGAAAGCTTGTAAGTCGTGGCATTCAGACTAGTCACTGCATTAACGTGACTTCCCAAGGTAATACCTTGTTTTTCTAGTGATTTAAAACTGGAGGTGCCGGGGAAATTACGCGTACCTTTGAACGCCATATGCTCGACAAAATGCGCTAAACCACGCTGTTTTTCACTCTCTTGCAATGAACCACTGTTCACCAGCAGCCGCATTTCCACGCCCGGCTGCGATCGCGCTAGCAAATAAACCTGTAGGCCGTTATCCAGCGTGAAGTGCTGCACATCACTGCGAATCGGCAAAGACTGCCCGTCAGATAGCTCGGTTTCACGGGTTGTCGGCGCGCAGCCCAACAATACGCAGACAAGCGACACAAGCACTAGTCGGTTAAACATGGTGTAGCAACTCCTTGAGAAAAAACAGATTTTACATCCAGGTACAAGCGATGGTCGGCGAGATCGGCCAGGAATGTCTGGTGACTTACCAGTAAAATGGCGCTGTGCGGCAACGCCGAACGCAGCAACCGCAGCAGATGGCGCGCGCTGGATGCATCCAGCGCCGAGGTGGTTTCATCCAACAAAATCAACCTTGGCTTATTCAATAACAAACGGGCAAACATCAGCCGCTGCTGTTCGCCGCCGGAAAGGCGCTGTTGCCACGCCGTCGATAAGGCCAATTGATAAATGAACTGCGGCAAACCAACCTGTGTCAGGACGTCCCGATACTGTTCATCGCTAAAAGCACTGCGATCCGCTGGATATGCCAGTAAATCGTCCAATCGCTCATGCGCCAGATATAACCGCTGCGGCAGCCAGCTCACGCTGGCGCTGCGGGTAATCTGCCCGCGGTAATGTGGCCAATGGCCGCTGAATGCACGTAATAACGTGGATTTACCAATGCCGGATCGTCCCTGAATCAGCGTCAGGCTACCTGGCGCAGCCTCTACGAGGATGCCTCGCAGCAGTGAATTTCCATCGGCAGTTTGTAAATTCAAGCTGGCCCGTAGCGGCATCGCGTCGTCCGAAGCCGTTTCTACCGGGCTGGACGGCTCCGCTTCCAGCAGCACCACAAAGTTATACAATCGGGTTACGGTGGCCTGCCAGGCGGCAATGTCCCGATAGGAGAAAATGAACCAGCCTAGAGCACCCGCCACCTGAGCGAATGACTGACGGATTTGCATCAATCCGCCCAATAACAGTTCACCGGCGAGGAATTTTGGTAACGCGAAAAAAATCGGCGCCAATGCGCTAAGCTGCTGATAACCGACGGTGAAGAACGATAGGTTTTTCTCATAGCGAATCAGCTGATACCAGTTATCGGCAATGGCGTGAAAACGCTGTAGCAAAGCCGCTCGCTCGTGCAATTCGCCGCGTTGGCCAGCAATAGCGTCGCTGGCTTCCCGTCGGGCAATCAGCCCACTGCGGTAATCGGCCTCACGACGCTGTTTTTCCATATTGAGCTGACGCAGCGGATAGCCGATCCAGTGGGTCAGGCCAATGCCAATCAAGGTGTAGAAAATACACACCCAGAACATGTAACCAGGAAGGGTGAAACTGTGGGACGACAGGGAAAAATTCAGGCTGCCAGAGAGTTGCCATAAAATGGCGGCGAACGACACCAGCGTCAGCATGGAATGCAGGAAGGTAATCAACAGACGCAGGCTAGATTCAATCAGCAAACGCACATCCTCGGCAATTCGCTGGTCTGGGTTATCTGGCTCCAATGCGTTGATTTTCAGTGCATAGTGTTGCCCGTTGCGAGAAAGCCAGCGTGCCAGAATATATTCGGTCATACCGATACGCCAACGCATGATTAGCCGTTGCTTCAAATAATCCGCAAACACCACCACCAGAATCAAAGCGCTAACCAGCACGATAAAATGCTGGAGTAACTGATAGAGAGCCTGGCTGTTTAGCTGCTGTAGCGCATTGTAAAAATCGCCGTTCCACTGGTTAAGACGCACATTAAACCAAACCGATGATAGGCTGAGCACCAGCACTATCGCCAATAGCAACCAGGCAAACCATGCGGTGCCAACGCCCCAAAAAGGCCTAGCGAGATAACAGAACTGTTTTAACGTTTTCATCAATCAACCGATCTTGTACTGACCTAAAAACCAAAACGTCTGGCTGCCTAAGCCGCCCGACTGCGTTCAGTGACTTCTCAACATAATTACAGGTCGTAACTCAGTTGCAGCCAGAACTGGCGCCCCGGTTCATAGGAGTGCAACACCTTGTCTTCATACACAAAAGTGTCCGCCACGTTGCGTTTGTTCAGTACGTTATTCACCTCGACCGAGATCCCCGCACCATAGGCAAAATCAGGTTTCCAGGTCACTTTGGTGTCCCAGCGGTAGGTGCTGGCAAAGTGGGTCTTCTCGTACTTCAACATCTGCGAACCGGTGGTCGGATCGGTGTAATAATCTTGCTGGTAGCGTACCGCCTGATCCCGCGGGCCACGCCATTGCAGCAGGTTATAGAAGGTCAGGTTGTGTTCCTGCCAATCACTGGTCAGCTCCAGATTGAAGCGCCACGGCGAGTTAAAGTTGGTGGAGGGTAAATCGGAAGCGTTAATCACCTTGCCGTCGTACCAGACTTTATCCGAATCCAGCTTGGTGCTTGGGTCGAAGAAAGCGTAACCCTGATCTTTCGGCGTATTGCTCTTACTTTGCTGCCAGCTCAGGGAACCGGTCATAGCATGAGACAACGCACCAGTTTCCCACGGCTGATTGTTGCTCACGGAAAGTGAAACCGTATCGTTGCTGCTGCGGCCGCCGTTATCAAAGGTACGAATGCGCGACTGCAAACTATTACCGCTGTTCGGATACTTAGTACGGCTGCGTACCTCGTCATAACCTTCGCGGTGAACATATTGCAAACGCCACTGGGTTTTCATGATTTGCTGTTGCAGAGCGAGGCTTAACTCATCGTTATAAGGCGTTGAAAGTTTATCGATACCTTCGAAATCTTTCACGTCGCCCCACTCAACCTGATTGGGATCGAGGTGACAGTCGTAGTAGCAATTCTGCATACCGGCGTTTTGCGCTTCATACAGCGCATAGGTCAGCATTGAACGACCATAGTAACGGTTAGCCCCAGCGATCAGCACCGTATTACCAGTTCCGAAAATATCCAAACTGCTGCTCAAACGCGGAGCAATATTGGTCTGGCCGACAAAATCATCCCGATCCACACGTACGCCCGGACGCACGGTCAAACGGCCATACTGCATGCTGTCGTCAAGGAACAGGGCGTAGCTGGTGTAATCCGCTTTATAGGTTCCCGCGCGAAAGCGGGTGATATTGCTGGGCTGAGTATCTGAAGTAAGCCAGTCTGGCGATCCGTAGAACCGATAGCGGTAGTAATCCCGATCCCGTTGATAGCGCGCCTCGGTTTTATTAACTTCAAAACCAACGTTTGGCGAGTGGAACATCCCCAGCGTCTCAAATTGATTAAAGCGCAGCACCCCTTTCGCCGTGGCACTGTTTTGTCGGGTGATCAAGTCCCCCTGCCCGCCATTGTTGTAATAACCCGTATTCGGCCAGTTTGAATAATCTTCCAGGGCGAAGAAATCTTTCACATCATTGGTGCGCTCATCCACCAGCTTTTGGTAACCGGCGGTTAAATCCAGGTTGGCAAAATCAAAGCGGTGCTCTAACTGCAACGTCGTGCTCAAGCCATTATGATCGTTATCGTAGCCTGAATTGATTACGCTGCTGGAAAAGAGCGAGCTGGTATAGGCCGAGTAATTGCCGGATAAATGCAGGCTGGTACGCTCATTGGCATCCCATGAGAACTTGGCGAAATAGTTATCAGACACCCGTTTCTGGCTGCGGTAGCCGCCGTCCATTGAGACGCCTTCCAGCTCATTATTCGGCCCTATCTGTAAACCGCTGCCGCCGCTGGTATAAGTCGGAATATCCGAAATACGATGCGAGGCAGAAAAGACTACGCCCAGATTATCGGTTATGCCCGCTTCAAACCAACCCCCGAAGTTCTGTTTACTGTATTTCGGCTGGAAGCGATCTGGCCGACTGGTGTCATTCTTTGAGCTGTCAAAAGCGGTGCCGGGATCGGTAAACACCTTGTTCCACGCCGAACGGGTTTCGCGGAAATATAAATGTGCGCTGTTATCACCACGCCAGCGACGGCTGGTGACATCCAGCGTACCGCCGGTAAAACCACCATATTCCACCGGAATGTTGTTATCGAACACAGTCACGCTGTCGATTAAACGGCTATCGAGATAAATCCCCTGATCGCTGCTGTCAACGCGGGTCGTGGTTTCACCATTGCCACTGCTGGCCGGATCGACGTCGTTGTTAAAGCTCACGCCATCCAGTTTGTAGTTGTTTTGGTAGCTGGAAGAACCGTGGATAGAAATCGCACTCGGCTTGATTTCCCCTTGATTGAGACTGGTGTTACCGCTGTTAGAAAACTGTACCGCCGGATTGGTACGCAATAATTCGGTAATGTTACCGTTGCCGGTAGTGCGCTGGCGAATCTCTTCCGAAGTAATCACCTGCGGGGCTGACATCAGATTATCCGCTGCCCGACCGCTGGTTTCCCCCATCACAGAGGTAGTCGGAAGAATAATAGCGCCGGTGTTAGCACCTTTCATCGTCGGTGGACGAATAACAAAACCGCTACCGCTGCTAACCAACTCCAGGCCGCTGCCCGCCAGTAATTGCTGCAACGCAGACTGCGGGCTGTAATTACCATGCAGAGCGGGCGCTCGCAGGTTACGCAGCTCGGATTCATCGAATAACACATGCAGTTGGCCTTGCTGCGCCACATTGGCAATAGCGTTGGCTAACGGTTGCTCCGCCATATTGAGCTGTAAATCGGCGGCGCCTGCCCCTTGACTCATCAGCAGCGTTGCCAGCGCCAGGGCAGAAAGAACAGGCATCCCAGAAGGTTTCTTTTTGTTGTAAGTCATCTCGCAATTTCTTCCCTAGAAAATAAAAATGCCTTGCCAATGGGCAGAGGCATCAGGGAAGACGAGAGAATGAGAATTATCCTCACCTATGAAATGAATTATTTTTTACTTTTGCTGCGGGCGCGGCAAAATCAACGCGTTACCCTGAGCGTCCTGTACAACATTCACCGCCAAAAGCAGCGGTAAAGCGTTTAAGAACTCATCCGGATTAGCTAAATCCAGCGAACCTGAAACCGGCAGCGATGCCAAGCGCCCGTCGGTCAACTCGATTTTTCCTGACCGATAGCGCGCCAACTCTTTCAGTAGCTCGCCCAATGGCCGATTGCGGAATGAAATTTGCCCACTACGCCATTCGCCGACTTCATTCACCTGCCGCTGACCTCGCTGTAGATCGTTTTCCCCTTTCAGCAAGCGCGCTGAATCTCCGGCATGCAACATCACGGTTTCCATAGATGGCCGCCCGGTGACCGCTACAGTACCTTGGCGTACCGCCACCCCCATTTCATCAGCGTCATAGCGGACGTCAAATTCGGTTCCCACGACCCGCACCTGACTTTCTCCGGCATAGACCAAAAAAGGTCGCTGCTTATTTGCCGCCACCTGCAAATACACCTCGCCATGATCCAGCCAGAGTTGGCGTTTTTTCCTAGCGTAGTGAACACGCATTTTAGTATATCGATTCAAATGCACGCGGCTGCCGTCGGACAGCACCACTTCACGAGCATAATTATCGGTTTGCAGATGAATATCGTGCATCAGCACTAGCGGCAACTGACTGGCAGGCAACCACAGAGCAAGCAAAAAGAAAGCCCCAGCGGCACAGGCGCGCAGCGGACGCCACCAGCTCGGTTTTGCCTTAGGCTGCGCAGCACTCGCCGGGCGCGTAATCAGGGCACAGTCCCCCCAGATTTGCTGCATCTGTCGAAAAGCCTCAGCGTGAGCCGCAGAGCGCTGTAACCATTCCTGAAATTGCCGTTGTTCCGCATCGTTAAGGCGACGCCCCTGGCTGCGGCTAAACCACAGCGCAGCCTGTTCGTCGATTTCTGTTTCCAGAAGGCGGCTAGCGTCCGTCATTGTGCTCACTCTCCTGTTCCGCTACGTAGCGTTTACAATGCACCAAGGCACCGGCAATGTGCTTTTCTACCATACTGACAGAAATTCCCATTCTCTCGGCCACTTCAATTTGCGATAAACCGTCAAAGCGGTGCATTAAAAAAGCCTCCCGACGACGAGGAGAAAGGCTTTGCAACGCTTCCTCCAGCCGATTTAAACGCTGTTGGTGTTCGAATAAACGCTGCGGTTCGGTTTCTGTCGGCGCAACTTCCTCTCTACCTAGGCTATCTTCATGATTTTCAGACAATAATAGCCGCTGCTTTCCGGTAGCACGCCAATGATCGATAAGCACCCGATGAGCAATTTTGAACAAAAAGGCGCGCGAATGCTCCACCGGTGTTTGCCTGGCACGTTTCAACCACAGTGTGAATACGTCCTGTGACAAGTCCTTGGCATCGCTGGCGTTATCCACTCTTTTACGAAAGAAGCTAACCAACTGACCGTAAGTGGCCTGATAGGCCAAACTCACCCTGTTTGATGGGGGTTTATCCATGAATGCATCCGTTAAAGTCGCGCGGTCCTTTTGACCTGTGCCGTTCAGGCCAGCATAGGTATTGAAGCCGTCAGGTACATCAATCCGGTTGCCCACATCTGGCTGTAAAATAGCGTTCCACAATTTTCTCTGCTGATTCGGCGGATACTCGTAGGCCCCGCTCTTCTGAAGCTGGCGGTTATAAGCAAAACTCGGAATAAATGCAAATGATAATGCCTATAACTATCAATATGCTTATTGTTACGTATAATCCGCAGCTTGGCTGTCGGTGTTATTGAGTGCAGGGAAAGTGATAAATATCATCGGCACGGCATGGGCAGCCAGTTATAAAAATGGTTTATAATCAATAAAATAACGCCGAGAATACGGCGTTCGCGGAGTCGGTAATGAAATCATTCTACCCACAGCCAGCCCATAGCCACGGCCCAACCACTGCAGCGGCTCACTTTACACCAAACACTTTTGGACCACCGGAAGGCAACCCGCGCACCCGCTGGACCGCCAGTTTACTGCTGGGCTTAGCGCTACATTTACTGGCCGCAGTGTTAATGCTGGGCTGGTGGAATCGGCTTTCACCTCAGGGCGCGTTGCCACCGGCGGTAATGGTAGAAATGGCGATTTTTCAGCAAGCTAAAACCGCGCCAACTGACGTACCACAAGGTGTTTTGCAGCAAATGGCGGCACCTGATGACGTTCAGCCGGTCAAAAAGGAGTTGCTGGAGCAGCCGAAGCTGGCGCTTTCTCCCCGCGGTACTCACGCGATTCGGCCGGAGAAAGTCGATAGCAAGAAAAAACCGGTAGTAAAACCGAAACCAACCGAAACCCCGTTGCCGGTCATAGCCGAAAATACCGCATCAACCACCAGCGCCCCATTGCCCGGTTCGGCCAAGAAAAACGCCGCCAACTTTTCCAGCGCTTCTTCCGCGGCAATCAACGGTAAAGCCGCATGGCAAGGGGAAGTATTAGCCCATATCGATCGCTATAAACGTTATCCCCGAGAAGGGTTACGCTATCGTTTGGAAGGGGTGAGCCATGTGCGTTTTGTGGTTGATCTGAAAGGAAAAGTGTTATTAGCAGAGCTGATCACCAGTTCCGGCGCCAGAATTCTTGACCGCGAAGCTATGACGTTGATTTCCCGCGCTCAGCCAATGCCCGCGCCACCGGCAGACATTCTAAACAACGGAACTATCGAAGTCATCGCCCCTATCGCCTACAACGTTAAAGGCGCTTATTAGTGAGCACTGCGCAAGGCCAGAATGGTCACGCGCAGTAGCCAGTCACCTAACAAAGCCAAGGGCGTAGCTACCTTTGAATAAGATAACGAATGGTCGGCCCATCCTGCTGAATATCCAACACTTTATAGCCATAATTACGTGCATCCAGCGGGATATTATTGATCGATTGTGGGCAATCGCTGATCACCTCCAGTATTTCCCCTGGTTTGAGCTGCGGCATGGCTTCCAGCGTAGCGACTGCTGGATATGGACAGGGCTCTCCGACCATGTCTAGTCGGTAATCTGGAACTATCGGTTGGGTGCTCATAGTGATTCCTTAGATAAAATTGGCGCGGCAGCTTTACGACTGCGGAAGAAGCGTTTTTCCCACCACAACATGGCGGCAAAAGCGATGCCTAATAACAGATAGGTTATCAGCAGCCCTCCGATTGGGCCGAAGGTGTCCAGCAGATTGACTTTGTCATGGTTTGTCACGAGCACTGGGGCAAAATCATCCCAGTAATATGCCAATAGAGTGGCACCGATAACGTTGCCTAAACCGACCCACCAGTAGTGAATTTGCCCTTCTACAGCACGATACATCCAGCCGGTTTCACAGCCCCCAGCTAGCACAATGCCGAAACCGAATAACAGGCCACCAATGACCGCATTTGGCCCTGCCCACAGGATTTTCGGCGCAACACCCAGTTGAACATAGCTAAAGATACCAATAGCGCTCACCGCCATGCCGAGAATAATGGCTTTTGCCATATGGGTACGGCCAGTAATCCACAGATCGCGAAAAGCCGATGTGAAGCAAATCTGCGCCCGTTCGATCAATAAGCCAAACCCAATGCCAAATAGCATAGCAATGCCGAGTTTAGGCGCCTGGAATAATTCGGTTAACGCCCAGCATAATGCCAGCGCGAATACCACCATACCCAGACGGAAACGGCGCTTTGCGCGCTGAGGATTTTGCGTTAACGGTGCTGCTGCGCTGACTTTCTGCAATTTCACCGGAATGCGGAATATTGGTAACAGCGTAAATTTTGCCCCGAAATAGGAGCCAGCCGCCGTTGCGAGGGCAAAAAACCAAGCGTGTAATGAAAATTGAGGAATACCAGTAAAAAATGCAGCTAAATTGCACCCCATAGCCAGACGAGCGCCAAAACCGGCAATAATCCCACCTACCAGCGCCTGAGCAATTCGAATACCGTGTTGGGGCTTACGTAGCTTAATATTGTTAGCCCACAGCGCCGCAGCGATACAACCGGCAAACATGCCGATAATCATCATTCCGTCGATACGGTCCAGCGGCGTACCTTCGAAACCTATAACTTTAAAGTAGCCCCACTCCTGCGGGTTAGCGCCGAACCACTGCATTACATGCCCGCCCCAGCGTGTGAACTCTCCGGTCACGGCCCAAAAAGTACCGGTCAGGCCAAAATAGTAGGTCGATAAGATCCCTGCGGCGATCACCGCCGGAAGCGGTGCCCAAAATCGCACCAAATATTCGGATTTAAACGACTGCCAGGTCATGCTTCCTCCACGCAATATTCATCCCCCACGCAGCGAGGTTTGTTATCGCCGATGGAATAAAAAGTTAAAAAGACTCGCAATGATAAGGCAATTTAAACCCACAGAACATTTAATCCTGCATAGTTTGTAAGGTTTTTGTCTTTCCCGCCACGCAGTGGAGCGGAGATCTATTATTGAGAAAGGAAAGTTACATTGGTGCAGAACAGAAACGTGAACGCTAAATAATCGGGTTTATCGAAGAGAAATAGGGTAGCCGGTATAAAAAACCCGCGGCGCACATTCGGCAAACCGCGGGCTTCGATCCAGACAGGAGTTAACTAACCTTGGCTAGCTGGAGTTTGTTGTTCCGCGAAGAAAGATTTCTCATATTCTCGGGCTTTCTTCCGATCAAACTGGTGTTCCCACTTGGCAATCACCAATACTGCCAGTGCGTTACCCACAACGTTCAACGCAGTTCGCGCCATATCCAGAATTCGGTCAACACCAGCAATAAATGCCAGACCTTCTAATGGAATGCCCACGCTGCCTAAGGTTGCCAGCAACACCACAAATGACACGCCCGGTACCCCCGCGATGCCTTTGGAAGTCACCATTAAGGTCAGCACCAGAACGATTTCCTGACCAATAGAAAGCTCAATACCATATAGCTGCGCGATGAAGATCGCCGCAATACTTTGGTACAACGTAGAACCATCCAGATTAAAGGAATAGCCGGTTGGCACCACAAAGCTGGTAATCGACTTTGGCGCGCCGTAGGCTTCCATTTTCTCGATGATACGCGGCAAAACGGTTTCTGAGCTGGCAGTAGAATAAGCCAGAATCAGCTCATCTTTCAGAATGCGAATTAACGTCCAGATCCGCAGATTACAGGCTCTGGCAACTGCGCCCATCACAACCAAGGCAAAGAAAAGAATTGCGGCGTAAACCAATATCACCAGCTTGGCGAGCGGAAGCAAGGCGGCAAAACCAAAATTCGCTACGGTCACGGAAATCAGGCCGAATACACCTATTGGGGCGTAACGCATGATCATATGTGTGACTTTAAACATGCTCTCAGAAACGGCTTTGAACACGTTAAGCAGCGGCTCTTTGGTTTCTTTTGGTAAAGAAGACAGCCCTAAACCAAACAGTACCGAGAAAAAAATAATCGGCAACATATCGCCATTGGCCATCGAGGAGAAAACATTCGATGGGATCAGCGATAGAATGGTACTCACCAGACTATGGCTACCGCTTTGTACCTGCGCCGTGGTTTTTTCATACTGAGAAATATCCACTGCGGTTAGCGTCGACATATCGATGCCATGACCCGGTTGGAAAAAATTGGCCAAAGTGATACCGACAATAATCGCGATAGTGGTGATCACTTCAAAATAAATAATGGTCTTCAGGCCAATTCGCCCTAATTTCTTTGCATCTCCAACGCCAGCAATACCCACAATCAGCGTTGAAATAACAATAGGAACCACAATCATTTTAATTAAGCGAATAAAAATATCGCCAGCAGGGCTGAGAATATTACTGACTAACCAATCACGAGACTCGGCCTGATTATGGAGAACAGCACCAACCAGAATACCTAATACAAGCGCAATTAGGATTTGCCAAGCAAGACTTATTTTTACACTTTTCATACCCAAAAAAATCCCTCAAAGCATTCCCCAAAGCGCATGATGGACATGCACTTCAGATGGAATACTTAATCATTAAATACGGGGCTATAGTTAATAAAATCCGCGGATCGGCCTCCCGCCAGCCGTCCACCTTTTCAATCAGTATCATTTCAACCCGTTGTTCTGCAAGCCTTGTTTACTCTGGCTTAACCCACTACGCCGAGTATCTTTTGGTAGGAACAAAGAGTGATAAGCCATAACCAACTGTTATTAAAATAATAAATTTAAACCATAGCAAATAAGCACTTCACCCTTAGGTATAAAAAATAGGCGAAATTAATTAGCCGATAAAATCAGCGGCTTGTTGTATTTAATGCCTTATTTTGTTCGCATTTTGTTAAATGGGCAGTATTTCGATTTTCTACCTATTTTAGGTATTCTGCAACCAAAGCCCCCAATAAATTCATTCAAAAATGAGAAAAATCATGATTAATCGAACAAATCTTTGCTGCATAACTATGCTGTTATTCTTAAACTCGTTTTTTATTTCCATTAAGAATATCTACTGACTTTAAATACTATTAAGTAATAATAAAAATCTAATAATCGACTTGCTCTAATCATTATCAGAATTATTTTTAGATAAACTTCCTGCCATTATTGCGAATGGATTTTGTCTTAATCGTTATTCAAACAAAGAAGTCACCTATATACACAATCACGGTGTAATACTTCTTTCGCTGAAATAAATGGCACACAGGAGTATTTCATCTGATCAAACTTCAATTCTCGATTAAATCCCTTCCCTATTGAGATATTGATACACCACACAGCACATCAAGTAAGTCCCTAAAACAACATCTTTTCTGCGTGATCTGTCGCCCAAAAAAGAAACAAAACGACGCCCAACACTATAATTAACCTTTAGTTGACATATTATTAACAATCTAAAGGAGAATAAATATGAGCCAACTACCTAAACACCCAATTCCCGCTGCAATTGCAGAAAATGCCCTGATCAACCCAGCCCAATATCATGATTATTATCAACAATCTGTACAAAACCCCGATGCATTCTGGGGCGAACAGGGCAAGATTATCGACTGGATAAAACCCTATAGTATTGTTAAGAACACTTCATTTGATCCTGGCCACGTCAGTATTCGTTGGTTTGAGGATGGTACGCTAAATTTATCCGCTAACTGTCTGGATCGCCATTTGGCCGAGCGCGGTGAGCAAACCGCAATTATTTGGGAAGGTGATGATCCAACCCAATCCAAGAACGTCAGTTATAAACAGCTACACCAAGATGTTTGCCAGTTTGCCAATGTATTGAAAAAACTTGGCGTAAAAAAAGGCGACGTAGTGGCTATTTATATGCCAATGGTGCCGGAAGCCGCGGTAGCTATGCTGGCCTGTGCGCGTATCGGTGCCGTTCACTCGGTAATTTTCGGCGGGTTCTCACCGGATGCGGTTGCTGGTCGTATTATTGATTCCAACTCCAAACTGGTTATCACCGCTGACGAAGGTATCCGCGCTGGCCGCGCTATTCCATTGAAAAAGAACGTTGATGAAGCGCTAAAAAATCCGGCTATCACCAGTATCAATAATGTCGTGGTCTTCCAACGTACCGGCAAACCGGGCTACTGGCAGGAAGGTCGAGATTTATGGTGGCATGACCTGATTGAAGGCGTTTCAGCGGATTGTCCCGCTGAAGAGATGAATGCAGAGGATCCATTATTCATCCTTTATACCTCTGGTTCTACTGGTAAGCCTAAAGGCGTACTGCACACCACCGGTGGCTATCTGGTTTATGCCGCCATGACCTTCAAATACGTGTTTGACTATCACCCGGGCGATATCTATTGGTGTACCGCCGATGTGGGCTGGGTCACCGGTCACAGCTATCTGCTTTACGGCCCGCTGGCCTGCGGCGCTATCACTTTGATGTTTGAAGGCGTTCCTAATTATCCAGGCGTTAACCGCTTAGGTCAGGTTATCGATAAGCATCAGGTCAATATTTTGTACACCGCTCCAACGGCGATTCGCGCATTGATGGCCGAAGGCGATAAAGCGATTGAAGGCACCAAGCGCACATCGCTGCGTCTGATGGGTTCAGTTGGTGAGCCAATTAACCCCGAAGCCTGGGAATGGTATTACAACAAAATTGGTAACGGTAAATGCCCAATTGTGGATACCTGGTGGCAGACCGAAACCGGCGGTTTCATGATTACGCCACTGCCAGGTGCAACCGAGCTGAAAGCCGGTTCAGCTACCCGTCCATTCTTCGGCGTACAGCCAGCGTTGGTGGATAATCTGGGGAATCCGCAGGAAGGTCCAGCCGAAGGTAATTTGGTGATTATCGATTCATGGCCGGGTCAGGCCCGTACTCTGTTTGGCGATCACGATCGTTTCGAGCAAACCTACTTCTCAACCTTTAAAGGTATGTATTTCAGCGGAGATGGCGCCCGTCGCGATGAAGACGGCTACTACTGGATTACTGGCCGCGTGGATGACGTTCTCAACGTTTCCGGTCACCGCTTAGGTACCGCTGAAATAGAATCGGCGCTGGTTTCTCATCCGAAAATCGCCGAAGCAGCGGTGGTTGGCGTTCCCCACAATATTAAAGGTCAGGCAATTTATGCCTATATCACGTTGAATCACGGAGAGGAGCCAACACCGGAACTTTATAGCGAAGTGCGTAATTGGGTACGCAAAGAGATTGGTCCAATCGCGACGCCAGATATTCTGCACTGGACAGATTCATTGCCAAAAACCCGCTCTGGGAAAATTATGCGTCGCATATTACGCAAAATTGCCGCGGGCGATACCAGCAATCTAGGGGATACCTCAACGCTGGCCGATCCGAGCGTAGTAGAAAAATTACTGGAAGAAAAACAATCAATGCAAGCAACGTCATAAATTACACCGCCAGAGAGCGGCAACTTAATTAATGCCTCACAGGAGAACTCTGATGAATGACAGCATTTATCAAGAGATTGAAAATAATCCTAAATTCAAAGAGTTGGTACAAAAGAGAGGCCGGTTTGCCTGGCTGCTATCATCAATTACCTTAGCACTCTACGTTGGCTTTATTTTTCTCATTGCCTTTGAACCTCAATGGCTGGGGACTCCGCTATATGCAGGAGCCAGCATCACGCGCGGTATTCCGGTCGGCATAGGTTTAATCGTAATTTCTTTTGTTCTTACCGGTATTTATGTTGTCCGCGCTAACGGTGAGTTCGACCGCATGACGGCAGAAATTCTTCGCGAGGTGAAGCAATGAAGATCCGCCATTGGTCTGCACTTTCCTTACTGGCTCTGCCTGCGCTGTCACAGGCAGAGGCAATCAGCGGTGAAGTTCAGCGTCAACCGTTGAATATTCAAGCTATTGTGATGTTCTTACTTTTTGTTGGCGCTACGTTGTATATCACTTATTGGGCTTCGAAACGCACTCGTTCCCGGCAAGATTATTACACCGCTGGCGGTCGCATCACCGGTTTCCAAAATGGGTTGGCTATTGCCGGTGACTTTATGTCAGCCGCATCATTCCTCGGTATTTCCGCACTGGTTTATACCTCAGGCTACGATGGGCTGATCTATTCCATTGGTTTTCTGATCGGCTGGCCAATTATTCTGTTCCTGATTGCCGAACGTCTACGTAATCTTGGTCGCTATACCTTCGCCGACGTTGCGTCATACCGTTTGCAACAGCGCCCAATTCGTACCCTATCAGCCTGCGGATCGCTGGTTGTGGTTGCCTTATACCTGATTGCTCAGATGGTTGGTGCAGGTAAACTTATTGAGCTGCTCTTTGGCCTGAACTACCATGTGGCCGTAGTATTAGTCGGTATTCTGATGGTTTTATACGTGTTATTTGGCGGAATGCTGGCAACCACTTGGGTACAAATTATCAAGGCTGTCTTGCTGCTGGCGGGAGCAACATTCATGGCGCTGATGGTCATGAAATCCGTCGGCTTCAACTTCAATACTTTGTTTAGCGAAGCCATCAAAGTTCACCCTAACGGTCTCAAAATCATGAGCCCCGGAGGATTGGTTTCAGATCCTATATCTGCGCTATCGCTGGGTCTGGCTCTGATGTTTGGGACAGCCGGACTGCCACATATTTTGATGCGCTTCTTTACCGTAAGTGATGCAAAAGAAGCTCGTAAAAGCGTGTTCTACGCTACTGGCTTTATCGGTTACTTCTATATTCTGACCTTTATTATCGGTTTCGGCGCTATTTTACTGGTTGGCCCAAACCCTTCCTTTAAAGATGCGGCTGGCGCACTGTTAGGCGGCAGCAATATGGCGGCGGTTCATCTTGCTAACGCCGTTGGAGGCAATTTCTTCCTTGGTTTTATCTCCGCCGTCGCTTTCGCCACCATCCTAGCGGTAGTTGCCGGCCTAACATTAGCCGGCGCCTCTGCGGTTTCCCATGACTTATACGCCAGCGTAATTAAGAACGGTAAAGCGCGAGAACGTGATGAATTACGCGTCTCTAAAATTACCGTGGTGGTATTAGGGATTGTAGCAATCGGCTTAGGGATTCTGTTTGAGAATCAGAATATTGCCTTCATGGTAGGTCTGGCCTTCTCAATCGCCGCCAGCTGTAACTTCCCAATAATCATCATTTCGATGTATTGGGACAAGCTGACGACACGAGGCGCATTAGTCGGCGGCTGGTTAGGATTGATTACTGCCGTCGTGCTGATGATCTTGGGACCAACCATTTGGGTCAAGATTCTTGGTCACGCCGAACCAATCTATCCATATGAATACCCAGCTTTATTCTCAATGATTGTAGCCTTTGTCGGCACATGGCTGTTCTCTATCACGGATAATTCAGAAACCGGCAAGAAAGAGCGCCTGCTGTTCAGAGCGCAGTTCGTTCGATCGCAAACCGGCCTGGGCGCCTCTCAAAGCGGCGGCCACTAAGCATTATTTTTTTCAAATATCTCAATGTACTAGAATAAAAACCAAGGCCCTTCGGGGCCTTTTTCCATCTCATTCAGTGCGAAAATAGCGAAATAAAAATCGGTCGTGCAGAGGGTTAGACTGATACAGATAAAATGTAGAGAGAATTTATAAACGGGCTGATTCTACCCGACAGTAATAATAAAGATAAAAGCCTAAATAGCCTTCAGCGCAGCTGACTTTTTCACTGTTAAGAACGAGGTACTTTTGGGGAGAATTACGCCACATTACCTAAAATGTCCGCAGGATAACTAACTCTTCATCACCGCTTTATAATGTTAAATAACCGAGTAATCAGCACGATATACGAAGGCTATTGAGAATAATTTATGGCTCGTGAGTGGTCAATCCTGACCGATAAGTGATAAGTGATAAGTGATAAGTGATAAGTGATAAGTGATAAGTGATAAGTGATAAGTGATAAGTGATAAGTGATAAGTGATTATCGCCGGATTATTGGTTTTCATGGTAATTACTTTCGACCAGCAGTTAAAAATCTTCTGTCTGTTACTCTTCGCAGTGAGACCGGTAGTGTATCAGAGGCCTCAGCATCCCGACTGGCGACACGTTTTATCCCCTTACGCCCCACCGGATGCAAGCCTGGCTCTTGAGCTACCGCCGAGTGTGAATACCCATTAATGAGGATGAGTTTCCGATAAAACCGACCTGGTTCGTTGGTTACATGGCTTTTTAATAAAATATAA